>JABDPF010000102.1 GCA_013042915.1 Lysobacterales bacterium
GGCAGACCCGTAAAGAGCGGTTGCTGAAGAAGGACACGTTCCTGACCTCGCGCAGCAAGACGGCGCGGAAGCTGGGGTTGTTCGATTGCATCGAGGCACCGTGCACGGATGGCTGCGCAGTCAACCAGGATGTACCTCAGTACTTGAAAGCGGTGCGGGAAGGCGACACCGCCCGCGCACTTGCGATCACCACGCGCGACAACCCGGTGCCGGCCATGCTGGGCCGGGTTTGCGACCACCTCTGCGAACCGGTTTGCGTGCGAACGCACCTCGATGAACCGCTGGCCATCCGCCACGTGAAGCGGTTCATCATGGAGCACGAGGGCGCTGTGGCGGCACTCGAAAAGAAGGACGGTGGCGGGGCCAGAGTCGCTATCATCGGCGCCGGCCCAGGTGGAATGGCGGCAGCGCGGGAGTTGGCGCTGGCGGGTTTTGGGGTGGAGGTGTTCGAGCGGCAAGCCTACGCCGGTGGCATGGTCGGCGGTGCGATTCCCACCTACCGGCTGCCAACAGGCGTGATTGAACAGGACCTGGCGCAGCTCGATGCGCTGGGCGTCAAGATTCACTTCAATCGAGCCGCCGGCCGCGATTTCAAGCTGCGGGACCTGCAGCGTGACGGTTTCGAGCACGTGGCCATCATGGTGGGCGCGCAGAGGGGCAAAAAGCTGGGGCTGGCCGGCGAGGACGCCGCCGGCGTCATGGATGCCCTGGACTTCCTGCGCAGGGCCCGGGAAGGCCGGCCGGCGCCGATTGGCAGGCGGATCGGCATCATCGGTGCCGGCGATACCGCGATGGACTGCGCGCGCACCGCCTGGCGCCTGTCCGGTGGCAAGGCCCCGGTCAGCGTGATTTACCGCCGCAGCATCGACCAGATGCCCGCAGACCGCGAAGAAGTCGCCTGCCTGCTCGAAGAGGGCATCGAGGTGGTCGAGATGGCGAAGCCCGTGCGTTTGCTGACGGGAAATGGGCAGTTGCTTGGCCTGCTGTGCCGACGGATGGAATATCGCGGTGACCGCGACGCATCGGGACGCAAGATCCCGCACGAGGTTCCGGGCTCTGATTTCGAAATCGGCCTGGACACCCTGATCCTGGCGATCTCGCAGAACGCCGTGCTCGGTTTTTTCGAGGGCGTTTCCGTTGCCCTGAACAGCCGTGGCTACATCGAGGTGGATTCCCGGACCTTCGAGACTTCGGTGCCGGGCGTTTACGCAGGTGGGGACGTCGCCGGTGACGGCCCGTCGTCGATCGTCGAGGCGGCCGCGGACGGCAAAGTCATCGCGGACAGCATCATTGGCCGGACCCGGGTAAAGGGGCCGCCGGTGGTTGAACCCTTCGACGCCTCGGAGTTGCTGCTGCGGCGCGCGCGCCGCGCCTGGCGCGTGCCGGTACCCCATACGCCCCCGGATGAACGCGTTGGCTTCGCAGAGGTCGTGCACGGCTACAGCGCGGACCAGGCCCGCAAAGAGGCTTCTCGCTGCCTGGACTGCGATGTCTACTGCAGCCTGTGTGTCGGCGTCTGCCCGAACCTGGCCCTGCAAACCTACCGGCTCGACCCGATCGAGTTTCAATTGCCCACCCTGAGGCGCGACGGCGACGCGATAAGTGTCGTTTCGGGCGAGCCGTTCCAGCTATCCCAGGCATACCAGATCGTCGTGCTGGCCGACCTGTGCAACGAGTGCGGCAACTGTACGACCTTCTGCCCGACCGCCGGCGAGCCCTACCGCGACAAGCCGCGGCTGTACATCGATCGCAACGAGTTCGAAGACCAACGCGACAACGCCTTCATGCTGATCCGGGATGCCGACACCCACGCCATGGAGGCTCGCTTCGAGGGCCGGACCCATCGCATCGAGTTGACCGGCAGTCTTGACTACACCGCCCCGGCGTTCTCCGCCCAAATCGATCCGCACGGTTTCTGCGTGGAGCAGGTCATCCCGCTCAACGGGTCGTCGCATGACGACGGATTGTCGCTCGAACCCTGCGCCACGATGTACGTGCTGCTGAAAAGCCTGGTCAACTCGATGCCCCACTTGCCTTGCGCGCCGGGCGGCGAGGACTGTATTCCAGCGCCCCGATACGGAGACAGGAACTGACGGTATGGCTTCGCTGCTGATCACCAACGCACGGCTGGTTACGCTCGACGCGGAAAACCGCTGTCTCGAAAACGGCAAGCTGTTTATCGAGGATCAGCTGATTATCGATGCCGGGCATTTCCCCGACGACCAGTACAGCCCGGACCGAACCCTGGATGCCGGTGGTCGGGTCGTCATGCCGGGCTTAATCAACGCCCACCATCACCTCTATTCGACCTTCGCACGCGGTTTCACGCCTCCGGGCGAGCCGGCGCGCAACTTCGAGCAGATTCTCTCGCGGCTGTGGTGGAAGCTCGACAGGGCCCTGGAGCCGGAAGACGTTTACCAATCGTCGCTGCTGGTCCTGATGGAAGCGGCCCGCGCCGGCTGCACCACCGTCATCGACCACCACGCCTCGCCTTCCTGCGTGGATGGCAGCCTGGATGAGGTCGAGCGGGCCTTCCGCGACGTTGGCCTCAGCGGTTGCCTGTGTTACGAGGTGTCCGATCGCAACGTCCAGGGCGAGGGCATCGAGGAGAACGAACGCTACATTCGCAAGTGCCGCGATGCCGGCGGCGGCCAGATGGCCGCGCTGTTCGGCCTGCATGCCCTGATGACGCTGGGTGACCACACGCTCGAGCGTTGCGCCGACATCGCGCATAGCCTGGATGCCGGATTCCACGTGCACGCGGCCGAGGACGCCGCCGACCCGCGCATCGTCCGAGAGCGCCACGGTCAGGGCATCATGGAACGTTTCCTCGCCTACGGCATCCCCGGTCCGGAAACGATCTTCGTGCACGGCGTACACCTCGCTGCGGACGAACTGGACGTGCTGCGGGAAACGGACTCTTTCGTGGCGGTCAATCCCGAATCCAATATGAACAACGCCGTCGGCTCGCCGCCCGTGCTGGAAATGCTCGCCCGTGGCGTGAACCTCGCCCTGGGCACGGACGGGATGTCCTCCCGGATGGTGTCACAGGCGCGCGCCCTGTTTCTCTCTGCGCGCGCCGAGCACGGCGACCCGACCGTGGCGTTTGCCGAGGCCTGCCAGGCCCTGCTCGAGGGCAACCGGATCCTTTGCAACCGACTGTTCCCGGAGCCGCGCGGCATGCTCGCGCCGGGGCAGCTGGCCGATATCGTGATCCCGGATTACCGCCCGTTCACGCCGCTGGACGAAGACACGTTCTACGGGCACCTGTTGTTCGGTATCGTCGATGCGCCCGTTCACACGGTAATCGCGCGCGGCAGGATCGTGGTCGAGGAGGGCAGCCTCCCGCATCTCGACGAAAACGCCATTCGCGCCCGCGGCATCGAGCGAGCCCGGAATCTCTGGGCGAGGATCGAATGATGGCTCACTGGCAGCACTACCATGTCCCACAAACGGTTGCAGAGGCGGTCGCCCTGCTGGAACGCTACGACGGTGGCGCACGGGTGGTCGGCGGAGGCACCGACCTGTTGCTGGACATTGCCCAGGGCCGGGCGCCCGCGCCGCAAGCCCTGGTGGACCCGACCCGGATCGAGGGCTTAGGGGGCATTGGCCGCGAAGACGGTTTCGTGGTGATCGGATGTGGTGCGACCCACACCGCGATCAACCGCAACCCCGACATCGTCGCGCACGGAACCTGCCTCGCAGAGAGCAGCGGAGTGATCGGCGGCCCGCAAGTCCGCAACGTGGCTACGCTGGCCGGCAACATCGCCCACGCGATGCCTGCCGGCGACGGCACGATCGGCCTGTTGGCGCTGGCCGGAGAGGTCGAAACGGTCGATGCGTCCGGTCGACGCTGGAGGCCGTTGGCAGATGTTTTTCTCGGGCCGGGCAGCAGTGCGATCGACCACCACCGTGCGCTGCTGATCCGAATGCGCTTCCTTCCCACTGTCGAAGGCGAGGGCTCGGCGTTTTACCGCGTGATGCGGCCGCAGGGCGTGGCCCTGCCGATGATTTCGATGGCGGCACGGTTGCAGGCCGATGCGGATGGAACCATCGCGGCGGCCCGGGTGACGATCGCCCCCGCGGGTCCGGTTCCCTGCCTGTCAGAGGCCGCCTCGGATACGCTCGTCGGCAGCCCAGCCGGAAGGGAGGCGTTCGAAGCCGCCGCGCAGGCCGCACTCGGTTCTCTGTCCCTGCGCGATAGCAAGTACCGGGCGAGCCGGGCCTACCGCGAAGAAATGGTGCGCACCCATCTGCCGAAGGTCTTGTCGGTGGCGGCGGAGCGAGCCGCCGGCGCCCGAATCGAACCCTGGGGAGAAGGGAAATGAGCCGCCTGAACCTGACCGTCAACGGACGGCCGGTCGAACTGGACGTGCCGGAATCGCGTTACTTGGCTGAGGTGCTGCGCGAGGACCTGCGTCTGACCGGCACCAAGATCGGCTGCAACGAGGCCGAATGCGGCATTTGCACGGTGCTGGTCGACGGCACGCCGGTCAACAGCTGTGTTTACCCGGCTTTCAAAGCGCAGGGCGCAACGATCGAGACCGTCGAGAACCTGTCCACCGATGGTCAGCTGCATCCGCTGCAGCAGGCTTTTCTCGACCACGGCGCAGTGCAGTGCGGAATCTGCACGCCGGGAATCCTGATGACCTCAAAGGCCCTGCTGGACGAGAAATCCGCGGCCGGCGAAGTCGTGACGGAGACCGACGTCCGGGTCGCGCTGAAGGATACCTCGTGCCGCTGCACGGGCTACCAGAGCGTGGTGCGCGCGGTGCTGCAGGCCTCCGGGCAGGAGGTGCCCCCTTACATTCCGGAAACCCGCGCCCCGCAGGGCGAGGTCGGCCGGGCGCAACCGAACCCGGACGCGCTGGCCAAGATCACCGGGCAGGCCCGTTTCAGCGATGACTACGAATTCCCGGGCATGCTGCACGCACGCACGCTGCGCGCGGGGGTGCCGCACGCCCGCATCGTTTCCATCAACGCCTCGGCGGCGCGGGCCTTGCCGGGCGTTCATGCCGTGCTGACTCACGAAGACGTGCCGGGTCGAAACCGCCACGGCCTGGTCAACATCGACTGGCCGGTGCTGTGCGACGATAAGGTCCGCTATGTCGGTGACGCGGTCGCCATCGTCGCGGCGGACGACAGGGAAACGGCCGCGGCCGCCCTGGAACGGATCGAGGTGCAGTACGACGAACTGCCCCCGGTGACCTCCGCGACCGAGGCTTTCGACGCCGGCGCGCCGGTAGTCCATGAAGACTGGCCAGACGGCAACCTGCTCAAGCACATCAAGGTGGCGAAGGGCGACATCGAAACGGGTTTCGAGGACGCCGACGTCATCGTCGACCGCACGTACCGCACGCCTACCGTCGAGCACCTGTTTCTGGAGCCGGAATGCTCGGTCGGTGTGCCGGCGGGCTATGACCCTTCGACGTGGGGCGGCGACAGCGACGCGCAGGCGAAGCGCGGTGAGCGATCCGTGCATGACAAGACCACGGTGTACGTCGGTAGCCAGATTCCCTACCAGGACCGCGAACAGGTGGCCGCCGCGCTGGGCACGGAGCCAGAGAAGGTGCGCATCGTGGCGACGCTGATGGGCGGCGGTTTCGGCGGCAAGGAAGACGTTGCCGGGCAGATCCATGTCGCCTTGCTGGCGGAGGCCACCGGCCGGCCCGTCAAGATGCTCTACTCGCGGCAGGAAAGCCTGCTGTTCCATCCCAAGCGCCACGCCACGGTGATTCGCATCCGCACCGGCGCGACGCGAGACGGCAAACTGACCGCCGTGCAGAGCACCATCTACGGGGACGGCGGGGCCTATGCAAGCCTCAGCGAGAAAGTACTGACACGAGCGACCACGCACGCCTCGGGCCCCTATGACGTGCCGCACGTCAAAGTGGATTGCCTTGCTGCGTACACCAACAACGCACCGTGCGGCGCGTTTCGCGGTTTCGGCGTTTCGCAGAGTTGCTTCGCGGTGGAAAGCAACATGGACATCCTGGCCGGTGAACTCGGTATCGACGCGGTCGAACTACGCCGCATGAACACCCTGGATGTCGGCTCGGTGACCTGCACCGGGCAGACCATGCGCGAGAGCGTGGGCCTGAATGAATGTATCGAGCGGGTCGACGCCGACATGCGAGATGACGGTTTTCGATGGAGCTGGGAAGAGGGCAGCAGCCGCTTCGCCTGGGGGTTGGCGGTCGGCTACAAGAACACCGGGCTGGGCGGCGGTGCGCCGGACAAGGCCACGGCCGAGGTCGGGCTGTGGCTGGACGAAAACGATGAACCGCGAGCCGAGGTGCGCACCTCCTCGGCCGAGCTCGGCCAGGGCCTGCCGGCCGTACTGGCCGCCTGCGCCGCCGAAGAGCTTGGGCTGCCGCGCGACCGTGTCGCCGTTCTGCTTGGCGATACCGACTATTGCCCCGACGGGGGCCCGACCACGGCTAGCCGCCAGACTTACGTGAGCGGCAACGCGGCACGCTACGCCGCCCGCACGCTGAAGAAACGCCTGGCTGCCTCGGCCAATCCCGGTTCGAGCCTTGCGGAACGGGTTGCCGGCGCCGTCAGCCAGGGCATCCCGACAACGGCCCAATACGAGTACTGGGCGCCGGAAACCCAGCCCCTGGGCACCGGTGGCGACATGCACTTCGCCTTCGGTTTCTGCGCCCAGGCCGTGCTGTGCGAGATCGACATGGGAACGGGCGAAGTTCGCGTGCGCAAGGTCATCGCCGCGCACGACGTCGGCCGTGCGATCAACCCGCTGACCCTGGAGGGGCAGGTCGAGGGCGGTATCGTGATGTGCATCGGTTACGCGCTGATGGAGCATTTCATCCAGGAACAGGGAAGGCCGTGGACCAACGTGATGGCGCGATATTCCGCGCCGCGCATCGCGCACGCGCCCGAAATCGTGTCCCACATCGTTGAGCACGAGACAGCCGACGGTCCATTCGGCGCCAAGGGCGTGGGTGAGCTGCCGAGCATCCCCACCAGCGCCGCCATCACCAACGCCATCCAGCGCGCCACCGGCGTGCGCGTGCGCAGCCTGCCGGTCGACCAGGACGCGCTGCTGCGCGCGATCCGTGAGGGCGAACGCGAGATCGAACTGGGCTGGGGCGATCGCGAGTCCATTCCGTTCGTGAGGTTCAAGGAATAGCCATGAAACTGATCCCCGAAATCCGCGAAGACGTGCTGGCCCGCAACATCGAGAGGGCCAGGGAGCGCAACATCCTGCTGCCGACCTTCGGCCAGCAGAAAGACCCGTTCAGGGCGCCGACCGACATCATGAACCGCCTGCAGGAAATCGGCCTGTGGGATCTGGACCCCGCCAACCTGTTTCGGATCACCTGGAAGAACGAGGCCAAAGTGCATGGCGGCGGTTTCGGGCAGGGTAACTGGATCGAATTCCCGCCGGCCCTGACGGGGGTGGACGCCACTATCGTGGGCATCGTCGGCAAATGGTTTCCCACCGGGGCCCACAAGGTCGGCGCGGCCTACGGCTGCCTGGTGCCGCGCCTGGTGACCGGTCATTTCGACCCGACCCGCCAGAAAGCGGTGTGGCCCTCCACCGGCAACTACTGCCGCGGCGGCGCCTACGACTCGGCTTTGCTGGCCTGCGAATCAATCGCCATCTTGCCAGAAGGCATGAGCAAAGAGCGCTTCGATTGGCTGGCAACGATTGCCGGTGAGACTATCAAAACACCCGGCAGCGAATCGAACGTGAAAGAGATATTCGACAAATGCTGGGAACTGCGCAACTCCGGCCAGGACCTGATGATCTTCAACCAGTTCGAAGAGTTTGGCAACTACCTGTGGCACTATGAAATCACCGGACACGCCATGGAAGAGGTGCTCAAAGCCGCTATGCGGCCTGGCGACGAATACCGCGGCCTGACCTCCGCCACCGGTTCTGCCGGCACGATTGCCTGCGGCGACTATATGAAGCAGCTATTCCCGAGCAGCAAGATCGTCGCCAGCGAAGCATTGCAATGCCCCACCCTGTTGGAAAATGGCTTCGGAGCGCACCGCATCGAGGGTATTGGCGACAAACACGTGCCGTGGATCCATAATGTAAAGAACACCGATCTGGTGGTTGCGATCGACGACAATGCCGTCGTAAAC
>JABDPF010000003.1 GCA_013042915.1 Lysobacterales bacterium
TGTACACCGAGGAACAGAAGCAACGGAAGATGGATAATTTCCTGATGCTGCGCTACGACTCGGAGCAGGAAATCACCGAGGCGATGAACGTCGAAATCAAGCAGTTGAATTACGACCGCCGGCTGCTCGAAGGTTCGCGTCAGAGCATGGTGGAATCGTGGCGCGGACAAATCCGCGAGGCCGGCGACAAGCAACGCGCCGGCCAGTCCGTGAACGATGAGGACGTTCGCCAAATGTACACCCTTCAGACCAGGCTCGCGGAAAACGGTCGTTCCCTGGCTGCACTGACCGCGCGCGAGGAGAGCATCCGCGAGGAATTCAATTCCCAGCTAGAGCGCTACCGCGCGCTGGTGGAGCAGTACGCCGAGGACGATCCGGGCCGCTGAGCCGGATCGGTCCCGCCACCGCCGCCATCGATGTTCACACGCTGCCCCGCCTGCGCCACCGTTCATCCCGTCAACGCGTCGCTGCTGGCCCGTGGCGGCGGACGCTATCGCTGCGGCAAGTGCCAGGCGAGGTGCAACGCCCTGGACGCCCTTTATGACGACTGGCCGGAAGCCGGCCAGAAGCCTGCCGCCAGGGGCGAACTGCCGGTGCTGGGTGTCCAGATCGACCTGGAAGAAGCGGGCCGTTCTCGCCTGCAACCCGAGGATGCCAAGCTCACAGGCGAGCCCGCCGAGACACCGCAACCACCGAAGCGCATCGGGCTGTGGCTGCTGCGCACGGCATGGATCGTCGCCGGCGTAGTCATTGGCGCCGTCATCATCGTCAAAGTTGCCGAGTGGAGTGGGCATCCCGTGCTGGAACGGGACGAGGCTGATCAGTGGATGGCGCGACTCGGACTGGCCGAACCACAGTCAACCGGGCCGTTTCGAGACCTTGAAATGATTCACCTCGTGAGCCGGCAATTGACCGCTGACCCCTCCATTCCCGGCACGCTGAGGCTGCAGGCGACGATCGTCAACCGGGCATCCCGGTCCCAGCCTTATCCTTCCATCGAGGTTGTCCTTTTTGATGCCGAGGGCAGCCGGATCACGGATTACGACTTCGAACCCGGCGATTACCTCGCAAGCGACCCCGCAACCGGCACCGGAATGTCGCCGCACGCCTATCTTCCGCTTGATCTCGAATTGGAGGACCCCGGCGTTCAGGCCGTCGGTTTCGAACTGAATTTCCGTTGACACGAGGGTAATTCCGACGCACAACGGCTCCGCAGTATGTTAGGGTTGCTTTTTGTTCAGGCACCACTTTTTCCAGGCACAAAAATCACCTCATGAGCACGGCAAAAATGAGAAAATCTGCTACAGAAGCGGATCATTCCATCCCCCTTCGCAAAAGTGTCAAGACCGCCATTCGGCGCTACCTGCAGGACATGGGCGCGTCACAGCCCGATAGCCTATATCGAACCCTGCTGGCCGAGGTCGAACCACCCCTCATCGAAGAAGTACTGCGCTACACGCAGGGCAACCAGTCCCGTACCGCGCGCATTCTCGGCATGACCCGAAACACCTTGCGCGCCAAGCTCACTCGTTACGACATCACGGTCGACCCACGAGGAACATGAACACGTCCAGCGAATCCCGCAGGGCATTGGCCCTGATCAGCGTCTCCGACAAAACCGGTATCGTGGAATTTGCCAGCGCCCTGGCCGAGATGGGCTACGGCCTGCTCAGCACCGGCGGCACCGCGAAAGCACTGGCCGCTGCCGGTCTGGCCGTCACGGAGGTCTCCGAATTCACGGGCTCACCCGAGATCATGGGCGGTCGCGTCAAGACATTGCACCCGAAGGTACACGGGGGTTTACTGGGCCGGGCAGAAGTCGACGAGGCCGTCATGGCCGAGCAGAACATTCCGCGCATCGACATGGCGGTGATCAACCTTTATCCCTTTGAAAAAGTCACGGCCGATCCCGACTGCCGGTTCGAGGACGCGATCGAGAATATTGACATCGGGGGGCCGGCGATGGTGCGATCGGCCGCGAAAAACTTCGACTCGGTTGCCGTGGTTACCAGTCCTGATCAGTACGGCATGGTGCTGGAGCGGCTCAGCGAAACTGAAGGCATGCTGGACCGCGCGACCCGTTACGCACTGTCCGTCGCCGCATTCAACCGCGTCGCACAGTACGACGATGCGATCAGCGATTACCTTTCCTCGCGCAACCTGTCGGGGGACGTGGATGCCTTACCCGGCCAGACCAATGCCTGCTTCGTCAAGGTAGCCGACCTCCGCTACGGTGAAAACCCGCATCAGCAGGCGGCCTGGTACCGGGATCTTTACCCTGCGCCGGGCAGCCTGGCGACCGCGAGGCAACACCAGGGCAAGGAGATGTCCTACAACAACATCTCGGACGCCGATGCGGCGTGGGAGTGCGTGCGCCAGTTTGACGACATGGCTTGCGCGATCATCAAACACGCCAACCCATGCGGCGTGGCGGTGGCAAGCGAGTGTGACGTCGCCTATGACCTCGCGTTCCAGACCGACCCGACCTCCGCCTTCGGCGGGATCATCGCCTTCAACCGCATGCTGGACGCCTCGACGGCACAGGCCATTATCGATCGGCAGTTCGTCGAAGTGATCATCGCCACCGGCTACGAGCCCGGGGCGCTGGCTGCGCTTGGGGCCAAACAGAACGTGCGGGTATTGGAAATCGACGGCGGAGCGCCCTCGCCCCAGCGGGAGAGCAAGCGCATCGGCTCGGGTTTATTGGTGCAAACTTCCGACCTGAAACCGGTAACGCCGACCGACTGCCGCGTGGTGACGAAATTACAGCCCACGGACGAGCAATGGCAGGACCTGATGTTCGCCTGGAAAGTGGCGAGAATGGTGAAATCAAACGCCATCGTTTACGCATCCGGCGGCCGCACGGTGGGAGTCGGAGCGGGCCAGATGAGCCGGGTCGACTCGGCGCGAATCGGACGCTGGAAAGCCGAAGACGCCGGGCTGCCCATCCAGGGCGCGGTGATGGCTTCCGATGCTTTCTTCCCGTTCCGGGACGGGATCGACACCGCGGCCGGGGCCGGCATCAAGGCGGTCATCGAACCGGGTGGTTCGATGCGCGACGATGAAGTGATCGCCGCGGCAGACGAGCACGGCATGGCCATGGTGTTCACCGGTATTCGCCATTTCCGGCATTGATGCCCGTCGGCGAGCGGCCGAGGTCAGCAGTATTTGAATTTCAGGGAGTTTTCGCCAGCACGCGCGCTCCCGGGTGGAGAAATACGCGATGAGAGTATTGATTGTTGGTTCCGGCGGCCGCGAGCATGCACTGGCCTGGCAGGCAGCCCGCTCGGCACAAGTCGACCAGGTCTACGTGGCGCCGGGTAATGCCGGCACCGCGCGTGAAGCCGGCGTGGAAAACGTGCCCATCCCGGTCAGCGACATCCCCGCGCTGGTTGATTTCGCCCGCGAGCAGGGCATTGGGCTGACCATCGCAGGTCCGGAGGATCCACTGGTCAACGGCATCGTCGATCGCTTCGAAGCCGCCGGACTGGCGTGTTTCGGCCCCCGCGCCAAAGCGGCGCGGCTGGAGGGTTCAAAGGCGTTCGCCAAGGATTTCATGGCCCGTCACGGCATCCCGACCGCCGCTTACGGCAAGTTCACCGAGGTCGAGCCCGCGATCGAGTTCATCCGCGAGCACGGCGCGCCGATCGTGGTCAAGGCCGACGGCCTGGCGGCCGGCAAAGGCGTGATTATCGCGCAGCGCGCAGAGGAAGCGGAAGCCGCCGTGCTCGACATGCTGGCCGGCAACGCCTTCGGCGAGGCGGGGCATCGCGTGGTGGTCGAAGAATTTCTCGAAGGCGAGGAGGCCAGCTTTATCGTCATGGCCGATGGCCGGAATGTGCTGCCGCTGGCCACCTCCCAGGACCACAAGCCGGTCGGGGACGGCGACACTGGACCGAATACCGGAGGGATGGGCGCGTACACGCCCGCGCCGGTGGTCACCGACGCGCTGCACTGTCGCGTGATGAACGACATCATCCAGCCGACCGTCGACGGCATGGCCGCGGACGGTTCGCCGTTCACTGGCTTTCTTTACGCCGGCTTGATGATCGATGCCGAGGGAAATCCGCGGGTGCTGGAATACAACGTGCGTTTCGGGGATCCCGAGACCCAGCCGATCCTGATGCGCCTGCAGTCCGATTTGCCCGAACTCTGCCTCGCCGCCATCGGGGGCCACCTCGATCGACAGCGGGCCAGCTGGGATCCACGCGCCTGCCTGGGAGTCGTGATGGCCGCCGAGGGCTACCCGGGCAGTTACGGGAAGGGTCTCAGGATCGAAGGTCTGCAGAGCACGTTTCCGGAACACGTAAAGGTTTTCCACGCCGGCACCGCGATGTTGGATGAAGGCGTCGTCACCTCCGGCGGCCGCGTGCTCTGCGTCTGCGCCCTGGGTGAGAACGTCACCGAAGCCCAGGCGGAAGCCTATGCCGCCTGCCGGCAGATCGACTGGCCCGGGGCCTTCACCCGCAGCGACATCGGCCAGAAAGCGGTCGACCGCGAGCAGGCCCGCTCATAGCCGAATGGATGTATCCCATTTACTCGATGAACTGAACGAAGCACAGCGCGAGGCGGTCAGCGCCGAGAACGGCCACGTGCTGGTGCTGGCAGGTGCGGGAAGCGGCAAGACTCGGGTATTGATCCATCGCCTGGCCTGGCTGATCCAGGTAAACCATGTCTCCCCGTTGGGCATCCTGGCCGTAACGTTCACCAACAAAGCCGCGGGCGAGATGCGCGAGCGCGCGGGCAATCTTTTGCAGGTCTCGACGCGGCCGCTGTGGATCGGCACGTTTCACGGCATCGCCCATCGCCTGCTGAGGATGCACTTCAAAGAAGCCGGGCTGCCGGAAGCCTTCCAGATTCTCGATTCCGAAGACCAGCAGCGCCTGCTGCGCCGCATCATTCGCGATGAAGGAATGGACGAGGCGCATTGGCCTGCACGCCAGGCGCAGTGGTTCATCAATGCGCGCAAGGACGAGGGCGAGCGGCCGGAGCACATCGAGCACCTCGATCACCCGGTCACGTCCACCTGGGTGCACATTTACAAGATTTACCAGGATTACTGCAACCGCGGCGGGCTGGTGGATTTCGCCGAACTGCTGTTGCGTGCGCACGAGTTGTGGCTGGAGCAACCGGCCGTGCTGGACCACTATCGCAAGCGGCTCCAGCACCTGCTGATCGACGAATTCCAGGACACCAACGCGATCCAGTACGCCTGGATCCGGATGCTGGCCGGCAACACCGGGCGCGTGTTCGTCGTCGGCGACGACGACCAGTCGATCTACGGCTGGCGCGGCGCAAAGGTGGAGAACGTGCAGCATTTCCAGCGCGATTTCCCCGACGTGAGGACCATTCGCCTGGAGCAGAACTACCGATCCACGGGCACCATCCTGGATGCCGCCAACGCGCTGATCCGTCACAACACTTCGCGCATGGGCAAGAACTTGTGGACCGCGGGCGAAAAGGGGCAGCCGATATCACTGTACGCGGCGTTCAACGAGCAGGACGAAGCGCGCTACGTGGTGGACCGCATCGAGCAGTGGATCGACAGCGGGCGGCGGGCGGACGATTGCGCGATTCTCTATCGAACGACCGCGCAATCGCGCTTGTTCGAGGAATACCTGCTGCGCAAGAACATCCCGTACCGCGTTTACGGCGGCCAGCGATTCTTTGAGCGGACCGAGGTCAAGGACGCACTGGCCTACTTGCGGCTGTTGCACAACCCGAATGACGACGCCGCGATGGAGCGGGTCATCAACAAACCAACGCGAGCCATCGGCCAGAAGACGGTTTCGCTGATCCGGCTGCAGGCGCGCGAGAGCGGCCTCACCCTGTGGCAGGCCGCCAGGGAATGCATCGAGCAAGGCGTTTTCGCCACCCGTGCCGGCACCGCCGTCAAGGCGTTCATGGACCTGGTCGTCGGCATCCGCGAGCGCATGTCGGACTGGACGCTGGGCAACCAGATGCAGGGCGTGATCGACGAAAGTCAGCTGACCACTCACTACGAAAAAGAACCTCCTGAACGCACCGAAACGCGGCTGGAAAACCTGCGTGAGCTGGTCAACGCCGCGGATGCCTTCGCGATGCCGGCCGAGGACGCCGACGCCGGGCTGACCGAGCTTCAGTCCTTTTTGAGCCACGCCGCACTCGAAGCCGGCGACACCCAGGCCGAGAACTGGGAGGACTGCGTGCAGATGATGACGCTGCACTCGGCCAAGGGCCTCGAATTTCCGCTGGTGTTCCTGGTCGGGATGGAAGACGGGCTGTTTCCCCACCAGCGCTCTGTGGAGGAAGCCGGCGGCCGTCTCGAGGAAGAGCGCCGCCTGGCCTACGTCGGCATGACCCGCGCCCGCGAGATGCTGTGCCTGTGTTACGCCGAGGTTCGCCGCATGCACGGCCAGGAAAATTACTGCCGACCCTCGCGATTCATCGACGAAATGCCGGCCGAGCTGATCGAGGAGGTCCGCCCGTCAATCGGCGCAAGCCGGCCTTACCGCCCGGCCCGTCCGACGGGCGGGCTGTCGATGGAAAGTCCATCGGCGCCCTTCAAGCTCGGCCAGCACGTGATCCATCCGAAGTTCGGGGAAGGCACCGTGCTCGCCTTCGAGGGCTCCGGCGACAATGTCCGGGTGCACGTCAATTTCCTCGACGCCGGCGCCAAGTGGCTTGTGCTGGCTTACGCCAACTTGCAGGCGCTTTGAAACCAACAGACAGAGAGAACGACATGAGCAGTGCTTCGCCCATCAAGACCGAAATTCCGGCGCGCGAGCGCCTGATCTTCGCCCTCGACGTTCCCGACCTCGACCGCGCCCGCGCACTGGTCGAAACGCTCGGCGATGCCGTGACGTTTTACAAGCTCGGCCTCGAATTTTTCCTCTCGGGACATTACTTCGAATTGGCCGCCGAGCTCAAAGACCAGGGCAAGAAGATTTTCGCCGACCTCAAGCTGTTCGACATCCCGGCCACCGTCGCCTCGGCGGTTCGCCAACTGGCCCGGCACGAGGTGGATTTCTGCACGGTGCACGGCAACGACGCCATGCTGAAGGCCGCGGCCGAAGCGAAGGGCGGGATGCGAATCCTGGCCGTTACCGCACTCACCAGTCTGGACCAGGGTGACCTCGATGACCTCGGCTTCCAGTGCGATGCACGCACGCTGGTGCTCTCTCGCGCCAAGCGCGCGCTGGCGCTCGGCTGCGACGGCGTGGTGTCCTCCGGTCTGGAGGTTCCCGCCCTGCGCGAAGCCGTGGACCATGCCCTGGTCACCGTCTGCCCCGGTATCCGGCCGGTGTTCAATGACGAGGTCAGCGCGCTTAACGATCAGCAGCGCATCGTCACGCCGGGTGACGCCATTGCCAGTGGCGCCGACTACCTGGTCGTGGGACGGCCGATCCGCGATGCCGCCGATCCTCGCGCCGCCGCCGAAGCGATCCAGGTACAGATTTCGGATGCGCTGGACCACTCGTCCGGAGGGGGTTGCAAAAGCTAAACTGCTGCATTACGATACGCCCGTAACTTCATAATAATGAATAAAAACAATTCGGGGGCAAGCAGATAATAATTTAGCCGTTCAGCTAGACCGATCCTCTCCGGCTCTGCCGGATTTCCGGGCGGGTTTCGTACCAGCCCGGATTTTTTTTGCCCGCAAGCCAAGGCCCGAAAGTCCAAAAGCGAGCCTCGCTGATGGTTTAAAATGATTGAATTGCCTGTTGTGGGGCGCTGCGCCTGAACCCTTCGATGGAAACAGAACGCCCGAAGATCGGTTTTTTCAAACGACTGAGCCTGGTCTGGTTCCGCCTGATGGGCGCGATCCTGCAGCTGTGGATCCGCCCCACCGTGCTGCCCGCACCGTTCGAGGACCTCGAACTCGACCCCGACAAACCCATCTGTTACGTGATCGACTGGTACGAAACCACCAGCCTGGCCATCCTCGACAAGGTGTGCGAAACCCTGGGGTTGCCACGACCGCGCTGGCCGATGCAGACCGAGGGCGTCAGCGAACCGCGTTCCTACCTGGCGATGCGCCGCAAGACGGGCATGATCATCCGCCGGCCCGAGGTGCGCCGGCATTCCGAGACCCTCAAGCGATTCGTCGAAAACGTCTGCGAGGACCGGGTCGACGACATCCAGTTGGTGCCCGTTACCATCCTGATCGGCCGGGCGCCCGACAAGGAAACCGGTCTCGCCAAGATTTTCTTTACCGAGTCCTGGGAGATCGGCGGCCGGTTCTGGCGCTTCCTCAACTCGATCGTCAACGGCCGAAACACGATGGTGCAGTTCAGTGACCCGATCTCCCTGGCCACCATGGCAGAGGAAGGCCTGGGCCCCTCGCGCACACTGCGCAAGGTCTCGCGTATCCTGCGCGTCCATTTCCAACGCCAGCGCGCGGCAGCGATCGGTCCCGACCTGTCGCACCGTCGCACGGTGGTGGAGCAGGTGTTGCGCAGCCCCAGTGTCAGCACCGCCATCGAAGACCACGCCCGCAAGGAGAAGGTGAGTCGCGACAAGGCGGCCGAGGCGGCACGCGCGCACGCCTACGAGATCGCGGCCAATTACTCGTACGGCCTGGTTCGTATCGTCTCGTTCCTGCTGACCTGGTTCTGGAACCGCATATACGACGGCGTCGAGGTTCGCCATTTTCGCAGCTTCAAAAAGCAGGCGCCGGATTACGAACTGATTTACGTGCCCTGCCACCGCAGCCACATCGACTATCTGCTGCTGTCGTACATCCTTTACCATCGAGGCTTTGTGCCGCCGCACATTGCGGCAGGCCTCAACCTGAACCTGCCGATTCTCGGGCGTGTCCTGCGCAAGGGCGGCGCCTTTTTCCTGCGCCGCAGTTTTCGCTCGAACAAGCTGTATTCGGCCGTGTTTCACGAGTACATCGCCAAGATCATGTCCAACGGCACCGCCATCGAGTACTTCATCGAAGGCACGCGCAGCCGAACCGGGCGTCTGCTTCAGCCCAAGGGCGGCATGCTGTCCATGACGGTCCGCAGTTACCTGCGAACGCGCTCGCGGCCCGTCATGTTCCAGCCGATCTATATCGGTTATGAAAAGCTGGCCGAGGGCAAAAGCTACATCGCCGAGCTATCCGGCGAGAAGAAGAAAAAGGAAACCTGGGGCGACCTGCTGCGCGCACGCCGCGTGCTGAAGCAACAGTTCGGAAAGGTGCACGTGAGTTTTTCCGAGCCGATCTTCTTGGACGACCTGCTCGATCGCCACGATCCGAACTGGCGCGACAGCAGCCTTGACAGCGAGGAAAAACCCAGCTGGCTGACCCCGTTGGTCAATGAGCTCGGCCTGGGCATCATGACCGGAATCAACCTGGCCACCCACGTCAACGGCATCAACCTGCTGGCCGTCGTCCTGCTGACAACCCGCAAGCTCGCCCTGGGCCGCGAGGAACTTATCGATCAGCTGGCCCTGTATCTCGACCTGGTCGACCAGGCCGCTTACTCCGATCGGTTGACCCGCACCCAGCGCACGCCGGAGCAAATCATCGACTACGGCATCGAGATGGGCGTCATCGAAGCGCTCGAAAACCCGCTGGGCGACATCATCGCGGTCAAGTCCGACCAGTCCATCCTGCTGACCTATTTTCGCAACAACATCGCACACCTGGCCGCGGTGCCGTCCCTGGTAACCAGTTGTTTCCTGAACACCGATCACATGCGAATCCGCGACGTGCGCCGCATCGCGTTGGCCGTGTACCCGTTTCTGAAAGCCGAGCTGTTCCTTCCCTGGGACTATGAAGGCTTCCTGGCGACGGTGGACGGCTGTATCGACTGGCTGCTGAAGCACGATCTGCTGTTGCAATCCGAGGACGAGACCATCCTCCGCAAACCCGAAGGGGGCACCCGCGAGGACCTTCAGCTGCGAGTCATGGGCCACGCCCTCCTTCAGACTTTCGAGCGCTACTACATCGTGGTGGCCGTGCTGGCCAAGAACGGCTCAGGCGTGCTCAGCCGGGGCGAACTGGAACGCCTGTGTATCCTGACGGCGCAGCGGATTTCCCAGCTGAACGAATTCGCGGCCCCCGAATTCTACGACCGCCACCAGATCCGGCAATTCATCAACCTGTTGGTCGAAACGAGCATCCTTCGCATCGAGGACGATAAGCTGGAGTTCAATTCGGTGCTGCAACAAATCAACGAGGACTCGAAGCTGGTGCTCAGCGAGGAGATCCGCTACAACATCCTCCGCGTCGCCCCCCAGGTTATCGCCGAGGCGCCTTTGTAAAAACCCTTTAGGCCTGCTGAATACCGTTAAAGACCCGACCGAACTACCGATACCCCCTTCCAAGGGACGCTCAAGTACATCCATGTAGCGCTCGGTCTGAGCCCGCCCAGGGCTCATACGCCCCTGGAAGGGGGTATGGCCTGGACTTGGGCACAGGGGTGTTGACATGAGGTTAGAATAGCTGCGCGACTCTGACCCCGGTTTTCTTGTCGCTACACGATGGCGCCGCGCGGCGGGGTTACTTTCAGGCATCCATGTCGGGGATGAGCTGGGATTCCAGGAAGGCCATCCAGTCTTTGAGCTTGAGCTTGCGTTTCTTCATGCGCCGCAATTGCAGCTGATCCACGCTGGGGTCATCGGACAGCCGGGCGATGGCTTCGTCGAGGTCACGGTGCTCTTCGCGCAGTTCTGCCAGCAGCAGTGCGATTTCGCCGGGGTCTTTGTCGAATTGGTTCACAATACAAGGATAGTACAAGTTTGGCGTAGAATGCGCGGATGATCGAAACCAAGCAACCGTGCTCACTCAAAAAGATCGCAAACCGCCTGCGACGCAACACCGGCAAGGCAATCGCCGACTTCAACATGATTGGCGAGGGTGACCGCGTCATGGTCTGCCTGTCCGGCGGCAAAGACTCCTTTACCCTGCTCGACATCCTGGTGGCGATGCGCAGGCGGGCACCGGTGGATTTCGAGTTGGTCGCCGTCAACCTCGACCAGAAGCAGCCCGGTTTTCCGGCTGACGTGTTACCGGAATATTGCCGTGAGACCGGCATTCCGTTTTACCTGATCGAGCAAGACACGTACAGCGTCGTCAGGCGCGTGGTGCCCGAGGGCAAGACCAGCTGCGGTTTGTGCTCGCGCCTGCGCCGCGGCGCCTTGTATCGTTTTGCGGCGGAGAACGGCTACACGCGGATCGCGCTCGGTCATCATCGCGACGACATGATCGAGACGTTCTTCCTCAACCTGTTCAATGGCGGACGCATCAAGGCCATGCCGCCCAAGCTGCTGTCTGACGACGGCCGCAACGTGGTGATCCGTCCGATGGCGTACTGCGCCGAGGAAGACATCCGTCGCTATGCCGCCTCGCGCCAGTTCCCGATCATTCCCTGCAATCTGTGCGGGTCACAGGCCAACCTGCAACGCCAGTCCATCAAGGCGATGCTGGGTGAGTGGAAGAGGCAGAACCCCGGGCGCGTGGATAATATTTTCCGTGCGATGAGCCACGTCTCGCCTTCGCAACTGGCCGACCGGGACCTGTTCGATTTCGAAAACCTGGACGCCACCTCGAAGTTGCGTGGTAGCCGAGATGACGGGTTGAGACCCGACCGGGCCCGGCTTACGCTCAACGTCGCCAACTGAAAGGAGAGCACCATGGATCGCAGAAAATTTGTCAAGGGCGCGGGCATCGCCGGCGCCGCCGGTTTGCTCGCTGCCTGCGGAAAACAGGCCGGGACCACCGAGTGCGTGGAAGGCGCAAGCGCTGCCCGCGAGGAAACGTTCGAGTGGAAAATGGTCACCACCTGGCCAAGAGATTTCCCCGGGCTCGGTACCGGCGCCAACTACCTGGCGAACATCATCGGCGAGATGAGCGGTGGCCGCCTGACGGTCAAGGTCTATGGATCAAATGAACTGGTGCCGGCACTCGAGGTGTTCGATGCGGTACAACGGGGAGTTGCCGAAATGGGACACGGCGGCGCCTATTACTGGAAGGGCGTGATCCCCGCCTCGCCGTTTTTCTCAACCATCCCTTTCGGCCTGACCGGCGCGGAAATGAACGGCTGGTTTTACCACGGCGGCGGCATGGAGCTGTACCACGAAGCCTACGCGCCCCACGGCATCACTCCCTATCCGATCGGCAACTCCGGCACACAGATGGGCGGTTGGTTCAACAAGGAAATCAACTCGGTAGACGACCTGGCCGGGCTGAAAATGCGCATTCCCGGTTTTGGCGGTGAGGTGCTCAAGAAGGTGGGCGGCACGCCGGTCAACATTCCCGGCGGGGAACTGTTCACCGCGCTGCAGAACGGCACGATCGACGCGACGGAGTGGGTCGGTCCGATGAACGACCTGGCTTTCGGCCTGTTTCGCGCCGCCAAACACTACTACTACCCGGGCTGGCACGAACCGGGCACGGCGCTGGAGGCGCTCGTCAACCAGGAGGCCTTCGGGGCTCTGCCGGCCGACCTGCAGGCCATCGTCAAGGTTGCCTGCCAGGCCGCCAACGCCGACATGTACGCCGATTTCGAGGCACGCAACGGCGAAGCCCTGAAGTCACTGGTCGAAGAACACGGCGTGGACCTGCGACCGTTTCCGGACGAGGTATTGGCCGAGTTGAAACGTGCGTCGACCGAGGTGATCGAGGAACTGGCTGCCTCGGACGCGATGGCGGCCAAAGTCTGGGCTTCTCTGTCGGCCTACATCGACCGGGTCAAGGGCTCCACCGCAATCGGATCGCAGTACTTCGTCGATCGACGCTGATTCAGACGCTGGAACTCAGCGTGGCCTGGTCTTGGGCAGAGGGGTGTAGACATTGGGGCAGAGTCCCAGAGCTTTTCTGGCCCCGGTCTTCGCGATGGCACGGAGCCGAACGGGCGTCCCACGCGTCGAGGTTTGTTACACAGGCGGTCGGCCTCGAGGGGGCTCCGTCAGCCGGGGTAAATCACGCCCGGCAGCCAGGTAACCAGGGCTGGCCAGGCCGCGAGCAGGCCCAGCACGAACAGCTGGATGGCGATGAAGGGGATCACGCCGCGGTAGATTGCGGTCGTGGGAAGATCCTCGGGGCAGACGCCGCGAAGGTAAAACAGCGAAAAACCGAAGGGCGGCGTCAGGAAGGATGTCTGCAGGTTCAGCGCAATCATAATGCCCAGCCACAGTGGATCGAGACCCATCGCCATCAACACCGGGCCGACGATCGGTACTACCACGAACGTGATCTCGATAAAATCCAGCACGAAGCCCAGCAGGAACATCACCACCATCACCAGCAGCATGGCCGTCACCACGCCGCCGGGCAATCCCGTCAGGAAATCGGAGATCATCTCGTCGCCCCCCAGCCCGCGGAACACCAGGCTGAACAACGAGGCACCGATCAAGATCATGAACACCATCGCGGTGACCTTGGTAGTGCGGTAAACGACTTCTCTGAGGGTCGCCAAGGTCAGGTGTCTTCCCGGAAGCGCCAGCAGCATCGCCCCAATCGCGCCTACCGCGGCCGCTTCGGTGGGCGTCGCAGCGCCGCCCAGAATGGAACCCAGTACCGCCACGATCAGCAGCAGCGGCCCGGCCGTCAGCAGCAGCAGGCGACCGATACTGACCCGATCCCCCGGCTCCAGGTCGTCGGGCGGCATGGTGGCGGGCTTGAGCCAGGCCAGCACCAGCAGGTACACGAGGTATAGCCCAACCAGCACCAGCCCCGGCACCAGCGCTCCCGCGAACAGCTCGCCCACCGACACGGTTTCCGGGCTGTAACTGCCCATCTGCAACTGGGCCTGCTGATAGGCGTTCGACAGAACGTCGGCCAGCATCACCAGCACGATTGACGGCGGTATGATCTGCCCCAGCGTACCGGCCGCACAGATCGTGCCGGTGGCCACCGCCGGGTCATACCCTTTTTTCAGCATCGTGGGCAGCGAAATCAGTCCCATGGTCACGACCGTTGCGCCGACGATTCCGGTGCTGGCCGCCATCATCGCCCCCACCAACACCACCGCAATACCCAGCCCCCCGGGGGTACCACGCATTATCTGGGCCAGCGACTGCAACAGCTGATCGGCCAGTCGCGAGCGCTCCAGCATCACCCCCATGAACACGAACACCGGCACCGCGATCAGGGTTCCGTTGGTCATGATGCCGAACATACGGTTGGGAAACGCTTCGAGGAACACCGGATCGAACGTGCCGGCCAGCGTTCCGACGCCGGCGAACAGCAAGGCCACGCCGGCCAGTGTGAAGGCCACCGGGTAACCGGCCATCAGCGCCAGGCCCACAGCCAGGAACAACCCCAGTGCCATCGCGGCCGCCACTCAGCGAGCCCCTGCCAGGTAGAGGTCTTTCAGTTTCACGTAATGGCGCGCGCTGTACAGCAGGTACTCGATCTCCTGGTCGGTGAGGTCCCGCGCCCTGCTCGCGGGATTGCCCCGCCAGAGGGTTCCGGATTCGACCCGCTTGCCCGGGGGCACAACGGCGCCGCCGCCCACCATCGCGTCGGCCTCCAGCACGGCGCCGTCCATCACGGTGGCGCCCATCCCCACCAGGCAACGATCGCCCACGCGGCAGGCGTGCAGTACCGCCGCGTGCCCGAGCGTGACGTCGTCACCGATGATCAACGGACCGCCTTCCGGCTGCCAGGCGCTTTCGTGGGTCACGTGGAGAACACAACCATCCTGCACGTTGCTGCGGGTGCCAATCACGATACGGTTGACGTCACCTCGCGCAACCGCCATCGGCCAGATCGACGCGTCGTCGCCCAGCACGACCGAACCACTGACGTGGGCGTCCTTTGCCACGTAAACCCGCTCGCCAAAAGATGGGGATTTGCGCATGAATCGGAATGTATTGGAGTTTTTCTCGGAGTCCATGTCGGCGAAATGGTAACACCTGCGGAATTTCTTATTCACAAGAACGGCGCGAAACTAAAAATCAATTACTTAAGCCTATTCTAAGCTTCCAGGCAGGAAATAAGTTTCCTATCTATATGTTTTTGCATTAATTTTTTGGTTTTACTTTAAAACTAACGAGAACCTGATCTCAAGCGTCATCGCATATTCTGGCACGATCGCCGGTTTACACACATAGTTATCCACAGCCTTGTACAATAATTGCGCCGTGCTAACCGCTAACCCCCTCAAAGGTTTACAATAACCCGGTTTTCAGGGCCGGAAAACGGCCACGGCAGGGAAGAGACCCACCCAGTGAAAGAACATCTTGAAGAGCTTTTGGCGCAATCGCTACTGCACCTGCAACGCGACGGCGTATTGCCGGCGGAGGCCGACCTCGCGGTTCAACTCGAGCGCACGCGGTCACCGGAACACGGGGAATTCGCGTCCAATATCGCCATGGTGCTGGCCAAGCCCGCGGGCATGCCCCCGCGCCAACTGGCCGAAGCCATCATCGACCGCGTTCCCACCTCCCGGCAGGTCGAGCGCATGGAAATCGCCGGACCCGGCTTTATCAATATTTTCCTGCAGCGCTGTGCCCTGACCGGTGTCCTGAAAGACGTCCTTCGCCTGGGTGACAAGTACGGTCGATTGCGCCGGGGCGGCCGCAACCGCATCACCGTGGAATTCGTTTCCGCCAACCCGACGGGTCCTCTGCACGTCGGCCATGGCCGCGGCGCGGCCTACGGCGCCAGCCTCGCCAGCATCCTGTCAGCGGCGGGCTATCGCGTTCAACGCGAATACTACGTCAATGACAACGGCCGCCAGATGGATATCCTCGCCGTCTGCGTCTGGCTCCGCTACCTCGAGCTGTGCGGCGAGGCCGTGGACTTCCCCGAGAACGGCTACCGTGGCGACTACATTTACGACATCGCCCGCATCGTGCGCGTCGAGCAGGGCGACAAGTGGCGCTTTACCGGTCTCGACGTGGAGGAAAACTTGCCGCCGAACGCCGAACAGGGCGGTGACGGTGAAGCGCACCTCGACGCACTGATCGCCCGGGCCCGCGAGCTGCTCGGCGAAGAAGGCTACCCGGTGTTTTTCGACACGGCGCTGAACAACATCCTTACCGACATCAAGGACGACCTAGCGGATTTTGGCGTCCACTTCGACGAGTGGTTCTCGGAACGCGACCTCGAGGAGAGCGGTTCGCTGGAGCATGCCATCGAGCGATTGCGCGAGAACGGCCACCTGTATAAGAAAGACGGCGCAACCTGGTTCCGCGCATCTGAGCTGGGCGACGAAAAAGACCGCGTGGTGATTCGCGACAACGGTCGCACGACTTACTTCGCCTCGGACATCGCCTACTTCCTGAACAAGCTGGAACGCGGCTTCCAGACCGCCGTTTACGTCTTCGGCGCCGACCACCACGGTTACGTGGCGCGCCTGCAGGCCGCCGCCCGCGGGCTGGGCGAGGACCCGGAACGGCTCGAAATCCTGCTGGTGCAGTTCGCCGTGCTCTTCCGCTTCGGCGAGAAAGTGGCCATGTCCACGCGCTCGGGCAACTTCATCACGCTGCGCGAACTGCGCGAAGAGGTCAGCACCGACGCCGCGCGGTTCTTCTACGTGATGCGCTCCCATGACCAGCACCTCGATTTCGACCTCGACCTGGCCAAGTCGCGCACCAGCGAGAACCCGGTCTTCTACATCCAGTATGCCCACGCCCGGATCTGCAGCGTCTTTCGCAACCTCGAGGACATGGACGAGCGTCACAACGCCGAGATCGGCAATGTCGCGCTGGACCTGTTGTCGGAGGACCACGAACTGCAGTTGATGCGCAACATCAGCCGCTACCCCGAAACGATCGACTCGGCTGCCCGCCTGCGCTCACCGCATCTGCTGGCGCATTACCTGCACGCCCTGGCCACCGACCTGCATTCTTACTACAACGCGCACCAGTTCCTGGTGAAGGACGAAAACCTTCGCAACGCCCGCCTGAACCTGGTGCTGGCCACGCAGATCATCCTGCGCAATGGCCTCACGCTGCTCGGCGTCTCGGCTCCGGAGGAAATGTAAGGTGGCAAGGCGCAAGGCAGCGACCCGAACCCGCGGCCGTTCCGGCACCCCTTCGTGGATGTGGCTGCTGACCGGCATGCTGATCGGCCTGGGCATCGCGTGGTACCTGTTCGCGAGGGGTTATATTCCGCAACCGGAACCGGCCGAGCCCGAGGCGGGCGCAGACACTGCCGAGGTGGCCGACAGCGAAGAGATCGCGCCGGCTACCGAGGAGACAAAGACCTCGCGATATGATTTCTTCACGGTGCTGCCGGAAATGGAAGTGGTGGTTCCCGAAGACGAGCTGAGCCGCCAGGCCAGGCCGGAGACGCCCGACAGGCCGGCGGATCAGCAGGAACAATATCTACTGCAAGTCGGGTCCTTCAAGGCACGGGGCGACGCGGAACAGCGCAAGGCGCAGTTGGCGCTGCTGGGCGAGACCGCCGCCATCCAGACCGTGACCGTCAACGACACTACCTGGCATCGCGTGCGCATCGGTCCCGTCAGCGGTCCGCGGCAGGCCGAGGACATTCGTAACAAGCTGGCGGACAACCAGATCGACAGCCTGGTGATGAAGAACCCGCGCTAGCCCCCGGGATTGACCCGGTTTTCGGGCGCATACAGGTCCGTCAGCGGCGCGCGCTCGCCGGCAGCGGCTGCCAGTTTCCGAGTCCGCCAGCCTTCAAAAAGCCGCCACAGCATTTTGCCGTCCCAATCACCCTGAACGCCCGGTTTGAAGCCGCGGGCGTCCAGGTCGTAGAGGCCCAGTCGAAGGTCCGGGTCGCCGGTCCCTGCCGCAAATTCCAACACGCTGCCCTGTCCGCCCGTTTCGTGTCGGGCCAGCCAGCGCTGCAGCGCTCGCCGCGCCGATGCCGGATCACCGTTACGGCAGGCGTTTCGGAAGGCCTTCAAAAGAGCGTTCCCGTCGATGCTCTCGACCGCTTCCGTTCCGTTCAATCCGCTAGGGGCACGCACCCTGGCGAGCAAACGCCAGACCAGAAGCAACGTCGCCAGCCACATCAGCGCAAAACCCAGCGCAATCCCTTTCCAGAACAACTCGGAGCCTTTGCCGGCGTCCGCGGCAGGTAGCGAAGCGGCCTGATCGGGCACTGGCGGCAAGGCCGCTGCCGCAGGCGGCGCCAGGTCGGCCGGCATCACCGCGAGACGCTGCTCCGGCAGCACCGCCAAGCGCTGTTCGTCTGCCTGTGTGTCCCACCAGTCCACGCGGACCTCGGGGAGCACCAGTTCGCCGTGCTGTTCGGGAACTACCGCGTAACGAAACTCCTTGTGGCCCAGCACCCATCGCCCATCGTCGCGGGTAATCCCCTGGGGCTGGTCGGGGTAAATCCGTGCGTTTTCTATCGGCGGCCAGGTCGGCTCGACGATCATGTTCTCCTCGAGCCCGACCGCATCGACCATCACCGTTCGCGTGACCGGCTCGCCGACACGCAGCGTGTCACCGGAGGAAATCTGCTGGGAGACTTTCAGTTTGCGCGCGGGCTGCCAGTCGTCGCCAGTGAAGGCTTCCGCACGAGGCTCGACCTGCAGCCGTATTTCCTCGCTGGCGGCACGTACACGCCGGCCGCGAACGGACTGTTTCCAGATGTCGCCTGGCCGGTTCTCCAACAGGCGCCCGGAAAGCTCCATCGCCGGCACGACAAGCTCGCCCGAGCGTTCGGGGAATACCGCGTAATGGCGCTCCAGGACGCGGTAGCGTTTACCGCCGCGTTCGGCCTGGTAAGGGGTTTCCTCGAGCAGCCGAACCGACGCCGGGGCCGGTTCGGGTTGACTGATGGCCGCCTCGGTCAGGTTTGGGTGATAGAGCACGCGCACTACCAGTCCGAACTGCGCATGCACGTAATACGGCCCATCCCCTGGGGTCACCTCGACCTCGATGAACACCGGTGGCAGTTCACCCTCGGCCAGCTCGGGCGCCGGTTCGACGCGCAACAGCACCGGGCGGGTGCGGCTGTCACCAAACCGGAATGACGGAATCTGTATATCGCCGTCGCGCTTGGGTTCGACCGTCAGCAGCAGGCGAACCATGGCGGTCTGCCGGCCACCAACAATGGAAAGCTGCTGTTCACGGCGACTATCGAGGATCTCGAAATCCTCTTCGAGCACGCTGAGGTCGGTCTCCAGGCTCTCATCGGTGTTGTCGGCAGTGAAGGTCAGCGTGACCGTCTCACCCACCATCACCCGATCGCGGTCGATGCGCAGTTCTACCGCCGACAGGACAGGCGTGGCCAAGCCCGCCAGGAGCACCAGCAGCATGGCCCGCACCACGAGGGAGGCTGCGCCTTGCCGGCGTTGCGAATCCGTTGTGCCCTGTTTCATCTCGATAACCTCACCATGATTCTCTTTCGTCGTCCGGTGCGCCCCTGCGCTGGTGCTGATTGCGGAATTTGCGACGCAACAGACCCCCGGGGTCATCCGGGATACGGCGCAGCCATTGTTCCATGGCCTGCGCGTCCTCCTCGGTCCACTGCTCCATCTGCTCCGTTTGCTGGCCGCTCGCCTCGTCCTTTTCGCTTTCCTGGGGCGATTCCTGGCTATCGCTTTCCTGGCCTTCCTCGTCCTGCCCGCCTTCCTGGCTTTCCTGCTCCTCGTCGCCCTGCTGTTGTTCATCGGACGAATCGCTTTCCCCGGGGTCGCCCTCTTCGCGCTGCTGCTGCTCCTGCTGGTCTTTCAATTTTTCGACGAGGTTGCGGTTGTAGATGGCGTCCAGCATGTCCGGGTCCTGCTCCAGGGCCCGGTCATAGGCGGCAATCGCGCCGTCCAGGTCGCCCTGCTGTGCCAGGGCGTTACCCAGGTTGTAATCCGCATCCGTGCCCTCGTGGTCGCGCCAGGCGTCGGCCGCATTGGCGTACTCACCACTGCGGTACCAGGCTTCGCCCGACAGGGCCGGGTTTTGGGCCAGCGCCGCCGCTTGCTGCGGCTGGTCGTTTTGCAGGGCTTGCCAGGCTTGTTGATCCTTGCGCATCCACAAATCGTCCCACCAGTCCGCCCGGGCCTCGGTCGGCAAGAACAGGGCATTGCTCAACAGCAGCGGCAGCACGAAAAACAGGCCTCGGCGAAAACCCGCCAGGGCCAACGGAATCAGCAGCAGGACCAGCCAGGGGCCGGCATCCTTCCAGCGCTCGCCGAGAACATCCTCACGAAGCTCAAAACCCGCGCCTTCCACCGCGCCCCACGGCTTGGCTTCACTCAAGGCCGGACCCAGTTCGGTGTAGGCACCACCGCCGGCCCGCGCCAGTTCCTGCAGATCCGGGCGCTGCAGCCGGGCGATGACCACGTTGCCCGCACGGTCGCTGACGAAACCGCCACCGCTGGGAATCGGTGCGCCGTCCAGAGTTCCGACGGCCAGCACCGAGGTGATGATGCCCACCTCGCGCAGGCTCCGCGCTCGCGCCCTGGCGGCGGTGTCGACCGAATCGGTCACCAGTAGCACTTCACCACGGGCGAGGCCGGAGCGTTCGAACAGGGAGGCTGCCAGTTCCAGCGCGCGATCGGGACGGCTACCGGCCACCGGGATGATGTCCGGGCGCAGGGCGGGCAGCAGGTTGGCAATCGTGTTCATATCGTTGGTTAGGGGCGAAACCACGTAGGCGTCGCCGGCGTACGCAACCATGCCCACCTGGCCCTCCTCGGTGGACGCCAGCAGATCGGCCAAACGGTAACGGGCGCGGATCAACCGGTTGGGCCGCAGGTCCTCCGCGAGCATCGAGCGTGAGAGGTCAACCGCGAGGACACGCGCGTCGCGGGCCGAGTAGGAGGTATCGGGCAGCTTCTGCCAACTGGGCCCCGAGAGCGCCAGGATCGTCACCAGCAAGGCCAAGCCGGCCAGCCAGGGGCCGGTGCTCCGCCGACCATCGTCCCCGGCCCGCTCGATGCTGAGCCAGCGCAGCAGGTGCGGGTCGCAGACCCGTGCCCAGTCGCCGGACGCCCGCTGCATTCGCCGCCATGCCCAGGGCAGCAACACGACGAGCGGTAACAGCAACAACCAACCGGGTCGGATGAAGTGGATCAAGCCGGCGTTCATGGACGCGCCCTGTTTGACCGGACACCGGCTTCGCCGCGGGGCAGCGCCCCGCGAACACCCGGCAACAGCACCGTCAACACACCGCCAAGCGCCAGCGCGAAGGCCGCTGCCAGCGGCCAGAAGAACAACTCGTCAACCGGCCGAATGGCTTCCTGATCGCTTTCAACCGGCTCCAGTTCGTCCAGCTGCCCGTAGATTTCCGCCAGGGCCTCGGCGTCGCGTGCCCGGAAGTAAGCACCGCCGGTGCGCTCGGCAATCGCCCGCAGCGTGTCCTCGTCCAGGTCGGCCGAGGGATTGACCAGCCGGCTGCCAAAAAAGTCCTGCACCATCATTTCGTCGGCGCCCACACCGACCGTGTAGATTCTCAGCCCCTCCCGTGCCGCGAACTCGGTCGCCTGCATCGGCTGCACCTCGCCCGAGGTGTTGGCGCCATCGGTGAGCAGGATCAGCACGCGCTCGCTGGCGGCATCCTCGCGCAGACGCTTGACCGACAGGCCGATCGCGTCCCCGATCGCGGTTTCCCGGCCGGCCAGTCCAATCTCCGATTCCTCCAGCAGGATGGCGGTGGTCTCGGTGTCGAAGGTCAGCGGCGTCTGGAGGTAGGCTCGGCTGCCGAACAGCACCAGGCCAACGCGATCGCCCTTGCGGCCCTGGATGAATTCGCCGGCCACTTTCTTGACCACCGCCAGGCGGTTGACCGGCTTGTTGCCCAGCACCATGTCCTGCGTATCCATCGAGCCGGAGATGTCGACCGCCAGCAAGAGGTCGCGACCCGTGATCGGCAGAGTCTCGATTTCGCCCACCCACTGCGGCCGCGCGGCGGCAAGCAGCAGCACCAGCCATGCAAGGCCGGCCACCAGGGCCAGTACGGGCCGTTTGCCGGTGCCGGCCATGCCTTCGCGGACCCGCTCGAACCATGGAACCCGCAGCGCCTGCAAGGCGCCGCCGGGCGCCGGCTTCATTGATCTGCGCACCAACCAGGGCAGCGGCGCGAGTGCCAGCAACCAGGGCCAGGCCAATGTCAGTCCTTCGACGGCGGCGCCTTCAGCCATGTTTCTGCACCCAGGTGCGGGCCAGTCGATCCAGCGCGTTCACGTCAAAGCGGGGCGCGGGCGCGTACGGCCCCTGTGCCAGCACGGCCAGGTCTTCGACCGGCTCGTCCTCGGGCATCAATCCGCTGACAAAGGCCACCCAGGCCTCGCCCTCCAGCCGGGCGCAATGGCTGTCAGGGAAAGCCGTCAGCGCCACGGCACGGAACAGTCGATTCAGCCCGGCCAGGTAGTCTTGGGCTTGCTCGTCGGGATCGTGCCTGGCGCGCAGTTCGGCAAGCTCTTCCAGCCACGCCCGGCGGCGTAGACGAACGGCCCGTTTGGCGAGGATTTTTCTAATCAGAACGACCACGAACAGCAACAACAGCAGGGCCAGCAGCCACCAGCCGGGCGCCGGCGGCCACACGCCCGGAGCGGCGGCGGGATGAATATCCGCGAGTTGCGCCAGTTGCTGTTGCAGTTCGGGATTCACGATTCTCCAGTCCCGCTTGCCCTAGCGGGGGCGCCCCACCAGCACGCGCAGTTCACGGCCGAGCACGTCCACGGGGTCGTCGTCGGCGCGCAGGGTCAACCAGCCGCAGGCATGTTTTTGGAACAGGCGTCGCGGTGCATCGAGGTGCTGTTCGCCCATCGCGCGGTAGCGCTGGCGTGTTGGGCGATGGCCCGTATCGAGCACGGTCGAATCCCGACCGTCGGTAATCGGGTAACGGCCCTCGGGCAGTTCGTATTCCGCGGCGTCCACAACCTGGCAGCCAATCACGTCGCTGTGCTGACGCAGGCGCGAGAGGTGGCGGTGGCAGGATTCGTCGAGACCGAAGAAATCGCTGATGACGATCACCAGGCTGCCCGGGCGCACCGTGTGCCGAACCCGTTCCAGCGCGGTGGACAGCGGTTCGCGGGCGTCGTCCGACGTCTGCTCGGGCTGCAGCCATTCGACCAGGCCCTGGATAACGCGCATGGCCCCGCGGCGTCCGCCAGCCGGGCGCAGTTCCCGATGACGGCCCGGGGCGAATAAAAAGCCGCCGATGCGGTCCCCGCGGCGCACGGCGGACCAGGCAATCGCCGCGGCCATCTGGCCGGCAGCGACCGATTTGAGGCGCTTGCGGGTGCCGAAGTACAGCGTCGGGCTGGCGTCGAGAACCACCAACACCGGGCGCTCGCGCTCTTCCTGGAACACCTTGGTGTACGCGCGGCCGGTTCGCGCGGTGACGCGCCAGTCCATGTTGCGGATGTCGTCGCCCGGCTGGTAATTGCGCGACTCGAGGAAATCCACCCCGCGTCCGCGAAACCGCGAGCGGTAGGCGCCGGCCAGGGCCGAAGCCGCCGGTTGCCTCATCGGCAGCCGCAGGGCGTGGCAGCGCGGCCTCAGCGCGATCAGCTCTTCCGCGTTGAGGTGAATGCCGTCCCCCGGGTCCTGGCGCCCCACGGCGGCCATCAGGGCACGGGCACCCGGTCTAGCAGGCGGTCGGTGAGTTGGTCTACCGTCACTCCATCCGCTTCGGCCTCGTAGGACAAGAGCACGCGATGACGCATCACGTCTTGCGCCACGGCGTGCACGTCGTCCGGGGAAACGTATTCGCGCTGGTCCAGCCAGGCGCGGGCGCGGGCGCAGCGGTCCAGCGCGATGGTCGCGCGCGGGCTGGCGCCATAGCTCACCAGCCGAGCCATGTCCGGATCCCAACTTCCCGGGTCACGGCTGGCCAGCACCAGCTGAACGATGTAGTCCTCCAGCGCCGGCGCCATGTACATGTCGAGCACGCCGGCCTGCGCCAGGAAGACCTGTTCCTGTGTGACCAATACCGGGGCCTCGGGCTTTTCTCCCAGCTCTTCGCGCGCCTGGCCGCGGGCGAGTTCCAGGATTTCCTTCTCGGCCTGTGCGCTGGGGTAGCCGATCGAGACGTGCATCAAAAACCGGTCGAGCTGGGCTTCGGGCAGGGGATACGTGCCCTCCTGTTCGATCGGGTTTTGCGTGGCCATGACCAGGAACAGCTTGGGAAGACGATAGGTCACGCGCCCCACGGTCACCTGGTGCTCGCCCATCGCCTCGAGCAGCGCGGACTGCACCTTGGCCGGGGCCCGGTTGACCTCGTCGGCCAGGATCAGGTTGTGGAATATCGGCCCTTGCTGGAACTCGAAACTGCCTTCCTGCGGGCGGTAAATCTCGGTGCCGGTCAGGTCTGCCGGCAGCAGATCCGGCGTGAACTGGATGCGGTGGAAGTCACCGGCGATGCGGTCGGCGATTACCTTGATCGCGGTGGTCTTGGCCAGGCCTGGCGCTCCTTCGACCAACAGGTGGCCGTTGCTGAGCAAAGCGATCAGCAGGCGCTCCATCAGGCGTTGCTGACCGATGATCTGCACGTTGGCGGCTTCTTGCAAAACCTTGAAGGCCTGGTGCGCGTCGCGCTCTTCGGGCGTAACCGGCCGGGCGCCCTTGTTGTCCTGTTCCATGTCGAGGAAATTCCTGCTTGTCTGGGTTGATTCTACGTCAGGGTAAACCGCCGAAAAGCCGAGAGTTTACTGTCTAACAGTCAAGGACGGAAACAACAGTGTCAAACGTCACAACTCCTGCGGGTCGATGTCCATCGACCAGCGTACTTTTCGGGCCGTGGACAGGCCGCGCACCCGTGGCAACCAGTGGTCGACCTGGCGGTGCAGGCCGGAGCGGTCCTCGGCCAGCAACACCAGGTACATACGCCAGCGCCCGCCTATCCGTTCCATGATGGCCGGTACCGGCCCAAAAGCCCGCGCCGCACCGCGTGGAAAGCAGGCCAGGGCATCGCGCAGGAAGCGCTCCACGTCTGCCCGATCGTGCGCATCGGCCCGCAGAAGCGCCTGGTGGCCGCAGGGCGGGAGGCCTGCAAGCTTGCGCTCTTCCAGCAACCACTCGGCGTAAGCTGCGTAGCCCTTTTCGAGCAGCAGCGAGAGCGCCGGATGCTCGGGATGCAGGGTCTGCAGGATCACCGTGCCCGGTTTCTCGGCACGGCCGGCCCGGCCTGCGACCTGCTGGATCATCTGGCCCATGCGCTCCAGCGCGCGGTAGTCCGCGCTGTACAGCGCCTGGTCGGTGTTGACAATCACCACCAGCGTCACGCCGGGAAAGTGATGGCCCTTGGCCAGCATCTGCGTGCCGACCATCAGGCAGCATTCGCCCTCGCGAACCTGCGCCAGCTGCTCGTCCATCACGCCTTTGCGGCTGACCCGGTCGCGGTCGAAACGGAGCACCGGCACCGATTCGAATTGCTTGGCCAGGTATTCCTCGAGTTGCTGGGTGCCCTCGCCCGCCCCGACCAGCGCGTCGGCACGGCACTCGGGGCACAGCTCGGGCGCCCGTCGCTGATGGCCGCAGTGATGGCAGCACAGGCGACCGCCGCCGCGGTGCCAGGTCAGGTTCGCATCGCAGCGTTCGCACAGGCCATGCCAGCCGCAGGACTGACACATAAGGACCGGGGCGTAACCGCGGCGGTTGAGGAACACCATGACCTGTTCACCCCGGTCCAGGGCGATCGAAACGGCGTCCAGCGCCGTTTCGGTCAGGCCGTGCACGGTGCGTTGTTGGCGCAGGTCCAGCACCCGCCACGAAGGAAGCGCGGCGCGCGTGGCCCGCTCCCGCAGTCTTTGCCAGTCGTAGCGCTTTTCTTTCGCATTGCGCAGCGATTCCAGCGACGGGGTGGCGCTGCCCAAAACCACCGGGATGTTCAGCTCGGCGGCGCGCTTGACCGCCACATCCCGCGCCGAGTAGCGGAAACCTTCCTGCTGCTTGAAAGAAGCGTCGTGCTCCTCGTCCAGCACGACCAGCCCAAGCCGGGGCATCGGCGTGAACAGGGCCGACCGGGTACCGACGAGCAGGGGTGCGCGGCCGGTGCGCGCGGCTTCCCATGCGGCCAGCCGCTCGCCGGCAGCGAGACCGGAGTGAATGACGTTGGGCTCCACCCCCAGCCGCCGACTGAAGCGCCTCAGCAACTGGGGCGTCAGCCCGATTTCCGGCACCAGCACGAGGGCCTGCTGGCCGGCCGTCAGAACCTGTTCCAGTACGCACATGTACACCTCGGTTTTGCCGCTACCGGTAACACCGTCCAGCAGGTGGCAGCGGAAGCGGCCGAGGTTGGAGACGATCGCATCGACCGCGGTGCGCTGCTCGGAGCGCAACTCGGGCCCGGGTTGCGGCTGCGCCTCGGTTAGCGGCGCCATAACCGTTTCCGCCATGCCCTTGTCGATAAGTGCGTCCAGCGTGGCGCGCCAACGGCCGGCGAGACCCCGTAACGAAGCATCCGTCTGCGGGCCGGGCGCCATCGCCTCGAGCAGGGCATAGCGCGCCGTTTCCCTGCCGGGGGGCGCCCCGAGGCGTTCACGGCCCGCATCGGTCAATTGGTGAATCTGCGGCGGGGGAGGCCGCTGTCCACGCGCGGTGCGCAAGGCCGGCGGCAGGGCGGCGGCCACCACGTCGCCCGGAGCGCGCTTGTAGTATTGCCAGCACCAGTGCAACAGGGCCAGCAGGCGTTCGTCGAGGAGCGCCTCGCCGTCGTCCAGCACGGTCTCCACGCGCTGCAGCCGGTCCGGGGCGATCTCGCTGGCCACGCCGGTTTCGATCACGATACCGACCAGGCGGCGCTTGCCGAAAGGCACGCTCACACGGCCGCCCGGCACGGCCGGTCGGCCGGATTCGCGCGGCAAGTAGTCGAACAATTGCGGCAGGGGAACCGGCAGGGCCACCCTCAGGCAGGAAGCAGCGTTCATAAGGACTCGATCTTAACAGGCCCCGAGGGAAGTACGCCGCCCCGTGTACGCGAGATGGGACTTTTCGGTATGATGCTTGGGCATACTGCAATCAAGAGGAGAGACCTATGAGTATGATGACGGAATTCCGCGATTTCGCGATGCGCGGCAACGTGGTGGATATGGCAGTCGGTATCGTGATCGGCGGCGCCTTCGGCAAAATCGTCAGTTCGTTCGTGAGCGACGTTCTGATGCCACCGATCGGCATGATAATCGGCGGGGTTGATTTTTCCGAGTTGGCGCTGACCCTCAAGGAGGCGAGCGGCGAGGTGGCGGCCGTCACCATGAATTACGGAGCTTTCATCCAGACCGTGATTGATTTCGTAATTATCGCGTTTGCCATTTTCATGGTGATCAAGGCCATGAACAACATGAAGAAGAAAGAAGAAGCTGCGCCCGAGGAACCGCCCAAACCTTCCAAGGAAGAAGTTTTGCTGGGGGAAATTCGGGACTTGTTGAAGAAAGAATAACCATTCGATCCGAAAACATGAGAAAACGGGGCCGTTCGGCCCCGTTTTTTTGTGCGCTGTCAGCCATTCAGGGCCCGTCAGGACTGTTCTCTGTGCGGTGGCCCAACTGCACGAATTGCTCCTGCAACAACTCGAGGTCAGCACCGAGCTCGGCCATGTCGCTAACGATTTGGGCGGACTCGCGCAGCACGAAGTCGGGACCCTCGTCTTCTTCTTCCTCGTCGCTGGCCGCTTCTTCGTCGTCGGAATCGTCCGCCAGAGCCGGATCGGCAGCATCGAGGAACTCGCTTTCCTCGTCGAGCAGGGGACCGCCGTCGCGCTTTTCCTTCCGCTCTTTCTTCTTGCTCTCGCTCTCGGCAATGCGCTCTCGGCCGACCGACTCGAGCAGGGAGACCTCGGTCTTCTTGGAGTGGCGGTTGAAATCGGCAATATCGTCCAGCAACCAGGCGTATTCCTGATCGTCCTCCATGCGCTGTCGGAATCGATAATCCGCGACGGCCGCAAGCTGGGTTAGATCGCCCTCGGAATCGAAACGGGCCGGGTCGATACGGGTCCAGGGCAGCGCGTTGTCCAGCGCCCGTTCACCATAGTCGTCGGGATCGCCCCAGGACGGGAAGGTAATGTCGGGTACCACGCCGCGATTCTGGGTGGAGGCGCCATTGACGCGGAAAAACTGCGCCATGGTCATTTTCAACTGGCCCAGGTCGCGACTCTCGGGCGAAGGATAGAAATCGTCGAGGTCGAGCAGGCTCTGCACCGTACCTTTGCCGAACGTGGTCTCGCCGATCACGAGTCCGCGGCCGTAATCCTGGATAGCGGCAGCGAAAATTTCGGAGGCCGAGGCGCTGTAGCGGTTGACCAGCACGGCCAGCGGGCCGTCCCAGGCCTTGCCCGACTCGAGGTCTTCCTCGACGGATATGCGGCCGTTGGTATTGCGCACCTGCACGACCGGTCCCTTGTCGATGAACAGCCCCGTCAGCGTCGTGGCCTCGAGCAGGGAGCCGCCGCCGTTGCTGCGCAGGTCGATCACGATGCCCGACACGCCTTCCTCTTCGAGTTCGCCAATCAGGCGGCGCACGTCGCGCGTGCTGGAACGATAGTCCGGCTTGTTCTGGGCGCGGCCGTTGAAGTCCAGGTAGAACACCGGCAGGTCGATGACACCGATCTTGGTGACCTCTTCGCTGCCGGCACCCGCCGGGATCTCGATGATTTCGCTGGTCGCGGCCTGCTCTTCGAGCTTGACCTCGTCACGCACGATGTCGATGGTGCTGGTGGGACCGCCCACGCTTTCTTCTTCTGGCAGCACCTCGAGGCGGACGACGGTGTCTTTAGGCCCGCGGATCAATTCGACGACGTCGTCGATGCGCCAACCGATGATGTCCACCATCTTGCCGTCCCGGCCCTGGCCGACCGCGGTGATGCGGTCACCGGCTTTCATGCGCCCGTCCTTGTCGACCGGGCCGCCGGGCACCACGCGGGAAATCTCGGTGTACTCGTTCTCACGTCCCAGCAGCGCGCCGATGCCTTCCAGCGACAACTTCATCGAGATCTCGAAATTTTCCGAGGTCCGCGCCGACAGGTACGAGGTATGGGGTTCGATCGACGCTGCAAAGGCGTTCATGAAAAACTGGAACACGTCGTCTGACTTCAGCTCGGTGATGCGGCGCTCAAGGTTGTCGTAGCGTTCGAGCAGAGTCTCGACAATCTTTTCGGGTTCTTTGTCAGTGAGCTTCAGGCGCAGGTAATCGTTCTTGACCCGCTTGCGCCACAGCGCATCGAGCTCGGCACGGTTCGTGGCCCAGAGCTCGTCCTCGCGGTCGTACTGGTAGTACTCGTCAATGGTGAAGTCAAAAGGCTGCTGGGCGCGTTGGCGTGAATACTCGATCCGGTCCAGCACGCGGTCGGTGTACACGTTGAAGATATCATAAGCGGCCGACAGGTCCTGGTGACGCAGCGTGTCGTCCATCATAGTGCGGTATTGCTCGAAATTCTCGACATCTGACTGCATGAAGTAAATGCGGTTGGGGTCGAGCAAATCGAGATATGCGTCGAAAATCTCGCCGGACAGGTTGTCATCCAGGCGGGTCGGCTTGTAGTGGTGATTGGTCAGAAAGCGGGTCGCAATACTGGTGGCGCGACGCTGGTCCATGGTGGGTTCCAGCTTGAGCGCCTGGTCGACGTCGACCGAGGCGAACACGCTGCACGCAAGCAATGCCAACAAGGCGAAAAGGGGACTGCGTTTCAACAAGATAACCACTCCAAAAAGCCATGAAAAAGCCGCCGATGCGACGCGCGCCCGGCCGGCAAGATTCTCTTTATGCCTGTTTCAGACTCAATTTACAACGAAGAGGTTCAAAAACCGGTACTTGGAAGCGACGAGAAGACACGCTGGTCGGACAGTCGGTCGCTACCCGGAACATCCGGCCTCAGGCGAATCCGGCCTGCTCCGCGCTGACGTCGGCGTGGTAGGAAGAACGCACCAGCGGGCCGGAGGCAACGTGGCTGAAGCCGAGCTCGTACCCGAACTCCGCCAGTGCCTCGAATTCGGCCGGCTCCCAGTAACGCATCACCGGGTGATGATGGGCGGTAGGCTGCAGGTACTGCCCGATGGTCACCATTTCTACATCGTGCGCGCGCAGGTCGCGCAGCGCCTGCTCCACCTCATCGCGGGTTTCACCGAGGCCCAGCATAATGCCTGACTTGGTCGGGATGTTCGGGTGCATGCCTTTGAAGCGCCGCAACAGGTCGAGCGACCACTGGTAATCCGCGCCGGGGCGCACGTTGCGATACAGCGGCAGGACCGTCTCGATGTTGTGGTTGAACACGTCCGGCGGGGTCGCAGCCAGGATGTCCAGGGCGCGGTCGATCTTGCTGCGGCCGCGGAAATCCGGCACCAGGATTTCCACCTTGATGTCCGCTACCGCGGCCCGGACTTCGCGGATGCATTCGGCGAAATGGGCGGCGCCGCCGTCGCGCAGGTCGTCGCGGTCTACCGAGGTGATCACGATGTAACGCAAGCCCATGTCCTGCACGGTGCGCGCCAGTTGGGCGGGTTCGCCCTCGTCCGGCGGCGCCGGGCGGCCGTGCGCCACGTCGCAGAACGAGCAGCGCCGGGTGCATACCTCGCCCAGGATCATGAAGGTGGCGGTGCCCTTGGAAAAGCACTCGTGGATGTTGGGGCAGGTGGCCTCTTCGCATACGGTCACGAGGCTGCGCTCGCGCAGCCGCGACTTCAGGTTCTGCACGGCACTGCCTGCCGGCAGCTTCACCCGTATCCAATCCGGTTTGCGCAGCCGCGGTGCATCGGGGTCGAAGCTCGCGGTGTTGCGCGACATTTTGTCCGCGCCCAGCTCCTTCGAGCCGGCCACGCGAATCGGGATGCCCCCTGCCTTGTTGTCCGGAGCGCTCATACCGCGCAACCCTCCCGGTCGATGACCTCATCGTGGCCGAATTGTTCGGCCAACTCTTCAACGAGATGGTCTTCGACCGCCCCGAATTCAACCTCCGCCAGGTCGCGCAGCCGGATCACGCGCAGGCCGGCAAAGCCGCAAGGGTTAATGCGGCCGAAGGGTTCGAGATCCATGTCGATGTTGAAGGCCAGGCCGTGAAAAGTGCAGGCACGACGCACGCGCAGGCCCAGCGAGGCGATCTTGTCGCCGTCCACGTAGATGCCCGGCGCCCCCTCGACGCGTTCGCCCTCGACACCGTATCGCGCCAACACCCGGATGATGGCCTCCTCGATGCGGTGCACGAAATCGCGCACGCCTACACCGAGGCGCTTGAGGTCGACCAGGGGATAGGCAACGATCTGGCCCGGGCCGTGGTAGGTGACCTGGCCGCCGCGATCGACCTGGATCACCGGGATATCGCCCGGCGCCAGGACATGCTCGGCCTTGCCGGACTGGCCCTGGGTGAATACCGGTGGATGCTCGACCAGCCACAGCTCATCGTCCGTGGCCCCGTCACGTTGATCGGTGAAGGCCTGCATAGCGCGCCAGGTGGGCTCGTAATCAGCCCGGCCGATACGTCGGATACGCAGTGTGGTCATCGGGGTATGCCCTGGCGAGGCGTCACAGCGCCATCAGCACGTCGGGGCAGCCGGTAAGGTCCCGGTAGATGGCATCGAGCTGGTCCTGGGAGGTGGCTTCGACAACGACCGTCACGGCGATGTAGTTGCCCTGGCGGCTGTCATTGGTCGTCACTGACTTGCCGTCGCCGACCCACAGGTCCGCGTGGCGGCGCACGAGGCTCACCACCGTCGCCTCGAAACCGTCCGCAGATCGCCCCATCGCCTTGATCGGAAAGCGACAGGGAAACTCGATCGCCGATTCTCTATTCGGGTTCTGTTCCTGACTCGTCATCTTCAAACCAACTATCGAACCAAAGCCTCACACCGTCCATCGTGCTGCCGAAAAATCCCGCTTCGGGGACCTCGCCCAGCGTGATCAGCGCCGGGCTGGCCACCGTGCCGTCATCCAGCTTCACGTTGACCCTACCCACGACCTGGCCTTCGGTCAGCGGCGCGGTCAGCTGCGGCTCCACCTCAAGCTGCGCGCTGAGGTCATCGTATCGGCCTCGCGGAATGGTTACGAACAACTCGTCCCTGACACCCAGCGCCACGTTCTCGCTCAGGCCCTTCCACACGCGGGCCTGCGCCAGCTCCTGACCGGCCTGGTACAGCTGCACGGTTTCAAAAAACCGGAAACCGTAATTGAGCAGCGTCTGGGTTTCGCTGGCCCGGCTGGACTCGGACGCCGAACCCATCACCGTGCTGATCAGGCGCATGCCGTCGCGCTTGGCCGAGGAGGCCAGGCAGTAGCCCGCGGCCTCGGTGTGACCCGTCTTCAGGCCGTCGATCGCGGGATCGCGCCACAACAAAGTATTGCGGTTGTGCTGGCGAATGTTGTTGAAGGTGAATTCTTTTTCCGAGTACCACGGATAATAGTTCGGAAAATCACGGATCGTGGCCGCGCTGAGAATGGCAATATCGCGAGCCGTAGTGTAATGATCGGGGTCGGGCAGGCCGGTGGCGTTGCGGAAGTGGGTGCCCGTCATGCTCAGCTGCTCGCCGTAGTGGTTCATCAGGGCCGCGAAGGCTTCCTCGGTGCCGGCCACGTGTTCGGCCAGCGCCACGCTCGAGTCGTTCCCTGACTGGATGACCATGCCTCGGATCAGGTCCTCGACGCTGACCTGCATTTTCGGATCGATAAACATGCGCGAGCCGCCAGTGCGCCAGGCCTTCTCGCTAACCGGCACCTCTTGGTCCAGCGTGATGTTGCCCTGCGCCAGCTCGGCGAACACCACGTAGGCGGTCATCAGCTTGGTGATGCTGGCGGGCTCGACCCGCATGTCGGCGTTGTGCTCGACCAGGATGTCGCCGCTGAAGTAGTCCTGCAGGAGGTAGCTTTTCGCCCCCAGCTGCGGCGCAGCCGGAATGGGCGGTGCGGACGCCCGTGGCTTGCTCAGCGCGCTGTCGGGGACAGGCGCCTGGGCCCCCAGGGCGCCGGCGAAGAGGGTCAGCGCCAGCAGTAACGATGCCGACACGGAAAACGGGATTCTTTTCATGGTTTGATCACTGGATCGCTAGGTTAATTGGGTTGACCTGCCTGCGGCCGGTTCAACGCTTGACGGTATGCGGCCTTTCGAAGCCAAGTTCAATGGCGCGTTGCGCAGCGCGCTCGGCCTCGGTGGCGCTGGCGTAGGGGCCCAACCATACACGGTAGAGCCCGCCGCCGTCACGGATCGACACCGGGACCAAGTCCGCCCGCTCCAGCCGGCGCTTCAATTCCTGCGCACCCTCGCGGCGTGAATACGCGCCCGCCTGCAGCCAGTTCTCGGATGGTACCGCTTTTGGCGGAGACCTGTGGGCGACTTCACTGCCGCCGCCCACGTCGATGGCGCGAACCTCCACGTTGGCGGTGCCGGTTCCGATCATGCCCAGGCGCAGCGCCGCGCCGTAGGACATGTCGATCAGGCGGTTGTCCTTGAACGGGCCACGATCGTTGATCTTGACGATTACCCTGAGGCCGTTGTCCAGGTTGGTCACCTCGGCGTAGGTCGGAAGCGGCAGGGACTTGTGCGCGGCGGTCGCCAGGTGCATGTCGTAGGGCTCGCCGCTGGAGGTGCGGCGGCCGTGGAACTTGCTGCCATACCAGGAGGCCATGCCACGCGCCCGGTAGCCCTGGCTGCTGGGCATCACGGTGTAGGTCTTGCCGAACACTTCGTACGGCGAATGGTTTCCGTAGCGCGCTCGCGGCTCGGCCCGGGGCACGGCGTCTTTCACATCGTCGGCCGAAATGTCCGCGGTGGACGGCCCGTCCACGGGCGTGCCGGACGTCGACCGGGGCGGCTTGTCGGCACAGGCGGCCAGCAACAGGCAGGCCACGCCCGTCACGGCAGCCTTGCACAGGAAACCCTTCACTCGCCGTGGGCCTGCGCGATGGCGTCGGCCAGGTCGTGCACCGCCATGGCGTACAGCGGGCTTCGGTTGTAACGGGTGATCACGTAAAAGTTCTTGAAGGTCACCCAGAAACTGTCGCCGTCTTCCTCGACCAGGCGTGTGACCGCGGCCGGGGTGTCGGACGCGATGTCGTCGACCGGGGTAAAACCCGCTTCGGCCAGTTCCGCCAGGGTCAGCTCGGGCTTCAGCTTGCTTCGCGAGACGCGTTCCATGTCGGCACCCTCGGCGACCCGGGCGCGCGAGGTGACGGGCTGTTCCGCCTGCCAGCCATGGCGGTGGAGATAATTGGCGACGCTGCCGATCACGTCGGCAAGCGAATTCCAGAGATCGCGGCGACCGTCGCCGTCCATGTCCACCGCGTATTCGAGGTAGCTGCTGGGCATGAACTGGCCCAGGCCCATCGCACCGGCGTACGAGCCTTCCACCTGGTCGAGGGGCAGACCTTCTTTTTGGCCCAGCACCAGGAAGTTCATCAACTCCTTGGAGAAAAACCCGGAGCGGTCGCGGATCTCGCTGGGGTAATAAAACGACAGCGTGGTCAAGGCATCGAGCACGCGGTAGCGCCCGGTGATGCGGCCGTAAAACGTCTCGACGCCGATGATGGAGACGATGTATTCGGGGTCGACGCCGAAGCGGTCGGACGCCTGGTTGATCAGGGCCTCGTTCTCGCGCCAGAACTCAACGCCGCCGTCGATGCGCTTCTCGGTCAGGAAGATCGGCCGGTACTCGTGCCAGTCCTTGCCCTCGGCCGGGCGCGTCATCGCGTCCACGATTGACTGCTTGAAGCGCGCGCCCTCCAGCAGCGCGGTGACCTCGGCCGGGTCCAGGCCATATTCCTCGGCCGCCCTGGCCGCAAACTCCTCGGCGCCCGGGTGCTGCTGCGCCATGCAGGAGGCGCTGAGAATGGAAACCAGTGCCAGCATGAGCACTCTTTTCAGCATGTCGAGAATTCCTTGTACATCGTAAGCGGGCATTTTAACCCCAAAATCGCCCCTGATTTCCGGGCCCACTGTCAGCGTATGAAATTACGATGGCCGTAAATGGACATCAATATGCCGAAACCGGCCAGCAGGGTGACAATCGAGGTGCCGCCGTAGCTGACCAGCGGTAGGGGCACACCCACCACCGGCAACAGGCCGGAGACCATTGCCGCGTTAACCAGCACATAGACGAAAAACGTCAGGCCCAGTGCCCCGGCCAGCAGGCGGGCGTAGGTAGAGCGTGCCAGCGCGGCGATGTAGAGGCTTCGACCGACGATATAAAGGTAGACGGCGAACAGGGCCAGCACACCGACCAACCCGAATTCTTCCGACAGCACCGCCAGGATGAAATCGGTATGCCGCTCGGGGATGAATTCCAGGCGCGATTGCGTGCCGGTCAGCCAGCCCTTGCCGAACAGGCCGCCCGAACCCACGGCGATCTTGGACTGGATGATGTTCCAGCCGCTACCCAGCGGGTCGGATTGCGGGTCGAGAAACGTCAGCACGCGCTGCTTCTGGTAATCGTGCATGACCAACCACAGCGCCGGCAGGGCGGCGATGCCGGCCCCGACGAGTCCGAATATCACCCGCCATCGCAGCCCCGACAGGAACAGCGCGAAGGCCCCGCTGATCCCCACCAGCAAGGCCGTGCCGAGGTCGGGCTGGCGCAGGATCAGCACCGCCGGGATGGCCAGGATGGCGGCCGCGACCAGGACCGTCACGAAATCCGGCGGCAGGCGGCGCGGATGCAAGTACCAGGCCATCATCATCGGCACCGCCAGCTTCATGATTTCGGAGGGCTGAAAGCGGAAGAAGCCGAGGTCCAGCCAACGGTTGGTGGCGCGACCGGTGCCGACGAACCAGGTGGCCAGCAACAGCAGCACGCCCAGCATGTACAGCCACGGCGTCCAGATACGCAGGATGTGCGGCGGCACCTGGCTGAGCACCAGCAGCGCAACGAGACCGACGCCCAGGCGAACCGCCTGGCGGTACACGACGTCCGTGCTGCTGCCCGAGGCGCTGTAAAGAACCACCAGCCCCATCGCCATCAACAGCAACAGCGCCGCGAGCAGTGGAACATCGAGCTGGGGCCACTTGACCCACGTGGGAAGAAGGCGCCTCACTGCACCACCCCCTGCGCCAGCCAGGCGTCGATCACGGCTCTCGCCAGCGGCGCGGCCTCGGTTGAGCCGCCACCGCCGTGCTCAACCACCGCGGCCACCACGATGCGGGGATTCTCGAACGGCGCGTAGGCAATAAACAAGGCGTGGTGGCGAAGATGCGCCGCGGTATCCTCGTCCATGTCTTCGTCGCGCTCTTGCGCCGCCACCTGCGCGGTTCCGCTCTTGCCGGCGATCACCAGGTCCGATTCGGGGCGGATAGCCCGCGCCGTGCCCTTTTCGCCGTGCACCACCCGTCGCATGCCCTCGCGGATGGTTTGCCAGTGTTCCTGCTCCACGGTCGGCACGCGCGCCACCACCGGAGCGGCATTGCGCGTGGCATGCGCGTCGCCCGGCCGCTTGCTGGCGTAGAGCAGTCGCGGCGCAAAGCGTGAGCCGCCGTTGGCCAGGGTGGCCAATGCGTTGGCCAGTTGCAGCGGCGTGGTCACGTTGAAACCCTGGCCAATGCCCGTGATGACGGTCTCGCCGGGATACCAGGGTTCGCCGAAGCGTCCGCGCTTCCACGGCCGCGACGGCAGCACACCCGACGCCTCTCCCAGCAAGTCCAGCCCGGTGGGCTCGCCGAACCCGAACGGCGCCAGGTAGTCGTGGATGCGGTCGATCCCGAGATCCAGCGCCAACTGGTAAAAGAAGGTATTGACCGACTGTTCCAGGGCCTCGTAGATGTTGACCGAGCCGTGCCCGCCCCGCTTCCAGTCGCGGTACGGCCGGGAGACGTTGGGCAGGTAATAAGCCCCGCCGGAAAACACCTCGTCGCTGTCGTTGATCACGCCCAGTTCCAGCCCGGCCAGGCCCAGGAAGGGCTTGATCGTCGAGCCCGGCTCGTAACCACCGATCAGGGCGCGGTTGAACAGCGGCCGGCCCGGCGCGGCGAGGATGGCCGCGTAGTCTCTCGAACTGATGCCGTGTACGAACAGGTTGGGGTCGTAGGCCGGCTTGCTCACCATGGCGATGACCGAGCCGTCGTTCGGATCGATGGCCACTACCGCACCGGGCCGGTCGCCCAGCGCGTCCCAGGCCGCCTGCTGCACCAGCACGTCGAGGGACAGCACCAGGTCGCTGCCGTGCTGCGGTGGCTGGCGCTCGAGCACTCGCAGGGTGCGTCCCGGTGCATTGGTCTCTACCTTTTCCAACCCGCTCGTGCCGTGCAGTTCGTCTTCGTAGTATTGCTCGATGCCGATTTTTCCGATGTGCGTGGTGCCCCGGTAGTTGCCGGCCTGGCCCAGGCTGTCGACGCGGTTCAGGTCGTCCGCGTCGAGCCGTCCGACGTAGCCCAGCACGTGGGTGAGCAGCTCGCCGAAGGGATAGTGCCGGGCCAGGTAGGGCACGACCTCGACGCCGTTGAAGCGGTGGCGATCAACCGCAAAGCGCGCTACTTCCTCCTCGCTCAAGTTGAATTTCAGCGGCAGGCTGTCGAACACGCGGTGGTGACGGCGGTTGCGCTCGAACCGCTCGAGGGCCTCTTCGGGCAATTCAATGATGCGGCCCAGGTCGGCCAGCACGGTGTCGAGGTCTTCGATCTTCTCGGGCACTAGTTCCAGGCGATAGGCGGGGCGGTTCTCGGCCACCGGGCGCCCGCGGCGGTCGTAAATCAGGCCCCGGTTGGGCGGTATCGGCAGCACCCGCACCTGGTTGTTCACCGAGCGGGTCGCGAATTCCTCGTGCGCGACGATCTGCAGATAGAAAAACCGCGCGATCAGCAGCAACAATGCCGCTGCCACGATAATGAAGGCGGTCATCGCGCGGCCGCTGAACTGTCGCGCCTCGAGGGCCTGGTCCTTGATCGGGCGCCGGCGGCCGCCCGGCTTCAGGCGCGGTTTGAGACGCGCCGGGTTCACCGCAGTCTCCGTTGCCTCATCGCGCCACGGAAGCGGTCCAGGGCGAGAAACAGCCAGGGCCAGGCCAGTAAGCCGGCCAGTGGCGGCAGCCAGAAGTCCAGCGAGGGCAGCGGATCGCCGCGCAGGCTGATGATCCACAACAGGATGATGCGGTCGTTCATCAGCAATGCCAGCACCGACACGGCCAGTTGCCATGGGGGGAAGAAGCGCAGGCGCGCCCGGAAGCGGGTGACGAGGTACACGATGATCACCAGGCTCAGCGCGTGCAGGCCCAGCAGGCTGCCGGTGAAGAGGTCGAGCACCAGGCCGAACACGAAGGCCATGCCCAGGCCAATCCGGCCCTGCGTTTCCAGGCACCAGTAAATCATCACCAGCGCCACCCAGTAGGGCCAGATCACCGCGAGCCATGCCGGCAGCGGCAGGATGGTCAGCAGCAGCGCGACCACCAGCGAGCCGAAGATAGCGGAGTAGCGGTCGCGCCGGGCAATCATTCCGGGGCCTCGGCGGGGCCCGGCTCGGCCGGGGTTGGGGTGGACGGCTCTTCGCTTGCCTCTGCTCGGTTCAGTTTTTCATCCGGGAATTCCGTGTTATCCGTGCCCCCTCCCTGCGTGTCGTTTTCCTCCATCGGCTCCGCCGGGGCCTCTCGGGCCGAGATCAGCAACACCTCGCGGCCGCGGTCCAGCGCAGCCAGCGGTTGCGCCTCAACCACAATAAAAGTCTGGCCCTGTTCGCGGTCTATTCGGGTCACTCGTGCCACCGGGTAACCGCCCGGAAAACGGTCGCCCAGGCCCGAGGTGACCACCAGGTCGCCCTCACGTACGTCGGCCAGTCGCGGCACGTTGGGCAGTTTCAAGGTGCCGGTCTCGCCGGAACCAAATGCCACGGTGCGCAGCCCGGTGCGGTTGATCTGCACGGGCAGGGCGTGGTTGGGGTCGGAGATCAGCCGCACGGTTGCGTAGTGCAGATGGACGTCCTCCACCTGGCCCATCACACCGGCGCCGTCGATCACGGCCTGGCCCGTGACCACACCGTCGACCGAGCCACGGTCGATCAGCACCTTGTGGGAAAACGGATCGAGATCGACGCGCACCAGCTCGGCGAAGCGGTAATCGAAGGCGAGGACCTCGGCGCCCTCGAACAGCGCGCGCAGGCGGCGATTTTCTTCGGTCAGGGTGTCGAGGCGCTGCAGTTCGGCCTGCTGTTGCAGAATCTGGCGGTGCAGCTCTTCGTTTTCATGGCGCAGGCTGCGGCGCGACTGGAACTGCTCGACGAGGGTGCGCGTGGCGCGAACCGGCCACTGCACCAGGTGGTAGACCGGCTCGACCGCGTACTCGAGCACGCTGCGCACCCGGGGCACGTACTGGCCGCGGTGGTCCATCGCCATCAACACCACGGCCAGCAGGCCGTAGGCCATC
>JABDPF010000005.1 GCA_013042915.1 Lysobacterales bacterium
TCGAGGTCCAGTTTGCCGGTTGCCGCAGCCCGCTCTGCTTTTGGAGGGACGGACGGCAGATACCATTGCGCAGGAATTGCCCCGGTGGCGGCAAAGCGCAGGTAATAGCCGGCAATCTTGTCGTTCCAGCTTTCTTTACGAACCCGGTCTGAGGTCATCGATAAACACTTACGTTTTGGGCGCCGAATAAAAGCATAATGCATTTACGCCAAATCGGCGCGCTGCAAAGCGCACTGGAGAAAAAAAACATGAACATCCGTGCCTGGTTGAGCAAACGCAGCAGCAGGAGGCGTGATCGCAAATACAAGCCGCTGAATGACGACTTCGACAACGCGGTTGCCGCGCTTGCCGAAGGCGACATTGCATTGGATTGCGGAGCAAACCTTGGCCTGTTTACCCTCCGTCTGGCGGAGTCGGGCGCCACCGTGCATGCGTTCGAACCGAATCCGCATGCTTACCGTAAACTCGCCGAAGTGACCGCCGCCCACCCAAACGTCATTCTGCACCAGGCAGCCGTCACCACCAAGCCTGGCGATGTCAAGCTGTACCTGCACAAGTATGCGGACGATGATCCGGAATACTGGTCGACGGGATCCTCCCTGCTGGCTGAGAAATCAAACGTCAGGGAAGATCATGCCGTCACCGTGCAGGGCGTTCACTTGTCGGCCTTCATCAAGGATCTTGGCCAGCCTGTAAAGCTTCTCAAAATGGATATAGAAGGCGCCGAGATCGGCGTTCTGAACCAGTTGCTCGATGAGGGGCTGCACGACGTGATCGAACAGGCGTTCGTCGAAGTGCACGACCGGCGCATCAAGAGCCTGGCCAAACCCACCCGGGAGTTACGCGAGCGCCTGCAATCGCTCGGCGCCTCTCAATTCCGGCTGGACTGGCGCTAGCCTGCCCGCCAGACGTCGAGGAACCCAATATGCTCGCAAAACTGATGAATTCCGCAGCCAGGAGGTTTGGCTACGAGTTCAAGAAAATCGGTGAACGCATCGACACCGAAGATGGCTACCAGATCTACCGCTACTATGACGGTGATGGCCACTTCGACTACGAAAAATACAAGGCGACACAGACAAAGGCCAATCAAAAGAAACTCGCCAATGTCTGGGTGCGGGAAGAGAACATCGAGTTTCTGTCCAACTACATCCGAGAGACCGTCGGTGAGCCCGCGTTCGGCATCTGTCACGGCACGCGGCGTGGCAAGGAGCAGGAATGGTTCATCAAATACCTGGGTTGCGAGGTCATCGGTACCGAGATTTCCGATACCGCCGCCGATTTTCCGCATACGATCCAGTGGGATTTTCACGAGGTGAAGCCCGAATGGGTTGACCGCACCGACTTTATCTACAGCAACTCCCTGGATCACAGTTACGACCCCGACAAGTGCCTCAACGCCTGGATGAGCTGCCTGACACCGGCTGGCATTTGTATCCTCGAGCATTCATCCGGTCACGAGCGCGCCCACGAGGTGGATCCGTTCGGCGCCCATATATCGCAGATGCCGTCGCTGATACTGGATTGGGGGCGCGGCAGGTTTTCCGTCCGGGAAATTATTGATGCACCGTCAATGAAGAGCTCGCTGAAGTACATGAAGTACATCATCATCCAGCGCGTTTGATCTCTTGCGACCGAAAGACCGCGGCACGACCCCGACAGGATGCCCTGATGAAGCAAGCACAACCCGAATTTGCCGTCCATCTGAGCGCTCAAGCGCGTCTGACCCTCGCCTTCGCGCGTTTCGGCCTCCGGCATCGCACTGCCCTGCTGTTTTTGGCCGTGCTCGCCTTGGCCACGACCGATCTGTCCGTGGCAGACGATGTCTACACCTACGGCCAGGCCAGCCGCGACGGCATCGGCAAGTTCTACATGGACCGGGAAATCTCGCACGTGATGGGGCACCTGGGCGCCTCGTGGCTGGAGCGGCCGGAACGGGAGCGCCAGGAACGCACCGACCGCCTGGTGAACAAGCTGCCCTTGCAGCCCGATAGCGTGGTCGCCGATATCGGCGCGGGAACCGGCTACTTCAGTTTTCGCATTGCGAAGAGGGTGCCCCAGGGCAAGGTTATTGCGGTCGATATCCAGCCGGAAATGCTCGGCATCATCGGCGAGCGGATGGCAAGGGAGGCGATCACCAATGTCGAACCGCTGCTCGGTACCGAACGCGATCCGGGCCTGGCGGAAAACTCGGTTGACCTGATCCTGCTGGTCGATGCCTATCACGAGTTTTCATGGCCGCGCGAGATGTCGCTGGCCATGGCTCGGGCATTGAAGCCTCAGGGACGACTGGTGCTGGTCGAATACCGTGCCGAAGATCCCTCGGTACCGATCAAGCCGCTGCACAAGATGTCGGTGAAGCAGGCCCGCCGCGAAATGAAAGCCGTAGGCCTGGAGCTGGAACGCAATCCAAAAATCCTGCCGCAGCAGCATTTCATGATTTTTCGAAGGGTCAATGAGGGGTAATGCAGTTGGGCCGCGAAGAGGTCAGCTTGGAGTGGCTCGAAGTCGTAGACGAAAACGACACGGTCATCGGTCTGGAACGCCGCGGCGTGATCCACGCTCGCGGCTTGATGCACCGCTCCGCCCAAATTCTGGTATTCAATTCGAAGGGAAATCTTTTCCTGCAGAAGCGCTCGACGACCAAGGACGAGTTCCCCGGCCTCTGGGACAGCTCCGCGGCGGGACACGTCAATCCGGGGGAGAGCTACGAGGATTGTGCCCGGCGCGAGTTGACCGAGGAACTTGGTATCGAGTCATCCGTGGTGCTGGAGCCGATGTTCCGGATTGCTGCCTCCGAGAGCACCGGCTGGGAGCACTGTGCGGTTTTTCGATGCCTCTACGATGGCCCTCTCGAACTGCAGCCGGATGAGATCGACGAAGGCGAGTGGCTGTCGCCGCACGAAATCGATCAGAAGGTCGACGACAGCGACACGGCGCTGACGCCCGCTGTCCGTCGAATCTGGCGACGCGTCCGCGCGCGGCAGTAGCCGCCCGCTCCGAGGAGCGCCACGTCAATTCAGTGAAACCGGGCAGTCACCAATTTCGAGGTGCGGCTCAGTAATCCTCAGTTGCCACCGTCGTCTTTTTCTTCGCCTTTTTTCTTGCCGAGCAATCCCCCGAGCAGCCCCTTGACGGCCTGGTCGGTGCTGTCCTCTTCCGAGCCTTCCCCGCTTCCTTCCTGACCGAGGCCGAGCTTGTCCATCAGGCGTCGGCTGACTTCACCTTTCAACAGGCTTTCCACATCGACGGACACCTTAGGAGCGACGGCCGAGCCGCTTATGGTCAACGGGATGCTGCGTCCCTCGAGATCGGCGGCTAATGGATCCTGCGCCAACTCCGGAACATCGCGCACGCCCGCGACCAGGTCGATATCCAGGACGGTGCTTGCCAGGTTCACGCTGCCCGCGCCTGCGACCTTCAGGAAAGGCAGTTCCGCTGCAAGCTCATCCAACTGCAGGACGCCCTGACCGAGGGTCCCGTCCACGTTCATGCGGGAAAACACCGTGCGGCCCTGGCCGCCGTCGGGCAGGGTCTGTCCCTTGGCCAGTGCGATGGCTCTGCGGATCTCGTACCAGATGTCGATGCCTTCCAACGCGCCCTCGTCCAGGCGCAGGTTCAGCTTTCCGGCCAGATCATTCAACAGTTCATCGCTATTGCGGCCGCTGCCGGTGGCCTGCAGGCTACCGAACGCGGCGCCGGAAACCTGGTCGGAACCGAGCAGATCGCTGCCCAGTTGCTTGAACGCGACCGCTTCGATGCGCTCGTTCAGCGTCAGCCGGGAAACCGAGCGGGTCGCGTCGAGGGTGATGTCGCCATCGTAATTGCCGCCGTAAAAGCTCGCCGTGAGAGGATTCAGCCGCATCACGCGGTCGCGAACCCCAAGCCTCATCTCCACGTCGCTCAGCTCCATTTCCATCGCCTTCAGACGCGTGATGCGCAGGGTACCCTCAACGTCCAGGCCGGCCAGTTCGTCGTTCGGGATCGGCACCGGCTCGGCCTCGTCCGGCACGGTTTGTCCCGTTTCAGCGGGTGCGAGATAGCGGTCGAGGTCGATGGCATCGACCGAGAGATCGAAACGCAATGACGGCGGTGCAGCATCGCGCACACCCAGCGAGAGCGCACCCTCGATACGGCTTTCGTCGAGGCGCATCGCGACGTTCGGCAAGCTGAGCGTGTTGGTCTCCGGTTCGTACCGGGCATCGGCTTCAAGATCCAGTTCGACCCCGGTTCCTGCGGCAATATCTTCCAGCACCATCGTCAGTTCGATTGGCACCGGGCTGTCTGCGCTCAGGATTCCGGTTTTGAGGTCGAACCCGGCCAGCCGGTAATGCAAGCCTGTCTGCTCGTCGCGGTATTCGATCTGGGCATCGGAGATGTTCAGCCCGGCGATTTGCGGTGTCGGGCGTGAAACGACCTGGTCAGCCTGTGGCGGCGAAGACGAGGAATCGTCCTCGGCCAAGTCGGCCCAGTTACTGGTGCCGTCCGGCTTGACGACGAGATTCATCCGCAGCCCGCTGAGCAGGATTTCGTCTGCGCGCACCTCTCGTTTCAACAAAGGAAGGACGGCCACGCCTACGCGGGCCTGTCCGATCTCGGCGAAGGGCGCATCGCCGAAACCCGGGGCATTGCCAAGCGTCAGGCGATCGACTTCCAGTGCAAGTACCGGGAACACGGAGAAATTCAGGTCGCCGTCGATTCGCAGCTCGCGACCGGTCTCTTCGTTCACCGCGGTGCTGATCTTGCTTTTCAGATCGTCGCTGTCGAACAGAAGCGGCAACACGACAGCGGCCGCAACGACCAGGACCACCACGACGGCAATCAGTACCAGTACCCATTTCAGAAAGCGATTCATAGCGATCATCATCCCGTGTTTTGAAAAAAAAGGAACAACAGAAGATTTTCAACTCTAACAGTTGGCCGTGCGTTTTTCCCGAGCATGAAACGTAGATCCACAAATGTTTGCAATTGGAATATTTGGGGTCAGAGTAAAAACTCGTTTGTTTGGCCGGCTGTACTTTCAGATTATCTGTGCACGTGAATTGCGCACTCAATAACCGCCAGGCCGGCTTGGCCCGCGGCGGCCGGCGCATGCCGACGAGATGCGGCGTCAAAGTGTATGATTTTCTGCTGTTCCCGACTGCAACGAAGGATGGACCATGTCTGAATTGTTCGGCCAGCACCAGCTCCTGCTGTGGCTGCTGACAGTCTTCGTCGATCTCGGCTTCGCGGTGCTGGCCTATCGTCTGTTCGGCCGAACGGGCCTGGTTGGCGTAGTGATCTTCAGCCTGCTTCTTGCCAACATCATAGGGCCCAAGCTGACGGTGATTGCCGGGCTGCAGACGAGCATGGGCGTAATCCTGTATTCCAGTATCTTTTTCGCCACGGACCTGCTCAGCGAAAAGTACGGTCGGCAGGAGGCTCAGCGGGCGGTGCTGCTGGGCTTCTATGTCAGCGTGGCGCTGGTGGTGATGACGCAGATCAGCCTGCGATTCCTGCCCTCGAGCCTGCCTGATACAGCAGAGTTCGCGCGCTCGGTGCATGCGGCCACACAAACGCTGTTCGACTATACGCCGCGCTTCGTGTTCGGCTCATTGCTGGCCTATCTGCTCAGCCAGTCGTTCGATGTCTGGGTGTTCCATCGCATCCGCAACGCCACCGACGGACGACACCTGTGGCTGCGCAATACAGGCTCGACGCTGCTGTCCCAGGCCGTCGACACGCTGATCTACGGCCTGGTGGTTTGGTGGGGACTGGTCGATTTCATCACTGCGATGCAGCTGGCGGCCGCAAAGTACGTGTTCAAATTCGCAATCGCGGTTATCGACACACCGTTTATTTACGCTGCCTGCCGCTGGCCGGTTCGAGGGACAGGTCCTCGTAGCCGAACCGAACCCGGTTAGCCAGGGCGCTGGAAGAGACCGGGTTATCGCCTCGATGCCGCATTTCGAACAAATGAAGGAAACAGCTGGCCGGCGGTATTGCCCGCCGGCAGCTGGTTGCCTGAACGGCAGGTGACGGTATCCGTACTATCGAAACCGTCGCTGCTACCTAGTGGTTGCGGATACCCGGATCGATAAAGTCATTGGTATTGGAACCGGAAACCTGGATCCAGATCAGGTATTCAAACGCACCCTTGCTGGCACCATTGTCCGTCAGGGTGTTGTTGCTGCTGTTGAATGAAAAGCCCTCGGGCAGCTCCACGTTGTCGAATACCGCCCCGAAATTCCCCGTTCGGCCGGCGGCCTTCAGGGTTGTAATATCGCGCGCTTTATCACGACTGGAGGTAACGGTGCCGTTGGGATTTTCCGTCACGGGATAGAATTTTACGGCGCGTACCAACCAACCATCCGGCACCTCGAGCACGAGACTGGTGGGGTTCTGCGCCGTGGAGCTCAGGTCAATAAACATTTCGTAATCGCCGAGATTTGAACCCCGGTCGTCTTTCGCTTCGAACTTGAGATTGATGTCGCCCATCGTTGTGTACTCTCCTGTTATGGTTGGATCGCGGCAGCGCCGCCGATGAAATCGGGATGTTGCGAACCGGCTGCTTCCAGAACGGCGCTCATGTTTGAGACACCCGCCGAATCGCCGAGGCCACGGTAGCACCTGAGTAGAGGCAGTACCAGATCGAAGTCCTTGCTCATGTCGTACTGCGCCTCAGCGGTGGCCAAGAGCTCACGTATTTCCCCCGGGTCCGCATTGGTTTTCTCCGCCAGGCTGATGGCGAAACTCAGCTGCCTGCCGAAGTGCTCGCTGATGTTGCGACTTTGAAGCAGTTCTTTCCAGTCCTCCGTGATCCCGGCATCCGTTCGAATTCGAAGTTCCGCGACATCGATCGCCAGCGCTTGCCATTTTGGCGGCGGCGTATCGGCTGTCATCAAGCGCGCTACCGCTTCGGTCAACGTCGAAACGTCAACCGGCTTTCCCTCGTAGAGGTCGACCCGAGCCAACTGGAGATCCTGCGCAGACCGAGTGTACAAAAGCTCCATGCTGTCGGGATCGGCTTGCGACAACGCGGTAGCGGCCTCTACCGCGGCTATTGCATGGGTGCGGGCAGCGTCCAGTCGACCCCGATGCAGTTCGACCGCGGCCAGCTTGCCGTGGAAATAGGCGCGTTCCTCGCGGTGCAGCGCGTTTTCATTGTCAAGCGGCTCTGCCAGCGCCGATTGGAATGCCGTACTGGACTGGCCGAGGTCCCCCAGATGGTAATAAGTTGATCCTAACCAGGACTGAACTGCGGTTTTTTCGAAACGCCGCTCGAGAGTCGCCTCCTGGCCAAGCAGCAATTCAATGCGCGCGACGGCCTCCTGGAAATAGCCCAACGCGACTTCGTAACGCTGTCGCCCGAAAGCCAGGCTGCCCAGGTTATTGGCGGCCCAAAAAGTCTCCATCACCCAGTCAGGGTTGTCAGGCTCTCGAGAATGCAACGCCCAGGCGGCCTGGTGGTAGGCCTGCAGGTGCTGCTCGGCCTGCTCGAGATCGCGGGCGTACCAGGCCGCGTAACCAGCCCAGAACTCGGCTTGGGACAACTCGAACAGGCGCGCGCTGCTGTCGGGGTCCGCCGCCGCCAGGACACGGGCCTGCTCCAGCGACAATCCGAACGACACCTGGGCCTGTTGGAATTCACCCAGCTCAAAATAGACCTCACCGATTTGATACAGGGCTCGTGACTTGCGCAGCAGGGCTGCCTCGGTCAAGTCGGCGTCTTCCAGCGACTCGAAGTATTCCAGGGCCTGGTCGCCGACGCTCTTGAGCACCGCCACCTGGCCCAGCGGTGCCAGTTGGCCTCGCAGATCGTCGATCATGAAACCGATCAGGTCCTCGCTTTGGGACAGGCGCCGCTTGGCATCTTCGCGCGCCGAAAGCGCGAAAGCCGCCAACACGGCCATGCTCAACGCGATGACGGCCGTCACGGTGATGCCGGCGACCAGCCGCCGCTGCCGGCGGCGGGCGTCTCTTTGGATGAGCTCGTCCAGACCGGTGCCGAGCAGACCGGCAACCAGCTTGAGCAACGCTCCGCGCCGGCCATCGGCTGACCTCCGGGCATCCGCAGCCAACGGTGGCGTCTCGCCCAGAGCGGCGGGAAAGTACGCCTCAGCTGCCAAATCACCGGCCTGCG
>JABDPF010000007.1 GCA_013042915.1 Lysobacterales bacterium
GCAAGGGCCAGGCCGTGTTGCGCGACCTCGAAGACCTGGAGCGCGCCTGGCAGAAGCTGGGTGACGCCGAATTGATCCTCGAAGCGTTCGTGCCGTTCGAAGCCGAATGTTCGCTGATCGGTGTGCGCGGGGCGGACGGCGATACCCGCTTCTGGCCGCTTACGGAAAACGTTCACGACCAGGGCATCCTCGCATTAAGCCGGCCGGGCGTTTTTGGTCCGGAACTGCAGGCCGAGGCCGAGAAACGCATGATCGTGCTGATGGAACATTTCGCGTACCGCGGCGTGCTGACCATCGAATTTTTCCTGCGCGACGGTGAACTCGTGGCCAACGAAATTGCCCCGCGCGTTCACAATTCGGGTCACTGGACCATCGACGGCGCCGCATGCTCACAGTTTGAAAATCACGTTCGGGCGGTCGCGGGAATGCCCCTCGGCCCGACGGGCATGCTGCGTCCTTCACTGATGTTCAACTGGATCGGCGTAATGCCGAACCGGGATGCCGCGCTGGCCGTGCCCGGCGTGCACTGGCACGACTACGGCAAGGCGCCGAGGCCGGGCCGAAAAATCGGGCACGCGACGCTGACGGCGGACAGCGCGGACGAAATGATGGAAAACGCGGACCGGTTGGCCGAAGTGGCCGGTGGTCATTTTCCGGACCTGCTCACGAGATTGAAGGGTGGATCCTAGCCGGGAGACTGCGCCCCGGTCCCGGCGGGTGCACCGCGCGGGTTAATCAATGGTTGCGATGCCGCCGCAGACGGCATCCACGATCAGGTCGGCCTGCTGCTTGTCGATAATGAGGGGTGGCAGAAGCCGCACCACGCGCTCCTGTGTCACGTTGACCAGCACACGCTGTTCCAGGCAATAATCCATTACGGCCGCCGCGGGGCGATCCAGCTCGATGCCAATCATTAATCCGCGTCCGCGAATTTCTCGTACACGGGGGTCTTCTTCGAGGCGGTCGCGGAATGCCGTCATCATGGCTTGGCCGACATCCGCAGCGTGCTGCGCGAGCCGGTCTCGCTTCATGATGTCGAGCACGGTGCAGGCAGCGCGCGTGACCAGCGGATTGCCGCCGAAGGTCGAGCCATGGGACCCGGGCTTCATCAACTTTGCCGCCTCTCCGCTTGCAACGCAGGCGCCGATGGGCAGGCCGTTGGCCAGCGCCTTGGCCGAAGTCAGCACGTCGGGACGGATCCCGTCGTGCTGGTGCGCGAACCAGCGGCCGCTGCGACACAGGCCACTCTGGATTTCATCGCAGATCAGCAACCAGCCCTGCTCGTCGCAGATCTGCCGCAACCGCTGCAGGTATCCCGCCGGCGGGGTATTGACGCCCGCTTCGCCCTGTATCGGCTCCATCAGTAAGGCAACCACCTGCCGATTGTTGGCGGCAATGTCCTCGATGGCCTCGACATCACCGAAGGCTGCGTGATGGAAGCCGGCCATCAGCGGTTCGAACCCGGCCTGCACCTTGCGGTTGCCGGTGGCCGACAGCGCGGCCAGCGTGCGGCCGTGGAAACTGTTTTTCATGACGATCACGGCCGGGTTGTCGATACCGCGCCGATGGCCGGCCAGGCGGGCGATTTTCAGCGCGCACTCGATCGCCTCTGCTCCCGAGTTACCGAAGAACACGCGGTCCATCTGCGTCGCGTCGGCGATTTTGTCGGCCAGGCGCTCTTGCCAGGGGATTCGAACGAGGTTCGATGTATGCATGAGCGTGGCGGCCTGCTCGCCGATGACGTGGGCGAGTTCCGGGTGTGCGTGGCCCAGCGCACACACGCCCAGGCCGGAGATGGCGTCCAGGTAGCGCCGGTCCTCGTCGTCCCACAGCCAGGCGCCCTCGCCACGTTCAAACGCCAGCGGCAGCCTGGCGTAGGTGTTCATCACGTGCTGGGTCATGGCGTTACCGAAATCAGAACCCGGTCAGGATTTTCCATCGGTTGACGATGGCGCAGAACAGGTCGGCGGTTTTCTCGGTGTCGTAGATGGCCGAATGGGCTTCGGACTCGTTCCAGTCGAGCCCCGCTGCCTGCACGGCCCGTGACAATACTGTCTGGCCGAAGGCGAGGCCGCCCAGTGTCGCCGTATCGAAACTGCTGAACGGGTGGAAGGGGCTGCGCTTGTAGCCGGTGCGGGTGATTGCGGCATTGACGAAAGACAGGTCGAAAAAAGAATTGTGGCCGACCAGGATCGCGCGTTGGCAACCCGTCGCCCGGACTTCCTGGCGCACCGGCTGAAACAGCTTGCGCAGGGCATCGGGCTCCGGCAGGGCGCCGCGCAGCGGATGGTCGACCTGGATGCCGGTGATCTCCAGTGACTTGGGGTCGATGCGGGCGCCTTTGAATGGTTCCACGTTCACGTCGTGCGTTTCCGCGACGAACAGCCGGCCGAAATCATCCATGCGGATAATGCAGGCGGCCACCTCCAGCAGGGCATCGGTATCGGCGTTGAACCCGCCGGTTTCGACGTCCACCACGACGGGCAAGAATCCCCTGAATCGATCGGCAATGCGCGGCATAATGGACCCCAATAGGCAAGCCGTGGAGGATAAGGGATTGTGATTCAAATTGCCAAGAAATCGCGGGAAAGGCGCCGGCAGCGCCGCGTCTTTTCGCAGGGCCTGCTGGTTGCGTTGTCTTTGTTTGTCCTCTGCGGCAGCCTTCCGGCCGACGATACGGCGCTGTACTGGTCGATCTCCCGCAACGGGGAACCGGTGGGCCGACTGCTCGGCACGATCCACAGCGAGGACCCGCGGGTGCTGGATTTCCCGGACCCCTTCGTCGAAGAGCTCACTTCGCACCGGGTGTTCGCGATGGAAATGGTTCCCAACTTGCCTACGCTGGCCCGGCTTACCGATTACATGCATTACCAGGACGGTTCCCTGCTGGCAGAGGTCGTTGGGATGGAGCGCTTTGAGCGCCTGCAGCACGCGCTTTCCAGCTATAGCATGCCACCTGGCTGGGTGGACGGCATGAAGGTCTGGGCAGCGGTGCTGACCCTCAGCGTGCCGCCGTCGAAGTCGGGCTTTTTCATGGACCTGTCGCTGTCGCTGCGAGCCGCCGGTGCGGGCCTGCAGGTGATTGGCCTGGAAACCCTCGAACAGCAACTCGCGTTTCTCGAGGAAATGCCTCTCGGGCAGCAATTGGAGCTTCTCGACCACGCGTTGGTCGAGCACGAACGGGTGGAGGCTGTGCACGTGCAGCTGGTCGACAGTTACCTGCAGGGAGACCTCGTAAAGCTCGAAGCGCTGTCAAACGAGCAGATGACGGAGTTGTCGAACGAGGCCCGGGAGTACTTCCTTCGAGAAGGCATCGATGAACGAAACCGGCGAATGTTGGAATCGATGGCTCCGGAACTGGCGCAGGGTGGTGTTTTTGTCGCGGTAGGCGCCCTGCACCTGCCGGGCGAGAACGGCCTGGTCAGCTTGCTGCGTGCAGGCGGATACGATCTCGAGCCGCTGCCGATGCCGTTTTCAACGCCGGAATAACGGCGTCAGCCCCACCAGCAGCGCGATCACGAAAAAGCCGATACCCCAGGCCGGTTCGACGAACACGGTCGTGACGCCGAGCACCGCGAACATCAGGGCCGCGGCGATGCCGTCGCCGAAGCGGTCGGTGACGCAGGCGTCGCGGCCGGTCAATTTCAGAAGGCCGTGGTCCAGGCTGATTTTTCCACCGCCGTGGAATACCAGCGGCAGCAGCATGCCGGCGAACAGCAGCGGCAGTTTGAAATTGCCCGAGCCGTCGGCGGTGATCACGTAGCCGGACCACAGCTCGGCTAGCGAACCCCATTGACCGGGCCAGTGCACCGCGGCCGTGGCCACGCCGGTGATGACCAGCAGGGAAACCGCCGCGAAGCGCGTGAAAAGGCCAAGCAGTAACAGCATCGCGAACACCATTTCGCCCCAGGTGGCCGCCAGCCAATTGAGGTCGGGGCCCAAGGCGCTGATGGGCCAGGGAAAACCTTTTTGCCAGTCTGCCCAGGGGATGTCGCCGAACCAGTTCTGGCCCCGGAACTTGCCGTAACCCGCTTCCCAGAACTCCCAGAAAAGCAGGGCACGAAGTGCCAGCGGCCAGAGGTAATCGCCGGCGACGCGAAGTCGGGCGGTCAGGTTGTCGTATGCGTTGTACATCAGCAGGTCCTCCGTGTGCCGAGAAGGATGTCCTTGTGGCGGAAATCTTCGAGCAGGCCGGCACCGGCGGTGACGACGCGCTGCGGATCGGGGTGTTGGAGGGTCCGCGCCACTTCTTCGAGCAATTCCTGCCCACTCGCTCCGGGTTGTTGCCCGATGCGCTCCAGCAGGTGCCGGGAAACGTCATTCAGCTGTATGAAGCCGATGTCGTCGGACGCGTTGCGGTAAACCAATAGATGGGTGGCCCGGTCCGGCGGCGAGGCTGGTTGGAAATCCGGACCGATGCGGTGAACCGGGAAGCGGTATCCCAGCAAGTGCACCAGGGGACTCAAAACGGGTATCCCCTGCAGAAGATTGCCTTCGGAATCGACAGATTCGTCTTCCAAATCGCGCTCGTCGAGCTCGAGCGCGATTTCGACCCATTCGTAGTGGGCCAGCTCCAGCAGGAACGGAGGGTCGTCTTCCCGGGCGCCCCGTTCGTCTTGCAGATAGCGCAGAAACTCCCGGGCGATTTCCGGAAACAGCGGCGTTCGACTGAGGTGTTCCGAATAAAATTCGCGGATCAGCTGACGCCAGCGCGTCTTGCCATAGATTTTTCGCAGAACCGGAAAATTGCCGGCAAGCAGGCTCTGCATGTTGTTGAAGAAGAGGTCGCGGTAGATTTTCATCCGCCGATCTTCGACACCTTCGGGCGCAGGCTGGCCCTGTGGGTCGCGAATATGCGCGGTGAACGCGCGCTGGACGCGCTCGCGGTTCATGCCTGCCTGGCGGTGGCCGACCGGTGCCGCTGCTGCATTTGGCTGATTCGGCGAACTTCGTCGAACAGCTCATCGATCGGGGGCAGGTTGAAGTCGCGCTCGAGCAGGACGGGAAAGTCGCCGAAATGGTCGAACGCGCGCTCAAGGATGGACCAGACATCGGGTATCACGGCGGCGCCGTGCGTGTCGACGATCAGATCCTCGGCCTCGTTGTGGTGGCCGGCAATGTGTCCGTAGGCGATGCGGTTTCCGGGCAGTCCGCACAGAAATTCATCGACATCGTAGCGGTGGTTGACGCTGTTGACGTAGATGTTGTTGACGTCCAGCAGCAGATCGCAATCCGCCTCGGCCAGCACCGCGTTCACGAACTCGAGCTCGGTCATCTCGGCGCCGGGTGCCGCGTAATAGGACACGTTTTCCAGCGCGATGCGGCGCTCGAGCATGTCCTGGACCTGCATCACCCTGCCGGCTACGTAATGCACCGCCTCCTCGGTGAAAGGTATGGGCATCAGGTCGTACAAGTGGCCCTCGTCCGAGCAATAGCTCAGGTGCTCGCTGTAGCAACGCACCCGGTGCTCGTCGAGAAACCGGCGCAACTTGCGCAGGAACGTCTCGTCCAGCGGGGTCGGGCCGCCGATTGACAGCGACAAGCCATGGCAGACCAGCGGGTAATCCTCGACGACGTCTCGGAATTGGCGCCCCGGCCGGCCGCCGACCCCGATCCAGTTTTCGGGGGCGACTTCGAGAAAGTCGACTGGGCCGGGTCCGTGTTGGCGAAGCGGGCCCATCAGGGCCCGCCTCAATCCCAATCCGGCGCCTTCCACCTTGTAGGACTTCGTGTGCATATCGGTGTGCGATCGCGCCCGGGTCAGATCAACCCTCGTTGTCGTCCTTGGCACCGCACTTGCCCTCGGCGTGCTTGGCGGCCTTGTCCTTCATCTCGGCGCCGCATTTGCCTTCGCCACACTTGCCCTCGGCGTGCTTGGCAGCCTTGTCCTTCATCTCGGCGCCGCACTTGCCTTCACCACACTTGCCCTCGGCCTTCTTGGACTTGTGATGGTCGGCGACCATGTAGCCGGCGTCGAGCTCGGTGGCTTCGAACGGATCATCGGCTGCCAGGACCGATGAGGAGCCGATCATGGACGTGACGAATGCAGCGCCAACGGCGGCAGCAACAGGCTTGTTGATCATTGATTTCTGTGACATGTAAAGATTCTCCAATTGTGTATGTGTGGCCCCCAGGGCCTTGGCTCGTCAAGAGGGATTGTCGACCCCAAGCCTTATTTTGGCGGGGTTCGGATCAGGAGACCGGGCTTCGCCGGCGATTATTACAATACGGTTTTGTTGCGAAAGGTGCAAAGGTCGCGAAGGATGCACTCGGGACAATTCGGTTTTCGAGCCTTGCAGACGTACCGTCCGTGCAGGATCAACCAATGATGCGCGTCTTTGAGATAGTCCTTCGGAACGGCCTTGAGAAGCTTTTTCTCGACCTGCAGCGGCGTCTTTCCCGAAGCCAGCCCGGTACGGTTCGATACCCGGAAAATGTGGGTGTCGACCGCGATCGTGGGTTGGCCGAAGGCGGTGTTCAGTACCACGTTCGCAGTCTTGCGCCCCACTCCGGGCAGGGCTTCCAACGCGGCCCGTTCGGACGGCACCTTCCCATCGTGCTGCTCGATCAGTATTCGGCAGGTCTTGATGATGTTTCCCGCCTTGGCATTGAACAGCCCGATGGTCCGGATGTAGTGCTTCAACCCATTCTCGCCCAGCTCCAGGATGGCCTGTGGGGTGTTGGCCGCGGGAAAGAGGCGGGCCGTGGCCTTGTTTACACCCACGTCCGTGGCCTGGGCGGACAGGATGACCGCCACGAGCAGCTCAAACGGGGTCTGGTACTCGAGCTCCGTCGTGGGTTCGGGCGTTACCGATTTGAGGCGCTCGAAGAATTCCACGCGGTCGGCGGCTTTCATGTGCCGGCCTCGGAAGCCTCGCTCGCGACCCGAGTCGTGGTGCCACGCGGCTTGCGGTTATCCAGCCAGCTGCGGGCGGCGATCAGGAGACCCAGGCCGATGAAGGCGCCGGGGGGCAGCATGGCCAAAAGGAATCCCGGGTGATCGGGCAGCAGCGTCACCTCCAGGTGGCGCCCCGTCTCGCCGAACATCAGCTGCGCCTGGGCGAACAACGTACCCTGCCCGATGATCTCGCGCATCGCGCCCAGCAACACGAGCGCGAGACAAAAACCCAGCCCGGTCGCGAGACCGTCGATTGCGGCCGCCAGTGGCGGGTTACGCGACGCGAACGCCTCGGCGCGCCCGATGATCGCGCAGTTGGTGACGATGAGAGGTATGAATATTCCGAGTACCCGGTACAGGTCGTGGAACCAGGCTTGCATCAGCAGCTGAATGACCGTTACGACCGAGGCGATGATCAGCACGTAAGCGGGTATTCGAATCTCCGGCCGGAGCACGCCGCGGATCAGTGAAACGGCCAGGTTGGAGAACACCAGTGTCAGGGTCGTGGCGAGACCCAGCCCGATCGCATTGACCACGGTCCCGGTGACCGCGAGCAGGGGGCACAGGCCCAGCAGCACCACCAGGCCGGTATTCTGCTGCCACACTCCGTCGCTGAAGATTTTGCGGTAGTTCATGGTTCGCGCACCGTGTCGTCGGTCGGCGTGGTCGCGGCTTGCTGGAATACGCGTTCACGGTTGAGTCGATAGTATTCCAGCGCGGAACGCACGGCGTCCACCACGGCGCGTGGCGTGATGGTGGCGCCGGTGAACTGGTCGAATTGCCCACCGTCGCGCTTGACGGCCCATCCCCCCGGCCCGGGATCGCGCAGCGAGGTGCCGTTGAATCCCAGCACCCAGTCGCTTTTTTCAACCTCTATGGCGTCACCGAGCCCCGGTGTTTCGCGGTGCGAGACGACGCGCACGCCGGCAAGGGTGCCGTCGTACCGGGTGCCCGCAAGCAGGTGGATATTGCCGCTGTACCCATCGACCGCTTTGAATCGGAAGATCACGGCCACCGGCCGTGCATCCCGCCGCGCCCGGTAGGCGGTAACGACCTGGCCTCGGGGAAAATAGGCCTCGTCCTGCAGCTCGATCGTGTCGTGGAGCAGATCGTTGTCGTACTCGGAGGCGGGCAGTATCTGGCCGAGTTGCCGCTCCACGACGCGGCGCTCCTGGGCCTCGATCCGCTCGGCCGTCAACTGGTGCACGGCGGCCAGCAGCGCGGTGCCGAGCACGGCAACCAACCCCAGCGCCGCGGCGCTTTTGAACACCATGCGACCGCTATCGCCGTTCATGGCCGAATATCCGCGGTCGGGTAAATCGATCGATGAGCGGCGCCGCCATGTTCATCAGCAGTACGGCAAAGGCCACGCCATCGGGGTAGCCGCCCCAGCGCCGGATCACGATGGTCAGGATTCCGACACCGGCGCCAAAGAACAGGCGCCCCCTCGGGCTGGTGCAGCCACTGACCGGGTCCGTGGCGATGAAGAACGCCCCGAGCAGCAGTGCGCCCGAAAGCAGGTCGATGATTGGCGACGGGTTGTGGCCGGGATCCGCCAACCAGGCGAGAGCACCCAGGGCAAGCGCGCTGCCGATCACGGCGGCGGGAACGTGCCAACTGATGATGCGACGAACCAACAACCAGGCGCCGCCCAGTGCGTAGCCCAGCGCGACCCATTCCCAGCCGCGTCCGGCTACGGTTCCGAAGACGGCCGTGCCGCGCAAGGATTCGATGGACTGCCCGGTCGATGCGCTGTTGCGAATGGCATCGAGCAGGGTTGCACCGCTGATGGCATCCCAGCCGACACCGCCGGGTGGTTGCCCGGCGATAATGGTCAGGGCGCTGTCGATCCATCCTGGTGCCTGTCCCGTCATGCCGGAAGCCGGCAGCCAGGCGGTCATGACCTGGGGAAAACTCACCAATACGACCACGTAGCCCACCATCGCCGGGTTGAACAGGTTGTCGCCGAGCCCGCCGTACAGGTGCTTTGCGATCAGGATGGCGAACACCATGCCGACGAACGGGATCCACCAGGGCGCCAGGGGCGGCACGCAGAGCGCGAACAACACGGCGGTTACCACGGCGCTGTAATCGCCCAGGAACAGTCGAACCGGTTTTCGGCGCACCATCAGCGCCAGGGCTTCCAGGCCGATTGCAAAAACCGCCGCAAGCAGAATCTGGAACAGGACGCCAGGACCGAAAAACCAGGTATGCGCCGCGATGCCCGGAACGAGGGCGTAGAGGACCTGGCGCATCACGCCGCCAACCGTCCGGGAGGGTGAATAGTGGGGCGCCATGCCGGTGTGAAATGGCCGGTTCATGCGTCGTTTTCCCTTCGTTTGCGAGAACGCGCTATCGCCTCGGCGATCCGGTCCCGGCTTACCCGGCTGTCGCGCAGGGCCTTCTTTTTTTCAGCAATTCGCTGTTTACGCTCTTTTTTCTGGCGGTCCAGTCGTTCTTCGCGGGCTTCGAAACGCCGACGCGCGAGGTCTGCGCGGGCCCGCTCCTCGGCCCGCTCCCGCAAGTGTGACTTGCCGAACCGGAACCACTCGACCAGCGGAATATGGCTGGGGCAGACGATATCGCAGCAGCCGCACTCGATGCAGTCCGCCAGTCCGGCATCCGCGGTCTCGGTCCAGCGGCCGGCGCGAATGAAGCGGTTCAGCTGCTGGGGCAGGAGCCGGGCGGGACAGGCCGCGGCGCACTCACCGCAACGAATGCAGGGGAGTTCGCCCTGGGGCGCTACGAGGTCCTTTTCGGTGAGTACCAGGATGCAATTGGCCGCCTTGGTCACCGGGTTGCGGTCGTTCGCCAGGGGAAAACCCATCATGGGTCCGCCCAACACCAGGCGGGCCGCACCCGGCGCGTAACCCCCTGCCTGCTCGACCACGTCGGCTATCGGCGTGCCGATCGCGGTCAACACGTTGCGCGGCCTGCGGATCCCGTTGCCGGTAACGGTAACGATGCGCTCGACCAGCGGTTTGCCTTCGACCACTGCTCTCGCCACGGCCGTGGCGGTAGCCACGTTCTGGCAGAGCAGCCCCAGGTCGGCCGGGCGCCCGCCCGACGGCACCTCGAGCCCGGTGAGCACTTGGATCAGTTGTTTCTCTGCGCCCTCGGGATAAAGGGTGATCACCTTGATGACGTCGATCGCGTCGGCGCCGGAGCGCCCGACCGCGTCGCGCAGGGCGTGGTGGACGGCGCCCATCTGGTCCTCGATCGCAATGATGGTGCGCTCGGCGCCTACGGCCCGCTGCAGGATGCGCGCCCCCAGGACGATGGAATCGGGCTGTTCCCGCATCAGCATCTCGTCGCAACTGATGTACGGTTCGCACTCCGAGCCGTTGAGAATCAACGTGTGAATGCCCTTGTTCCGTGCATCGCTGACCTTGAACGCGGTGGGGAACATGGCGCCCCCGAGGCCGACGATGCCGCTTTCCCGGATTCGACGCAGCAGTTCCTCGGGTGAAAGGTCCTGCCAGTTATCCGCCGGTTCGGGCTCGATCCAGGTATCCAGGCCGTCGGGCCGGATCACAACGCAACGCCCCTCCATGCCGGAAGGATGGCTGATCGGGTGCTTGATGATGGCGCTGACGACGCCCGAGGTCGGAGCATGCACGCAGCCGCTGCCCCACTGACGAAAGCGCCCGATCGTCTCGCCTTTCAGAACCTGCTGACCCTCGCCGACGACCGGCTCTGCCTCGCGCCCCGACTGCTGCAGCAGCGGTACGTATAACCGTTGCGGCAGCGGCGTGCGTTCAAGCGGGTGCTCGCAGGAGATTGTTTTGTGATGGCGCAATCGCAAACCGCCGTGGAACGGAAACAGGCGCTCACCGGCTTCGAGAGCCTGTCGCTGTCGCCTTTCCTGCAGGCGGCGCTGATGCAATCGCCGCAGCATCATCTTCGTCCCGCGGCGGCTGGCCGGGGCCATGACCAGCTGTCTTCGTCTGGGCTGCGCGGCACCATGTCGATGCAATCGACCGGGCAGGGAGGCAGGCACAGATCGCAGCCGGTGCATTCGGCGGCGATGACGGTGTGCATCAGCTTGGGCGCACCGACAATAGCGTCCACCGGGCAGGCCTGGATGCACAGCGTGCACCCGATGCAGGTCTGCTCGTCGATCAATGCCACGGCAGGCGCCGCCTCCTCGCCGTTGTCGGGGTTCAGTGGCAGCGGTTCGACGCCGAGCAGGTCCGCCAGCGCCCGGATGCCGTCCTCTCCGCCCGGCGGGCACTGGTTGATCGGCGCCTCGCCGGATGCGATGGCCTCCGCGTAGGGCCGGCAACCCGGAAAGTTGCACTGCCCGCACTGCGTTTGAGGAAGGATGGCGTCGACCTGGTCCACCACCGGGTCGCTGTCGACGCGGAACCGGCGCGCCGCCCAGCCGAGCCCCAGCCCGAACAGCATGCCTACCAGGGAAATGGACAGGATCGCCGTCAGCATGCGTCGGCCTCAGACCCTGGCCAGGCCGGTGAAGCCCATGAAGGCAAGGGCCATCAGCCCGGCGGTAACCAGCGCGATCGGCGCGCCCCGAAAATGGATCGGAACGTCGGCATCCGCCAGCCGTTCCCGCATGGCCGAGAAGCTGATCAGCACGAGGCCGAAACCCGTTGATGCGCCAAAGCCGTAAAGGGCCGACTGCAGGAGATTGTGCTGTTCCTGAACGTTGAGCAGGGCCACGCCAAGCACGGCGCAGTTACTCGTGATCAACGGCAGGAAAATGCCGAGTACGCGGTACAGCAGCGGACTGGTTTGGCGCATCAACAGCTCGGTGAACTGCACGACGGCCGCGATCACGAGGATGAAGCTCAGCGTGGCCAGGTATTCCAGCCCGAGCGGGATGAGCAGGTATTCGTTCAGCAGGTAACTGCTCATCGAGGAGAGCGTCAGCACGAACATCGTGGCCACCGACATCCCGACCGCGCCTTCGAACTTGCCGGATACGCCCATGAACGGGCAGAGCCCGAGAAACCGGACCAAAACGAAATTGTTGGCCAGGACCGTACTGACCAGTATCAGCAGGTAGGACTCCATCAATCTTCGTTGAACCGGTCGTGTCGTTCCAAGCGCAGGTCCTCAGGTAACCCTCAGGCCCGGTCTTGCGCCCGTGTCCGGTTCAAGGATGTAAAGGTCTTCGCCACCCGGGCCGGCGGCCAACACCATGCCCTCAGACGTGCCGAACCGCATCTTTCTTGGCTTGAGGTTAGCCACCATGACGGTCAGGCGTCCCTCCAGGTCGGCGGGGTCGTAGGCCGACTTGATGCCCGCGAAGACCGTTCGGGTTTCGTTGCCGATGTCCAGGGTGAGCTTGAGCAGTTTGCGCGCCTCCGGTACCGATTTTGCTGAGACGATCCTTGCCACTCGAAGGTCGACCTTCAGAAAGTCGTCGATTCCGATCTCGTCGGCAAGCGGGTCGAAAGCTTCGGCCTCTGGTTCGGGGCCGGGCTCGGCACTGGGTTGCAGCGACTCCTTTGACGCCTCGATGATGGCCTCGATTTTTACCGGGTCGACCCGTATCAGCAGAGGCTGGAAGGCATTGAGGGTGTCGCCCAGCAGGGGCTGATCCAGCCGGCTCCAGTCTGCAACGTCGGTGCCCAAAAACTGGGAGGACTTTTCGGCCGTGAACGGCAATACCGGGGCCAGGTAGGCCATCAGCACGCGGAACAGGTTGAGGCCCTGGGTGCAGACAGCCTGCACGTGGTCTGCCTTGCCTTCTTGCTTGATCTGAACCCACGGTTTTTCCTCGTCGATGTAGCGGTTGGCCTCGTCTGCCAGGGCCATGATCCGACGCACCGCGGACTGGTAGTTACGCGTTTCGTAGTCGATGGCGACGGCTTCGCGGGCGGCCAAGAAAGTTTCCATGAGGTCCGGGCGGGGCAACGCCTGCGACAGGCGACCCTCGAATCGCTTGCCGATGAAGCCGGCGCAACGGCTTGCAATGTTGACCACCTTGCCGATGACGTCCGAGTTAACGCGCTGCACGAAATCGTCCATGCTGAGGTCGATATCACCGGTGCCGGGGCCCAGCTTGGCCGCGTAGTAATAGCGCAGGTAATCCGGGTGCAGGTGGTCGAGGTAAGTGCGCGCGTTGATGAAGGTGCCGCGCGACTTGGACATTTTGGCGCCATCGACGGTCAGGAAGCCATGGGCGTAGACGGCGGTGGGAACGCGAAAGCCGGCGCCCATCAGCATGGCCGGCCAGAACAGCGTGTGGAAATAGACGATGTCTTTGCCGATGAAGTGGTGCAGCTCGGTCTTGGAGTCCGGCCCCCACCAGGCGTCGAAATCGAGGCCTTCGCGTTCGCACAGTTCCATGAAACTGGCCGCGTAGCCCACCGGCGCGTCGACCCACACGTAAAAGTACTTGTCCTCGGTACCCGGGATGCGAAAACCGAAATACGGTTCGTCTCGCGAGATGTCCCAGTCCCTCAACCCATCGGTGAACCACTCCTGCAGCTTGTTGGCGATTTCCGGCTGCAGGGCCCCTGACGCGATCCATTCCTTGAGCGGCTCCTCGAATTCCGACAGGCGGAAGAAATAGTGCTCGGATTTCCTCAGGACGGGTGTGCTGCCGCTGACGGCTGAACGCGGTTCGATCAGGTCGGTCGGTGCGTAGGTGCTGCCGCAGGCCTCGCAGCTGTCGCCGTATTGGTCGGGGGTTTTGCACTTGGGGCAAGTACCCCGGATGAACCGGTCGGGCAGAAACATGCCTTCCTGCTCGTCATACAGTTGCTCGATATCGCGGCGCGCGATGTGTCCGCCGGCATCCAGATTTGCGTAAATTTTTTCGACGATCTGGCGGTTGAACTCGCTGTGCGTGGAGGTGTAATTGTCGAAGCTGATACCGAAATCGCGGAAATCGCCCTTGTGCTCCTCGTTCAGCCGGTCAATCAGTTCTTCCGGCGAGGTGCCCTCGGATCGCGCCCGTAACATCACCGGAGTGCCGTGCGCATCGTCTGCCCAGGCAAAGTAGCATTCGTGTCCCTGGCAGCGTTGGAAACGCGCCCAGATGTCGGTCTGGATGTATTCCAGCATGTGGCCCAGGTGGATGGCGCCATTGGCGTAGGGCAGGGCGCTGGTCACCAGAATCTGTCGTGTGTTCTCGTTCATGGCGGTTCCGCTTCTCGGGGCGACGCATCGCGGGCGCGGCCCGGGGTGCAATGAATCGCGAATTATCTCACGACCGCGGTTCACGATCGACACCCAAAACGCTACAATGTGCCGCTTTATCACACGGCCCCGACGCCCATCGGCGCACCTCGCCCCCTGGAATGGATCATCATGTCAGAACTCAACGAACAGTACGTACGCGAATTGTTGTCCACCTTCTTGGACCCATATGCCCGCAAGGACATCATCGACCTGGGCTGGCTTCGTGGTGTGGGCATCGACAAGGACCGGGTATCGGTTGACCTGCGGGCCGGTTACCCGATCGACGGTCTGCATGATGCGATGGCCGAGAAAATCGCCGCTGTCCTGGAGAACGATACGGCGATCGCCAAGGCTGTTGTGAACCTGGAGTGGCGGGTCGTTGCCCACAAGGTGCAAGGCGAGCTGAAACCGCACGAGAAAATAAAGAACATCATCGCCGTTGCGTCCGGCAAGGGTGGCGTGGGCAAATCGGCGACGTCGGTCAACCTGGCGCTGGCCCTGGCCGCCGACGGAGCCCGCGTGGGCGTCCTGGACGCCGATATCTACGGTCCCAGCATGCCACGCATGCTGGGCGTGTCCGGCCCGCCCGAAACGGAAGGCAACCGGATCGTGCCGAAAAGCGGGCACGGCCTGCAGATCATGTCTATCGGGTTCATGGTGGACGAAGACACGCCAATGATCTGGCGCGGACCGATGGTCACCTCCGCGCTGCAGCAATTGCTTAGTGAAACCAACTGGGAAGAGCTCGATTACATGATCGTCGACCTGCCGCCTGGCACCGGCGACATCCAGCTGACATTGTCACAGAATATTCCTGTCGCCGGCTGCGTAGTGGTCACCACGCCGCAGGACATCGCCACGCTCGACGCCCGGAAAGCCGTGCAGATGTTCCGCAAGGTGGAAATGTCGGTACTGGGCATAGTCGAGAACATGAGCACTCACGTCTGCAGCAACTGCGGCCACGAAGAGGCGATATTCGGCACCGGTGGCGGCCAGCGCATGGCCGAGCAGTACAACCTGCCCCTGTTGGGCCAGCTCCCCCTGGACCTGAAAATACGCGAGGACCTCGATAACGGAACGCCCACGGTGGCTAGTCAGCCCGAGTCGTCCATCAGCGCCAGCTACCGCGAGCTGGCCCGGAATGTCGCTGCGCGCCTGTCGGCGACGCCACGCAGCCTGACGCTGAGCGTGGCACCGATCAACGTACACAACAGTTAGGGCATCTGCCGCGCGCCGGCGAGGCGTCGGTTATCTTCCGGCCAGGGAATCGGTCAGAGCGGCGGTTGCTGGATCAGCGTCGCGTAGGTCTGGAAAGATTCGTTGCCGCGCTGCACGTCCAGCTCGACCGTGCTGCCCGGCACTCGTTGCGAGATCGCCAGACGGAATCCGCTTGCATCCGATACCGCGTCGCCGTCCAGCGTGCGAATTACATCGCCCGGACGGATGCCGGCGTTCCAGGCTGGGCCACTGCGCTGCACGTCACGAATCCCCACGCCGACCCGCATGGCGCTGCCGTCGGGCTGCAGGCTGGGGCGCAGGTCGCTGTACTGGGCGCCCAGCCAACCGCGCCGCACTGAACCGTAATCGATGATCTGGTCCATCACGTCTCGGGCCAGGGCGATCGGGATGGCGAACCCGATATTCTGAGCGCCCTTCGCGAATTCCATGTTGCGGGTATTGATCCCGATGAGGTCGCCGTTGGCATTGATCAGGGCGCCACCGCTGTTGCCCGCGTTGATCGCGGCGTCGGTCTGGATGAAGTCCTGGTAGACGAGAGACCGGAGGTCGTTGCGGCCCGTCGCGCTGACGATGCCCATCGATACCGTGTGGCTAAGACCCAGGGAGTTGCCGATGGCCAGGGCCACGTCGCCCACGCGCACCGGGGCGTCGTCCGAGATGGGAGCGACCGGCAGCCCTTCAAGGTCGACTTTCAGCACGGCGAGGTCGGTGGCCGTATCGGAGCCGACGACACGCGCCTGCAGGATGCGGTCATCCCACAGCACGACCCAGATTTCGGGAAAGTTGTAGATCACGTGGTGGTTCGTGATGATGTAACCGTCTTCGCGCAGGATGACGCCAGAACCGTCGCTGGAAATGGCGCGAAGTTTCAACTGGCTGTAAATGTTGGGTTTTTCCTCGTCCAGTTGAACCAGGGCGCGGGTCCTCACGCTGACCACGGCCGGTGCCGTTCGATCGACGGCCGCGGCGTAGGAGGCGGGCTCGGTACCGGCAACGGCAGGATTGCCGGCGCTGTTTTCGGGTCGATTGCTGATGGCCGGCCACAGGTAAACGACCACGAAAGCGACCGCGAGCCCGGCGATGATCGCGCGAACGATGAATGCGAGGGCGTTGCTCAAACGGGACATTTCATCATTCTAGCGGTTAATGCGTTGTTTACCATGGCTTCTTTCGGATAAAATGATTTCTTTGCTAGCGGACTTGAAGCCGGACCCGGTTTTTGCCGGCCGGGCGCAAGGCACACAGGCTTCTGCCACGCTCTTGAAAACTCTGAAAAGACAGACCCCGCAGGGCTCTAACCCATCTGGAGAAACAGATGCCAACTGATGGCGTGAACAAAAAGCGACGCCGATTTCTTGTCGCCACCACTTCGGTCGTGGGCGCGGTCGGCGCTGGATTTGCGGCCGTTCCCTTCATTTCCACCTGGAAGCCCAGCGCCAAAGCCAAGGCTGTTGGTGCACCTGTGCAGGTGCCAATCGATGGTCTTGAACCCGGCCAGATCATGAAGGTGCAGTGGCGCGGCCAGACCATCGGCGTGCTCCGCCGAACGGAAGGTACGCTGGACATGCTGGACGAGGTGTCGGACGATTTGAGGGACCCCGCTTCGCTCGAATCGGATCAACCGGAATATGCTTCGAACGAAGCACGCGCCCTGCGCGACGAGTTCCTGGTCGTCAACATGCACTGCACTCATCTGGGCTGCATTCCGCAATTGATACCCGAGGTAGGTTCGCAACCGTTTGAAGAGAATTGGAAGGGTGGATTCTATTGCCCCTGCCACAAGTCGAAGTTTGACCTGGCGGGCCGCGTCTATAAAGGCGTCCCGGCCCCGACGAACCTCAAGGTTCCGCCTTACAGTTACCTAGATGACGACACTTTGATTATTGGCGTCAGTCCGGAAGGAGCCGTCTAATGGCCAACCCAGAGAACACCCAAGCCGCAAGCGACAACAAGCTGATGGCCTGGATCGACAAGCGACTGCCCGTTACGGCGCTCTGGAACAACGTGATGACGGGCTACTACGCCCCGAAAAACTTCAATTTCTGGTACTACCTGGGCTCGCTGGCCCTGCTGGTGCTGGCGATCCAGATCCTGTCGGGTATTTTCCTGACCATGCACTACAAGCCGGACGCAGAGTTGGCCTTCGCCTCGGTGGAGTACATCATGCGCGACGTAGAATGGGGCTGGCTGGTGCGCTATATGCACTCCACCGGCGCTTCCTTCTTCTTCGTCGTTATATACCTGCACATGTTCCGCGCCCTGCTGTACGGCTCACACCGCGAGCCTCGCGAACTCGTGTGGATTCTCGGCATGCTGATCTACGTTGCGCTGATGGCCGAGGCGTTCATGGGTTACGTGTTGCCCTGGGGACAGATGTCTTACTGGGGCGCCCAGGTGATCATCAACCTGTTTGGCGCCATCCCCGGCATCGGCGAGCCGCTGACCGAGTGGATCCGTGGCGATTATTTCATCTCGGACGCCACGCTCAACCGATTCTTCGCCCTGCACGTGATTGCGCTGCCGCTGGCCATCCTAGGCCTGGTAATGGTGCATCTCGTCGCGCTGCGCGAAAACGGCTCAAACAACCCTGACGGTATCGAGATCAAGGCCAACAAGGACGAGAACGGCATTCCGAAAGACGGTATCCCCTTCCACCCGTATTACACGGTGAAAGATATTTTCGGTGTCGGTATGTTCCTGATGATTTTCGCCTTCGTGATTTTCTTCTGGCCCGAGGCCGGCGGGCTGTTCCTCGAACACGACAATTTCGTGCCCGCGGACCCATTGGTCACACCGGAACATATCAAGCCCGTGTGGTACTTCACACCGTATTACGCGATCCTGAAGGCTGTTCCTGACAAGCTGATGGGCGTGATCCTGATGGGTATCTCGGTCCTGATCCTGTTCTTTGTGCCCTGGCTGGACCGGTCACCGGCGAAGTCCATCCGCTACAAGGGCGCCTGGTACAAGATCATGCTGGGCCTGTTCGTGATCGCTTTCCTGCGTCTTGGAATGCTGGGCATGGCGGAGGGCACGCCGGCGCAGACCATTGAAATGCGCGTCTGGACGTTCGTGTACTTCGCGTTCTTCATCCTGATGTACTTTATCAGCCCGCGGGCCAAGACCAAGCCGCTGCCGGAGAGAGTGACGCACTGATGAAACTCAAATCATTCGTCGTATTGTTGAGCCTGGCCGCGATCATCACGGCCACTGCACCCACGTTCGCCGCAGGTGGTGGAGAACTGGAGCATGCCAACGTCAATGTTCGGGACACTGCTGCTGCCCAGCGCGGGGCTCAGCTGTTCGTGAATTACTGCATGGCCTGTCACGGCGCCAGCTACATGCGCTACGGCCGCCTCGCGGCGGACCTGGATCTCAGCGAGGACACGGTCATGAAAAACCTGGTCTTCGGCGACGCGAAAATCGGTGACACGATGAAAACCGCGATGCAGCCCGATGACGCGGTCAAGTGGCTGGGCAAGGTGCCACCCGACCTGTCGGTGATCGCCCGCTCGCGAGGCGTGGACTGGCTCTACACCTACATGACCACGTTTTACCAGGACGCCAGCGGCGGCTGGAACAACAAGGTGCTGCCCAATGCATCCATGCCCCACGTAATGTGGCAACTGCAGGGCATCCAGAAACCCGTTTACGTGACGGACGAGGCAGGCATCGAAACCGTGGATGAACTGGTGCTCCATCGCGCCGGCCTTGAAACGCCCGAAGAGTATGAGGAGACGGTTCGCGACCTGGTGACCTTCCTGGCATACCTGAGCGAGCCCGCGCAGTTACAACGTAAATCAATAGGCATCTGGGTGCTGCTGTTCCTGGCGTTCTTCACGATGATCGCCTATCTGCTGAAAGTCGAGTACTGGCGAGACGTTCACTGAGCGCAACCGGGAAAATAAGGCCCGCGCGCCGGATGGCGAGCGGGCACCCTACAAGGAGAATAACGTGGCAGTAGCAGTTCGAGGTCGTTCAACCATGGCATTGTATTCATCGGAAACCTCCCTGGATTGTCACCGGGTTCGTTTCGTCCTGGCCGAAAAAGGCATCAACGTGGACATCGTGAACATCTCGGCCGATGAATCCGCAGCCGCTGACCTGGCGGAATTGAATCCGTACAACGAAGCCCCGACGCTGGTCGACCGCGACCTGGTGCTATACGACGCCGGCGTCATCAACGATTACCTGGACGAGCGCTATCCTCATCCCCCCCTGATGCCCGTGGACCCGGTATCTCGCGCCCAGTTGCGCCTGACACACCATCGCATCATCAAGGACTGGTATTCGCTTGCCTATGTGCTCGAAAGCGCCAGGGGCAAAGCTCGGGAGACAAAAGCCAAGCAGCTGAAAGAGGGCATCATCGCGGCAAACGAGCTGTTCCAGATGTCAGAGTTCGTGCTCAGCGATGAGCTTAGCCTGGTCGACTGCACGCTGGGGCCGTTGTTGTGGCGCCTCCCGTTCTATGGTTTGAAGCTGGGCAAGCCCGGCGCCTCGGTCGAGGCCTATGCGCACCGGATTTTTTCTCGGCCGTCTTTCAAGAGCAGCCTGACACAGGCTGAGCGCGACCTGGTCCTGCCCGCCTGACTGCACGACCGTGTCAGAAGAAATGACCCCAAACCGGCCCTACCTGTTACGGGCCCTGTACGATTGGATCGGGGATAACGACATGACTCCGCACATCCTGGTCGACGCGGGTTTTCCCGGTGTTGAAGTTCCGGACCAGGCGGTGCAGAAAGGTAAGGTCATTCTGAATATTGACCAGGCGGCCGTTCGTGACCTCCAACTGGGTAACGATTGGCTGACCTTCAGCGCGCGGTTTTCGGGTCGATCTTTCAATGTTTCCGTTCCAGTCGAGGCTGTCCTGGCCATCTACTCCAAGGAAAACGGCCAGGGCATGATGTTCGCCCAGGAGGACGGCTCGGACTCCCCCGAGGACCCGGACGGCGGTCCCGGCCCGAACATGCCACGCCGCCCGCATCTCACGGTCGTCAAGTAAGCCCGATTCCCGGCGCGGCGAAAAGTTCTACTTCCGGAAGCATGTGAGGTTCCGAACCCGGTCCGGGGGGGTGTATACCCCTTTCCAGGGGACGCTCGGGCACGTCCGTGTGGCGCTCGGTCTGAGCCCGTCCAGGGCTCATACGCCCCTGGAAAGGGGTATACACCCCCCCGGACCTGGCTTTCGCCGCGCGTGGGTAGCCGATAACGGTTTTCGCCGCGCCTAGAGGTGTTCGATCAGCGGGCCTTCCGACGTTTCTATGACGATCACCGGGCGGTGGCCCGGGGCGAGCAGGACGACGCCGCCGTGGTTGAGGATGCCCTGGTGCGCGAAATCGAAGCGGTACTTGAGCCCCCAGGCGTTGACCGGATCTTCCTTGCGCAGCTGGATGGAGTCGAGCATGACCGTGTCGTCCATCAGCACCAACCCATGGTGCTTGCAGGTAGCGGCGGCGGCTGCCCGCGCCAGTTCCTTGCCTTTCAGAAGCCGCCACCAGGCGACGCCGGCACTGCCCAGAACGACCAGTAGCAGGAGCCCGGTAATGCTCACTTTCGAGAAACCGATGGCGCCGACAGCAGGACGTCGGTGGCCCCCGTGCCGCCATTGACGGGCAGGCACGAGGCGTAGGCCACGACCCGGGGGTGCTTGAACAGGATGCGGTTGGTGAGAATTTTCAAACGGGGTTGGGCTCGGGAGCGCAGGCCCTTACCGTGAATGATGCGGATGCAGCCGTACCCACGGCCCAGCGCGTTGTCGATAAAATCAAGCAGCACGCCGCGTGCGGTTTCGACATTCATGTGGTGAAGGTCAAGCGTGTCGGCGACGCTGAAGTGGCCCCGCCGAAGACGCCGCAGCATTTTTGACGGATAGCCTGGCTTGAGCCAGAGCAACTCTTCCCCCGTTTCCACCGTGTCCAGGTTCGATAGGTCCATCAGTTCCCGCAGGACTTCCCGGTCATCGCGCGCCTGCTGAATGGCCCGCGGTGGCGTCCTGGCGGGCGACGGCTCGATTCGCCCATCGCCGGGCAGCGGCGTGACGTCGGCCATTGCATCGCGGAAAATTTCGTTGTCGCCTTTTTTCATTGCGGGACTCGTTTCAGTCGGACTGCCCAGGCTTTACAATAACGCATTCTGGTTTGCCTGGAGAGGACATGCATTTTCTGGTCAGCAATGACGATGGGATCGAGGCGCGGGGTATTCAAGTCCTTTTCGGCCGCCTGCGTGAACTGGGCAAAGTGACCCTGGTCGCACCCGATACCAATCGAAGCGGCGCCAGCAATTCACTGACGCTTGATTCGCCGGTGCGCATCGACGAAATCGGCGAGAGAACCTACCGCGTTCGAGGCACGCCGACCGACTGTGTTCACATTGCCCTGACTGGTTTGCTGGAGAAGGACCCGGATATCGTGGTCTCGGGTATCAACGCGGGTGCCAACCTGGGCGACGACGTGATTTATTCCGGTACAGTGGCTGCCGCCATGGAAGGGCGGTTCCTCGGCTTGCCTGCGATCGCCGTCTCGCTGGTCTTCAATGATCGCCCCAAACACTTCGAAACGGCGGCTGAGGCCGTGGCCCTGATGGTGGAACGGCTACGTTCCGATCCGCTGCCGGCAGACACGATTCTGAACATCAACGTGCCGGACATTCCCTGGGCTGACGTCAGGGGTTTCGAGGTGACACGCCTGGGACATCGCCATCGGGCGGAGCCGGTGATCAAGATGGACGACCCGCGCGGGCGCCCGATGTACTGGATCGGCCAGGCCGGTGAAGGGGACGACGCCGGGCCGGGCACCGATTTCGACGCCGTGGCACGGGGTTTTATTTCGGTCACCCCCATCCACGTCGATCTCACCCGCTACCAGGCGCTGGACCAGGTGTCCGGATGGGTGTCGGAAATTGCCACGGGTCGATCCGGAGGCGATGCATGATCCATCGGCGCAAGCTCGAACCCTCTACCGGTGGCCGCGGGATGACCTCGCAGGGGACGCGCGACCGGCTGGTCAGGCGCCTGCGTGATCACGGTATCGCCGATGAGCGGGTGCTCGAAGCCATCGCAAACACGCCGCGCCACGCCTTTATCGACGAAGCTCTCTCCAGTCGCGCGTACGAGGATACCGCCCTGCCGATTGGTCTGGGGCAGACCATCTCGCAACCGTGGGTAGTGGCCCGAATGACCGAGGCGATGCTGGATGGCGGCACGCCCGAAAAAGTGCTGGAAGTCGGAACCGGTTCCGGCTACCAGGCTGCGGTTCTGTCCGCTCTCGTGTCACGGATATTCACCGTGGAGCGGGTGGAGGAACTGCTCAAGCAGGCGCGGCGGCGGTTTCACAAGCTGAAATTGAAGAATATCTACACTCGTCATGCGGACGGCCACCTGGGCTGGCCCAGCCAGGCTCCTTTCGATGGCATTCTGGTGACGGCCGCAGCCAGTGCACTGCCCATCGAGTTGGTGGCCCAGTTGAAAGAAGGCGCGGTGATGGTCGTTCCGGTAGCGCGGGGCGGCATGCAGCGGCTGTTGGCCGTGCGGAGAACCGAAGACGGTTACGACGAGGAGGACTTGGGCGGGGTCATCTTCGTTCCGCTGCTCGCCGGCCTGGCAAAGGCTGAACGTTGATGACGCCCAGGCAGCCCGGCGTGTTCCAGCGGCTCTACGATCGCATGTTGGCCTGGTCCGGCCATCCGCGCGCTCCTTCCATTCTCTGCGGCCTCAGTTTTGCCGAGTCGAGTTTTTTCCCGATACCGCCGGACGTCATGCTCGCGCCCATGTGCCTTGCTCGGCCGGCCAAGGCCTGGTGGCTGGCGACCATTTGCACGCTGAGCTCGGTTGCCGGCGGCATGTTGGGGTACCTGATTGGACGCGCGGCGTTCCACTGGATCGAACCCTGGTTGATGGCCTCGTCCTACGCGGATGTCTTTCTCTCGGCCGTGGCTTCGTTTGAGCAGTATGGTGCGGCCTATATACTGCTGGCCGGGTTCACGCCAATTCCTTACAAGGTTTTTACGATAAGCGCGGGCGTGGTCGGTATGCCGGTGATGCCTTTCATAGGCGGGTCCCTGGCTGGGCGAGGCGGCCGGTTTTTCCTGGTGGCGGGCCTGATTCGGTTGATGGGGGACCGTGCCGCTGAGCGTCTGCGCCTGTGGATCGACCTGATCGGCTGGATCGTCCTGGCGCTGGCGGGTATCTTGTCGGTCCTATGGTATTTCTCAAGGGGTGCAGGTTGATGCGCATCATTCAGATCATGGTCCTGGTCCTGCTGGCTGTCTCGCTGGGCGCCTGCAACAAGACGTTGGCGCCAGTGGAGGACCGCAGCACCGCGCGAATCGGGCAGGCCATTCCTTCGAGTGGGTATTACCGGGTCAAGCGCGGTGACTCCCTGCATGCCATCGCATTCAACTACGGCCTCGACTGGCGTGACATCGCGCGCTGGAATGATATTCGCACGCCCTACGTGATCCACCCCGACCAGACGTTGCGGCTGTCTGCCGAAAAACCCCGTGCTGCAGTGACCACGCGGCCGGCCGGGCCACCGCCCACTGTCTCAGAGCGGGCGGTTGAGCGATCTCCGGCAGCATCCACCCCACGCCCCGCAGAAACCCCGCCGGCCGCCACGTCATCACGACCTGTCGCCTCGACGGGCACTTCGCCCGCGTCGTCTCCCCCGAAGACGCCAACCGGGAAGCCGTCGACCGGCGCCACGACCGCGGATCCGTCACATTGGCTCTGGCCGGTGGAGGGCCGCCTGTTGAGTTCGTTCAAGGCGGGCGACCCCACGCGCAACGGAATCGAGATCTCGGGCACCGAGGGACAGGCGATACGCGCTTCTGCTGCGGGCGAGGTGGTTTACAGCGGCAGTGGGCTGATCGGCTACGGCGAGTTGATTATCGTGAAGCACAGCGACCGCATGCTGAGCGCTTACGCACACAATCGAACGAGACTCGTTGCCGAAGGCCAGGCCGTCTCGGCGGGTGAGAAAATCGCTGAGATGGGGCGGGATGAGCGCAATCGAGCCCTCCTGCACTTCGAAATCCGAAGAAACGGGACGCCGCAGGACCCCATGAAATATCTTTCCAAACGGTAACTGCCACTACAAGAACATCGTCATTGCCATGATCCGTGTCAATTAATTAAGATTTTTTCTGCAAGTTGTGCTAATTTAATTAGTCTATCTTGCGGGTTTTTTTTATGTCGTTTTCGGTAAACCGGAGTGGGTAAGAGCAAGATAGTTCCGGGACTAAGCGTGGTTTCACGTGAGGAGTGGGGGGAGTGAGAGAGAGTCATTCCGGAGGGCAGAAGGATTCCGCCACCGTAGAGTCACCAGGGAAGACGTCGCGTCCTGCGACACGCAAGAAGGTGCCCGCGGGAAACGGCAGGGCGGCCGTCAGTCATGACGTCACGCGCATTTATCTCAGCGAAATCGGCCGTTCCAGGCTGCTGACGGCCGAGGAAGAAATTCAATTGAGCCTGGCGGCCCGCGGCGGTTGCCTGGCCAGCCGCCAGCGAATGATCGAATCCAACCTCCGCCTCGTCGTCAACGTGGCGAGAGCCTATGTAAAGCGGGGCCTGCCGCTTCTGGACCTGGTCGAAGAGGGTAATCTCGGCCTGATTCGTGCGGTTGAAAAGTTCGATCCCGAACGAGGTTGCCGCTTCTCAACATACGCCACCTGGTGGATTCGGCAGTCCGTCGAGCGGGCGATCATGAACCAGTGTCGGACCGTTCGTCTTCCAATACACATTATCCGCGAGCTGACCGTCTACCTGCGCACGTCTCGTGAGCTCGAGCAACGCACCAATCGCCGTCCCACCCCGGTCGAGGTCGCCAGGGAACTCGATATTCCCGCAGAGAACGTCGAACGTCTCTTCAGCCTGAGCGAGCCGACTTCATCGGCGGACGAACCGATTGGCAACGACCCGGGTCGTTCTGTGATGGATTCCATTGCCGACGAGCACTGCCGTAATCCCGAGTCCGAATACGCCGGGGATGCCGCCGGTCGCCTCCTGTCCACCTGGTTGGGCCAATTACCGACACAACAACGCGACGTCATGCTGCATCGCTTCGGCCTGGACGGGCATGGCCGCAAAACGCTCGAAGAGGTGGGCAAGTTGTTGGGCGTCACGCGCGAACGGGTCCGGCAGGTTCAGTTGGCCGCGCTGGCCAAATTGAAAGACATCTCCCGAAGCGAGGGCTACCGGGAATTCCCCTACATGGATTGAGGATTCTCTGTCGATGCCCGGGGCTTGGGCAATCGCGCGGCGCATCATTTGGCGGCGCCGAATGACGACGCGTCCTTTGCAGCTGCGTTCAGTCCTGGATCAGGGCGGCGACGACGTTTCGCTTTTCGGACAGAAGGACGTTGAAGGTTCGGCAGGCGGCCGGCGTGGTCATTGTTTCCAGCCCGATGCCACGCTCATAAAATCTCATCAGCAGCTTGGGTTCGGGAAACACATGCTCGGCTCCCGTGCCGAGCACCACGATTTCGGGTTCGAGGGCTAAAATTGGTTCGAGATGAGACTCGTCTAAGGCGTCTACCGATCGTACCGGCCAGTCGGATACCAGTTTCTCCCCGGACAATACCAGGCTGTACGGGTACACCGTGTTGGTCACGGTAATGCCCTCGGGCCCGAAGGAGCGGACGAAATAAGTGTCGTCAGGTTTGTGCAGGGTGAGGTCCATGGATCGGTCTACTCGGGAAGCTCCAGCACGGGCTTTTCGCGGTTTTGCCGGTAGAAACTCGCCACCTGCCCGATACGGTGCACGATTACCGCGCCGCAGGACCGCTCGATCTCTTCGATCCACCGATTGCGGGTTTCCCTGTCCGAGCGTAACTTGACCTTGACCAGCTCGTGGTGATCCAGGGCGGTTTCGAGCTCGGACATCACGTTCTCGCTCAGGCCTTTGTCCGCCACGGTCACAACCGGCTGCAGTGAATGCGTGAGGCCCCTGAGGTGCCGCCGCTGGCGGTTATTGAGTGTCATATTGCTGATTCGCTGTGGCAAACTGGTAACGTTCCGTGGTTGCGGATTCTAACACGAGGGCATCGGTCAGATATGGGGAAGAGCAAGAGCAGCAGGCGTTGGCTCAACGAGCACTTTGACGACCACTATGTCCGCCTGGCGCAGCAGCAGGGACTGCGCTCGCGTTCGGCGTTCAAACTGCTCGAGCTCCAGGAAAAGTACCGGCTGATCAAGCCGGGCATGACGATTGTGGACCTCGGCGCCGCTCCGGGCGGTTGGTGCCAGGTCGTGCAACCCCTGGTCGGGGCATCCGGCAGGGTCATCGGCCTGGATATTCTGGAGATGGAACCGCTGCATGGTGTCGACTTCATCTGCGGCGATTTCACCGAGGATGAGCCACTGGCAGTGCTGGAAGAGATGCTGGGCGGCGCCAAGGCCGATCTTGTGTTGTCCGACATGGCCCCCAATATGAGTGGCATGGCCGCGATTGACCAGGCCAAGGCCATGTACCTCGCCGAGCTCGCGTTAGAATTTGTGCGCGAACATTTGAAACCGGGCGGAGCGTACGTGGTCAAATTGTTTCAAGGCACCGATTTTGATCACTATGTGCGCGAAGTCAGGAGCCTGTTCGACAAGGTGCAGGTGAAGAAACCGAAAGCTTCACGCCCGCGCAGCAGAGAGGTGTACCTGCTGGCCCGTGGCCACCGTATGGAATAGAGTGAACGTGGTAAAACCGAGGAAGATGATTTGAACGATCTTGCCAAGCAACTGCTGACTTGGGCGATTATCGCGATTGTCCTGGTGTCAATTTTCAACCATTACGCGAGCATCGGCACCACACAGGAGCCGTTGTCCTACTCCCAGTTTTTGAGCAACGTGCGGAGTGGCGACGTGGTCGAGGTGAACATTCAGAGCACGCAGAGCGGCAACGAAATCACCGGCACAGCCGGCGATGGAAGCCCGTTCACCACCTTCGGCCCACCCGACGATGAATTGATCAACGACCTGGTCGAAAACGACGTCAGCATTTCAGCGGAGCCGCCCGAGAAGCGCTCAATTCTGGTCGACCTGCTGATCGGTGTGGCGCCCATCCTGTTGCTGATCGGCGTATGGGTTTACTTCATGCGCCAGATGCAGGGGGGAGGCGCGGGTGGCCGCGGCGCGATGTCGTTTGGCAAGAGCCGCGCCAAGTTGCAGGGCGAAGACCAGGTCAAGGTCACATTCGAAGACGTGGCGGGCGTCGAAGAGGCCAAGGAAGAAGTAGGGGAACTGGTCGAGTTTCTGCGCAACCCGGGTAAATTCCAGAAGCTTGGCGGCCATATCCCGCGCGGCGTGCTGATGGTCGGTTCGCCCGGTACGGGTAAAACGCTGCTGGCCAGGGCCATAGCTGGCGAAGCCAAGGTTCCCTTTTTCTCGATTTCCGGTTCCGATTTCGTCGAAATGTTTGTCGGCGTGGGTGCGTCCCGAGTCCGCGACATGTTCGACCAGGCCAAGAAACACGCTCCGTGCATCATTTTCATCGACGAGATCGACGCCGTCGGCCGCCACCGTGGCGCCGGGTTGGGCGGCGGTCACGACGAGCGTGAGCAGACCCTCAACCAGCTGCTGGTGGAGATGGATGGATTCGAAGGCGGCGAGGGCGTCATCGTAATCGCAGCGACCAACCGTCCCGACGTGCTGGATCCAGCACTGTTGCGCCCCGGACGTTTCGACCGCCAGGTCGTCGTCCCGCTGCCGGACATCCGGGGTCGCGAGGCCATCTTGAAAGTTCACATGCGGAAGGTGCCCATCTCCGACGACGTTGATGCAAAGGTCATCGCGCGCGGCACCCCGGGTTTTTCGGGCGCCGACCTGGCCAACCTCGTCAACGAGGCGGCGCTCTTCGCAGCCCGCGACAACGCGAAGGCGGTGACCATGCTGCACATGGACCGGGCGAAGGACAAGATCATGATGGGCTCCGAACGCCGCTCGATGGTCATGTCGGAGAAAGAGAAAAAGCTCACGGCCTACCACGAGGCCGGTCACGCCATCGTCGGCCGGCTGGTGCCAGAGCACGACCCGGTATACAAGGTCACCATTATCCCCCGTGGGCGGGCGCTGGGTGTCACCATGTTCCTGCCCGAACAAGACAAGTACAGCATCTCCAAGCAGCAGCTCGAGAGCCAACTGGCCAGCCTGTTTGGCGGTCGCGTCGCCGAAGAATTGATCTTCGGGGCGGAGAACGTCACGACCGGAGCCTCCAACGACATCGAGCGGGCCACGGCGATCGCGCGAAACATGGTCACCAAGTGGGGCCTGACCGAAAAACTCGGACCATTGACTTACTCGGAAGACGAGGACGAAGTGTTCCTTGGGCGCTCGGTCACGCAGCACAAGCATGTCTCCGATGACACGGCGCGGCAGATCGACCTTGAAGTCCGCGAGATCATCGAGAGCGCCCATAACAATGCGAAGCAGTTGTTGGAAGCCAACAACGAGAAACTCCACCTGATGGCGGAAGCACTGATGCGCTACGAGACGATCGACACCCCGCAGATCGATCAGATCATGGAAGGCCAGGAACCGGATCCGCCAGAAGGATGGCAGGACGCGGACAGCGACAACGACACGGACAGTGGCGCCGAGGAAAAAGCCGAGGATGGTGACAGAACCTCGGTCGGCGGACCGGCCGAACAGCTTTAGCCACAGCAGGGCCGCCGCAGGGCGGCCCTGCTAATTGTAGCCACCGGGACAATCCGTGCCGGTGGCGGTAAAATCCCCGCATGACTCGCAAATACTTTGGAACCGACGGCATTCGCGGGCGCGTCGGAACACACCCGATTACGGCCGACTGGATTCTCAGGTTGGGGCGCGCCGCCGGCGTCGTGCTGGCCGGAAAGGAAAAACGGGCCGTCGTCATCGGCAAAGACACGCGCATATCGGGTTACATGTTTGAGTCGGCGCTCGAGGCCGGCCTCGCCGCCTCGGGAGCCAACGTGCTCCTGCTTGGCCCCATGCCGACCCCTGCCGTGGCCTACCTGACACGCACCCTTTACGCCTGCGCCGGTGTCGTGATTTCCGCGTCCCACAACGCCTACGAGGACAACGGAATCAAGTTCTTCTCCGCCGACGGTGAGAAACTGCCGGACGACGTGGAACTCGCGATCGAGGAGGAAATCGACCGGCCCTTCGTGACGGTCGATTCGGTCGCCATGGGCAAGGCAGCCCGAGTTGACGACGCGGCCGGGCGCTACATCGAGTTCTGCAAGGGCACAATGCCTTTTGGAACCCTTCTCAGCGGTATTCGCATTGCGCTCGACTGCGCCCACGGAGCCACTTACAAGGTGGCCCCGGCGGTGCTTCGGGAACTCGGCGCCAAGGTCAAGGTCATCGGCAATAAACCCAATGGGACCAACATCAACGACGGCTTTGGATCGACCCAACCCGCCGCGATGCAGCGGCATGTGATCAAAACCGGTTCCGATGTCGGCATAGCGCTCGATGGGGACGGCGACCGGGTCGTAATGGCGGATGCCGACGGTTCACTGGTGGACGGGGACGAGATGCTGTTCATCATCGCCAGCACGCGCCACGCCGAGGGCCTGTTCCACGGCGGCGTGGTCGGAACGGTCATGACCAACTTCGGCCTCGAGGTTGCGCTCGAAAACCTGGGCATTCCGTTTCTCCGCACGGACGTCGGTGACCGCCACATCCATCGTGCCCTGGTGCAGAAGGGCTGGGTCCTGGGCGGTGAGACTTCGGGACACATGCTGGCACTCGATCGCGCCAGCACCGGCGACGGGCTCGTCAGCGCCCTGATCGTGCTCGAGTTGATGGCACGGAGCGGAAAGAGCCTGGCCGAACTGCGCCGCGGCATGGAGAAATTTCCCCAGACCATGATCAACGTTCCGGTTTCGGCAGGCGGAAAGGAAAAGCTGGGTGATTGCGAGAATATTGCGCAGGCCCTGCGCGACACCGAGTCGAAACTCGCCGGCAAGGGGCGCGTTATCCTCAGGCCGTCGGGCACCGAGCCCGTGATCCGGGTGACCCTGGAAGGTGCGGACCCTCAACGGGTTCAGGATCTTGCCGAGCGGTTGGCAGAAACGGTACGAACCGAGTTGGGCGGATGACCTCCCAACCGTGACACAGCAGGTACCGGTAATCGACCTGACCCGCCTCGCCGGGGATGCGGAAACAATGGTGGCTGAAGCCGGGTTGGCCTACCGCGAATACGGGTTTTGTGGATTTCGAAACCACGGCATCCCGAACGCGGTCATCAAAGAGGCCTACGACGCCATCCATCGGTTCTTCGAATTGCCGTTGACAGCCAAGCTGGTTTACCGTTCTTCCGACGGCGGGCAGAGGGGATACACGCCGCTCGGAACGGAGCGCGCGCGCGACAATCCCGTGCCGGATCTGAAAGAATTCTGGCACACCGGCCGCGAGATGCCGGGCGAAAATCCCTGGCCCGACATCATGCGGCCGAACCGCTGGCCCGAGGAAGTTCCCGGGTTTCGACCGGCCGTCACGGCCCTCTACGAAGAACTCGACCGGCTCGGAAGGCGGATTCTGGCGATCATCGCGCGTTCCATGGCGCTGGACGAAACCATCTTTGATCCCGCCGTGGACCGCGGCAACAGTATCCTTCGCGCGATTCACTATCCGCCGGTTACCGGCGCCGACACCCCGGCTGTGAGGGCGGCGCGGCACGAGGATATTAACCTGATTACCTTGCTGATCGGCAGCAGCGAAGCGGGGCTCGAGATCCTTGCCCGCGATGGCAGCTGGGTGCCGGTGACCAGCATCCCCGGCACGATCGTCGTCAATATCGGCGACATGATGAAGCGCCTGACCAACCACGTGTTGCCATCGACTCCCCACCGTGTGGTCAATCCCCCCGGCGCTGCTGGCGGTCAGTCCCGCTATTCGATTCCGTTTTTCATGCACCCGAACCCCGACTACGTGATCCGGACGCTGCCCCAGTGCATTACCGCCAGGAACCCGGACCGCTATCCGGAGCCTATTTCCTCACACGAGTTCCTGCTGCAGCGATTGCGCGAAAACGCGATGATGTAATCCGGTTTGCCCGCGGGGTGTGTATCCGTACGTTTGAACCCGGTCGCGGTGTGGCATACCCCTTTTCAGGGGACGTTCGAGCCATCCGTGGGCACTCTTCGGGCGTTCCCGACACCCGAAGCCCCTGAAAAGGGGTATGCCACACCACGCCCTCGATGCAGGCAGTAATCCGCTGAAATCGGCCGCAGAGATTCAGATACTGCAACGGTCCAGGTCGTGGAGCCGTATACCTCCTTACAGGGGCGTATGAGCCCTGGACGGGCTCAGACCGAGCGCTACAGGGATGTACCCGCCAGGGAGCGTCCCCTGTAAGGAGGTATACGGCTTCGCGGCCGGGTTCAAACGGCCGAATCCACACAGCCTGTGAGCAAGCCTGCTCAGAGCGTCATTTAAGGACACCGAGCTCCCTGCCGACGCGGGTGAAGGCGCCGATGGCCCGATCGAGGTGCTCTCTCGAGTGCGCCGCGGAAATCTGCACGCGGATGCGCGCCTCCCCGCGCGGGACGACGGGAAAGAAGAAGCCGATCACGTAGATGCCTTCCTCCAGTAAGCGGGCCGCGAACTCCTGCGCCAGCGGCGCGTCGTACAGCATTACCGGGACGATGGGATGGACGCCTTCCTTGATATCGAAGCCCGCCTCCGTCATCGCGCTGCGGAAGTACCGGGTATTGTCTTCCAGTCGGTCGCGCAGTTCGGTTGTCGAGGAGAGCATCTCGAATACCTTGATGCCCGCGGCTACCAAAGGCGGTGGAAGCGTGTTCGAAAAAAGGTAAGGGCGCGAGCGCTGGCGCAACAGGTCGATGATCTCCTGGCGCCCGGTCGTGAACCCACCGGATCCGCCGCCGAGCGCTTTTCCCAGCGTGGACGTGAAAATGTCGACCTTGTCCATGACGCCGTGGTGCTCTGCGGAACCCCGGCCGGTGGGTCCGAGAAAACCCGTTGCATGGCTGTCATCGACCATCACCAGGGCGTCGTACTTTTCGGCCAATGCCGTGATGTCGCCGAGCTTGGCGATGTATCCGTCCATGCTGAAGGCGCCGTCGGTTGCGATCAGGCGTGTTCGGCAATCCCGGGTGGCTTGCAGGGCTTTTTCCAGGGCCTCCATGTCGCTGTTGGGGTAACGGTGACGTTGGGCTTTGCACAGGCGAATTCCGTCAATGATGGAGGCGTGGTTGAGCGCGTCTGAAATCACCGCGTCCTCGGGACCCAGCAGGGTCTCGAAAAAACCGCCGTTGGCGTCGAAACACGAGGTGTAGAGGATGGTGTCGTCGGTACCGAAAAACGTCGAAATCGTCTGTTCCAGCTGCTTGTGCAGGTCCTGCGTGCCGCAAATGAAACGCACCGAGGCGAGACCGAAGCCGTGGTCGTCGAGCGCTTTGTGGGCGGCGTTGATCACGTCCGGGTTGTCGGCCAGGCCGAGGTAGTTGTTGGCGCAGAAGTTCAGAACCTCGCTGCCGTTCTGCACCCGGATTTGCACGCCCTGCGGGGTCGTGATGATGCGTTCCTGTTTGTAGAGACCGGCTTCGCGAATTTCCTTCAACGTGTTTTGAATGCGCTGCTGGGTGCTCATGCTGCTGCTCGCCTTGAAGTGGGTTTCAGAAGGTTATCAGACTCGTGCGCTAATGGAATGACCGGGGTCAGAGCCGTTGCCCCGACCCCGGCAAGCCGTTCTCCCGGTCACATTGACAAGCGCAGGCCAAGGATGAAATTGCGGCCGATCTGGGGGGCCTGGTCCTTCAGATAGGACGTGCTGTTGCGGATGTCCTCGTCCAGCAGGTTGTGCCCCTTGAAGAACAGGTCCCACTCGGCGCGCTCGAAAAACGGCAGTCGCCATGTGATCTCGGCGTTCAGCAGGTCGTAGCCCGGCGTGGGCGTTTCGTAGTCGGCGACGTCGCTGTGATCGTCGGCATGGATCCAGGTCAGGTTCGCCTGCCACGCACCCCGGTGCCAGTCAAGTCCGCCGCCAAATCGCATGGGCGGCATCAGCGGCACGTTATGGCCATCAGCAAGTTCGCCGTCGACGTAGTCGAACAGCCCGAATATCCACCAATGGCCGCTGTCGTAGTGCCCGATATCGTAGCGCAATTCAATCTCGGCACCGATGAAATCCGCGTCCTGCTGGGACCACTGCCGGAGCGGAAAACCGTCTTCCTCTTCGCCGGTGTTTTGCTGGTAAATGTAGTCGTCGAAACGGTCAACGTAGACCACCAGGGAGCCGCTCAGGAGATCACCGCTCACGCGGTACCCGATTTCGCCGTGCAGGTTACTTTCCTTGCGCAGCGAGGAATCGCCGATTTCGAAAGTCTGGCTGGCAACGTGCGGGCCGAAGGCGAACAGTTCCGGAGCCGTCGGCGCCCGTTCGGCGCGCGACAGGCTGAACGACAGGTGACGATCTTCTCTCAACTGCCAGATCGCTCCGGCGGAGATCGAGAACGGCGAGAAGCTGCGGCGCAACGAGCCTTCGTCGTGTTCCTCCTCATCTTGGTGATGTTCGTGCGAGAGCTGTTCCAGCGCCGTGACTTTCACGTCCTCATAGCGCAGGCCGAGATCGACCTGCCAACTCCCGAATTCGGCGCTTTCGATCCAGAACAGGGCGGCGTTTTCCGAGTTGGACGGAGGCACGTAGGCCTCCTCGCCCACGGCGGTGAAGTCGGTGTCGGTGTACTGCAGGCCAAAGGCGCCCGACCAGCGGCCCCAGGGAAGATGGCGTAGCTCGAGCCGGACGTCGTTGGTGTCGCTGTCGAAGGTCGTCCCGATTTCCTCGCCCTCAAACTCGGTGTGTGTGTAATCGGTATTGGCGAACCGGAAGCTGAGTTGCCCGAATCCGGCGAAGGGATCGTTGCCGACAACCTCGGTGTCCCAGCGCCGCGAGTCCAGCCCGACCGTCACGAGTTCCTCCTCTTCCTCTTCCTCGTGCATCCCCTCTTCCTCGTGATGGTGATGGTGCGCCCCCGGGATGCCGTAGTCGGATTCGTAGCCGGACCAGGATAGCCCCAGCCGCCACCGTTCGCCGATCCAGCTTGCCCCCAGCGACCCGCCCTGGTTGTCAAGGAAACTGTTTTCGAGAAGACCGTTCATCGATTCGTCGTGATCCCCCTGTTCCCCGTGTTCCTCTTCGTCGGGGTACAGCTCGGCCGCACCCGGGATCTCGTAGTCGTCGGTCCGGCGATAGAAGCCATCGGCGTGGAAAGCAAACCCGGCCGTCCCGAAATCGATCCGTCCGGCCGCGAACCGCTGGTCGGCCGCAGAATCGAGTTGCGCCATAGCGCGTGCGTCGAAGCCGTCTGCGGGCACTTTCTCGGGTATCGTGTGCGAGACGATGTTGACGACGCCACCGATGGCGCCGGATCCGTAGAGCAAGGTAGCGGGGCCACGCAGCACCTCGATCTGGTCCGCCAGAAACGGTTCTATCGCTACCGCGTGATCTTGGCTGACGGCCGATGCGTCGCTGGCGGACATGTTGTTGCTCAGTACCCCCACGCGCTGTCCCTGCAGGCCTCGGATCACCGGCCGACCCACGTTTTGGCCAAAGCTGGCATTGGCCAGACCCGCCTGGCGGGTAAGGGTTTCGCCAATGTTGTTTGCCAGTTCGCGGTGCAGTGATTCACCGCTGAGGATGGTTGCGGATTGCGACAGTTCGCCCAGGCTGCGTTGCAGCGGCGTTGCTTGGACGACGACCTCTTCGATTTCATCGTGTCCGTGGTATGTACCGTGCTCGTGTTTGGCCTCGGGCTGGGTCTGCGCATGTTCCTGCGAGGCCAGCGCGGAGGCGCTGGCCAGCGCCCCGCAGCACAGCAGGGCTGTTAAAGATTGATATGGGTTCACGTCTTACAGTTCCTCTCGTCTTCGAGTTTAACGCGGCGGTCTTGCGAAATGGCCGCCGAACAATCAGGACTCAGGACGAGAGGGGTGGGGCGCGAGCCTGGAACGGGCAGTGACTATCGTCATTTACGACGAGGTGCCTGGCTTGCTCGGGTTTTACCCGCCACCGGGGTGGCAGCTCCGCGGTTGCGTTGTCGACGGCGGCATGTTGCAGTGTGCTGCCGGCAGCACAGAATTCGCAGCTAACGGACGTGGTTGCATCCAGGTGTGTGGCTTCATGGGCAGCCAGCCCGGTGCCGTGTACGGCCAGCAACAGGATGAGCGCCAATGCGCGGAGGATTCTTGCCTTGTGTGTTTTCCGCCACATGGGTAGAAGTTTATGTAAAGCCCTGACAGTAAAGCAAGGATTGCTTTACGCGGTGCCCCGAAGTTGTTGCAGGACCGCCTGCAAGGCGCTGGAGGCCGGCCCCCGCAGGCGCCCGTCGGCCTGCGCGCTCAGCGCAGTGTCCACGGGATTGATTTCGAGCAGGATTGCGCCGTGCTGTTTCGCGAGCAGCGGCAGGCTGGCGGCGGGCTGCACCAGTGACGTGGTGCCGACGGAAAAGCAGATGTCGCAGTTCCGCGCGGCGGCCATCGCAGTGTCAAGAGCATCCTGTGGCAGCACCTCGCCGAACCAGACCACGTCCGGGCGCGCCAGGCCCTTGGCATTGTAGGGCGAGGGCGGTGGGCAGCCGGTGACGTCCTTGAGCCATTCTGAGCTGATGGGCCGGTGCGTTACGCTGCATTTCGAACGCAGGATGTTGCCGTGCAGCTCGATCACGCGCGCTGATCCGGCTTGCTGATGGAGTCCGTCGACGTTCTGGGTAGCGATCGTCAAGCTGGGAATCAAATGCTCGAGGGCTGCCAGGGCCTCGTGCCCGGCGTGTGGTCGCGCCTGTCGAACTTTCTCGCGCCGCTCCTCATACCAGCGCCACACCCGGCCGGGATCGGCGGCAAAAGCTTCGGGTGTGGCCAGCTCCTCGGGTCGGTAGCGGGCCCAGATACCGGTCTGCGCATCACGAAACGTCGGTATACCGCTTTCGGCGGACATTCCGGCGCCGGTCAGAACAAGGGCATGTTGCGCGCTGCGCAGGCGTTCCAACAATGTTTGATCGATCTCGTACTCCATGTTCGTGTCCGTTCGGCGCGTTATTCCGTGGCGGCGGTCAGGCCATCGGTGTATTCTACGCGGTTCCTTTTGAACGCGTATCCGCAGGAGATTCAAGGCAGCGGCATGAAAGGCAAGCTCTATATCAAGACCCACGGGTGCCAGATGAACGAGTACGACTCGGGCAAGATGGCGGACGTCCTGGCGGCGTCGCACGGCCTCGAACTCACCAACCAGGCCGAAGACGCGGACGTCATACTGATCAACACCTGCTCGATTCGGGAGAAAGCCCAGGAAAAAGTTTTTTCGCAACTGGGCCGCTGGAAAAAGCTCAAGCAGGATAACCCCCGGGTGGTGATCGGCGTGGGTGGCTGCGTGGCGAGCCAGGAAGGCGCGGCGATTATCAAGCGCGCGCCCCTCGTGGACATGGTGTTCGGCCCCCAGACCCTGCACCGGCTGCCCTCGATGCTGGACGAGGTCCGCGCCAAGGGCTCGCATCCCGTCGACGTGTCGTTCCCGGAGGTCGAGAAGTTCGACAACCTGCCGGCGCCGGGCGCGCAGGGCGGTTCCGCGTTTGTCTCCGTGATGGAAGGCTGCAGCAAATACTGTACCTACTGCGTGGTGCCCTACACCCGGGGCGAGGAAATAAGCCGCCCGTTCGATGACGTGGTGGCCGAGTGCGCGGCCCTGGCGGAACAAGGGGTGCGCGAGATCAACCTGCTCGGGCAGAACGTCAATGCCTACCGTGGGCCGATGCACGATGGCACGACGGCCGACCTGGCCCTTCTGATCCACTACGTCGCGGCCATCGACGGCGTGGACCGCATCCGCTTTACGACCTCACACCCGATGGAGTTCTCGCAGAGCCTGGTCGACGCTTACGGCGAGGTGCCCAAGCTGGCCAATTACCTGCACCTGCCGGTTCAGAGCGGTTCCGACCGTGTGCTTTCCTTGATGAAACGCGGGCATACCGTGCTCGAATACAAGCAGAAGATCCGTCGCATTCGCGAGAACCGGCCGGACATCGCCCTGTCATCCGACTTTATCGTCGGCTTTCCGGGGGAGACCGACAGGGATTTCGAGGACACCATGAAATTGATCGAGGAGCTGGAGTTCGATCAGAGCTTCAGTTTTATTTTCTCGCCGCGCCCCGGAACACCGGCGGCCAGCCTGCCGGACGACACGCCGCTCAAGATCAAGAAAGAGCGCCTGATGCGCCTGCAGCAGCAGGTCAATCGTCAGGCCGCCCGTTACAGCCGGGCCATGGTCGGCAGCCGGCAGCGAATCTTGGTGGAGGGCGTCAGCAAGAAAAACGACCAGCAATTGTCCGGCCGTACCGAAAACAACCGGGTGGTCAATTTCGACGGCCATCCGCGGCTGGTCGGCCATTTCATCGAGGTGGAGATCACCGAGGCACTGAGCAACTCGCTGCGCGGCCGCGTCGTGACGGAGGCGGCATGAGCGACCGACTCGCGCTGGAATTGGAGCCCGCCGATACGTTGCGGCTGGCCAACCTGTGCGGTGAGTTCGACGGGCATCTCAAGCAGATCGAATCCCGCCTGGGCGTGGAGATCTTCTGCCGCGGCAACCTGTTTACCATCCAGGGGGGCGAGCGCCCCACGCGCGCCGCGAGGCGGCTGCTGATCGATCTCTACACGTTGTCGGAAAACGAGGTGCTCACGCCGGACGTGGTCAACCTCCATCTGCAGGAATCGGGAATCGCCGAACTGGCCGAGGCGGACGCGGAGGCCGCGTTTCGTGATGAGGTCACGGTCAAGACGAGGCGCGGGATCATTCGTGGCCGAGGGCCCAACCAGAAAGACTACCTGCGCAACATCGTCAGCCACGCCATCAACTTCGGCGTGGGGCCCGCGGGCACCGGTAAAACTTACCTGGCCGTGGCCTGCGCCGTCGCCGCGCTGCAGGAAGACCGGGTCCAGCGGATCGTCCTGGTCAGGCCTGCCGTCGAGGCCGGCGAGCGCCTGGGCTTCCTGCCTGGCGACATGGCGCAGAAAGTCGATCCTTATCTGCGACCGCTATACGACGCGCTCTACGAGATGCTGGGATTCGAGCGCGTGACCACCCTGATCGAACGGAACGTGATCGAGGTGGCCCCGCTGGCGTTCATGAGGGGCCGCACACTGAACGATGCGTACGTGATCTGCGACGAAGCCCAGAACACGACGCGCGAGCAAATGAAAATGTTCCTGACCCGGATCGGATTCGGTTCGACCGCGGTCGTAACCGGTGACATCACCCAGATCGACCTGCCGCGCAAAGAATCCTCCGGACTGCGCCATGCCCTGAAAATCCTCGAGGACGTGAAGGGCGTCAGCATCAGCCGTTTCAGCCCCCGCGACGTGGTTCGTCATCCGATGGTGCAGCATATCGTGGAAGCCTACGAGCGCGAGGAAGACAGAAGCGGTGGCGATTGAAGTCGATCTGCAATTCGCCGGTGAGTGGCCCGGCGTGCCCGGCGAGGAAGATTTTCGCCGCTGGATCGTCGCGGCCCTGGACGATCGGGAAGACGCGGAACTGACCGTCCGCGTCGTCGGCCGGGCCGAGAGTCGGCGGTTGAACCGAACGTACCGCCAAAAGGACCAGGAAACCAACGTACTTTCTTTTCCGGCCGACTTGCCGGAGGGTGTCGACCTGCCTTTGCTTGGCGACATCGTCGTGTGCGCGCCGCTGGTGGCGGAGGAAGCCGCGGAGCAGGGAAAACTTGTGTCGGCGCACTGGGCGCACCTCACCATACACGGCGTTCTGCACTTGCTCGGTCACGACCACCAGGTGGTGGACGAGGCTGAGCAAATGGAAGCGCTGGAAATTTCCCTGCTCTCCTCTCTTGGAATCGCCGATCCCTACGCTTGAGTCGGGCAAGGTTCCCAAGCAGCTTTTTGAAAAAAACACTGGATTAGCGCAGTCTGCGGCCCTATATTCGAGCTGACGCGCTACGCGTTGCCATCGTGAAAGACATGAGCGAAGACCAATCGGGCAACGGTTCCGGAAAGCGGACCTGGGTGGAGAAGATAGGCCAGGCATTCACGCATCAACCCCGGGACCGTGACGAGCTGCTGGATACCCTAAGAGAATCCCGCGACAACGGCATCGTGGACACCGACGCCCTCGCCATGATGGAGGGCGCGCTGGAGGTTTCCGAAACCCAGGTGCGCGACGCGATGATCCCGCGATCGCAAATGGTCGTGGTGCACGTGGACTCCGATGTCGGGGAATACCTGCCAAGGATTGTGGAATCCGGGCACTCCCGGTTTCCCGTGATCGGGGAGGACAAAGACGAGGTCATCGGCATCCTGCTGGCAAAGGACCTGCTTCCACACGTGGTGCCGGGCGGGCCGTCCATCGACCTGGCTTCGATCATTCGTCCGGCCGTCGTGATTCCCGAGAGTAAACGCCTGAACGTGCTGCTTCGGGATTTCCGCGTCAGTCACAATCACATGGCGATCGTGGTCGATGAATACGGCGGCGTCTCTGGCCTCATCACCATCGAGGACGTACTCGAGGAAATCGTCGGGGAAATCGACGATGAGTACGACGAGGAAGTCGAGGATTTCGTGCAGCAGACCGGGGACAACACCTACATTGTCCAGGCCCTGACTCCGATCGACGAGTTCAATGAAACCTTCGACAGTGACTTCAGCGATGACGACTACGGCACGATAGGCGGCCTGCTGCTGGCCCAGTTCGGGCGTGTGCCCGAGTTCGGTGAAGTGGTGACATTGGGCGAGCGCTTCGAGTTCCGGGTTGTCAAGGCCAACAACCGGCGCATCATCACGCTGGAAATGAATGTCCCGGTTTGATCGGCCGTCACTGCGACTCAGTTGGCTGATCGGCGCGGTTTTCGCCGGTTGGCTGGTTTCATGCGACGTCGCCGCTTCACAGACCGATCTGGAGCGCTCTGCGGCGCCGCAAACGGATGTATGGCTGGTGACTTACGGCCCCGGTGACCTTTACTGGCAACGGTTCGGCCACAATGCGATCTGGGTCGAGGCGCCGCATCTCGGTCTGGACCATACCTTCAACTTCGGTTTCTTCGATTTCGCCCAGGAACATTTTTTTCATCGCTTCCTGATGGGGCGGATGCTGTATTTTTCGGCTGCCCAGCCTTCGTCGGTCGAGTTTGCCCAATACGTCGCGGAAAACCGCGGCATTGTCGCGCAAAAACTGGACATGACACACGTTCAGAAAGAGGCGCTGGTCTCCGAGCTGCTTGCCGTCATTCGGCCGGAAAACCGGGACTATCTTTACGATTACTACCTGGACAATTGTTCGACCCGCGTGCGCGATGCGCTGGACCGAGCGCTCGATGGCGCCCTGGGCTCCGCTTACCGCGACGTTCCTGCGCCGCTTGACCGTCGTGATCACACGAGAAGACTCACGTCGGGCGATTTCTGGCTGTATCTCGGCCTGGAACTCGCATTGGGGCGCACCGTCGACAAGGAAATCGACCGCTGGGAGGAGATGTTTCTGCCGGGCGAGCTTTATCAGGGCGTGGCGGAGCTCGATGACCTGGTCATCGAAGAGCGGGTGCTGTACGAGTCGACGCTGGTGGCGCCGCCGCTCGAGCCCGACGCCCACTGGCTTCGATACCTTGTCGTGGCTCTGGGGGCGGTCGTCCTGGCGTGGCTGACGAGCCGTATCGTACCGGCGCCGCTGATCGCGCGTGCCTGGTTGAGCCTGTGTGGCCTGGCGGGACTGGCGCTGGTGTTTTTCTGGTTTGGCACTGACCATGCCGCCGCGACCAAGAACATGAACGTCCTGGTGTTCAACCCCCTGTTTCTGCTGGGCATGGTCTGGAAGGCAAGCGACCGTCACCTGCTGCAGGGCACGGTGCTGTTTTCGGTTGCGGCCTGGGCGCTGGGGCTTGGTGGATCGCAGTACAACGTAGACGTTGTGGCGGCTTTTGTGCCACTCAATCTGGCGGCCGCCTGGGTGCTGCACCGTCGCGCCGAGAGCCGCGCGGCGCCCTGATCGTGGAAAGAGGCGCCGGTCAGGCGCCGATTTCCGCCAGCAATTCCGCCTGGTGTTCCTGCATCAGCGGGTCGATCACCAGGTCGAGGTTTCCGCCAAGAAATTCGTCGAGCTTGTACAGGGTCAGGTTGATGCGATGGTCGGTTACCCGTCCCTGGGGAAAATTATAGGTGCGAATGCGCTGCGAGCGGTCGCCACTCCCGACCTGTATCCGCCGCGATTCGGCAATTTCGGTTTGCTGGCGGGTCTGCTCCTGTTCCAACAGCCGCGCCTGCAAGAGCGACATCGCCCGGGCCCGGTTTTTGTGCTGTGAGCGCTCGTCCTGACACTCGACGACAATCCCGCTGGGGAGGTGGGTCAGTCGAATGGCCGAGTCGGTCTTGTTCACGTGCTGGCCGCCCGCACCGGAGGCGCGAAACGTGTCCACACGCAGGTCGGCCGGGTTGATGTCGATAGCTTCGACGTCCTCGACCTCGGGCAGGATGGCTACGGTACAGGCCGAGGTGTGGATCCGGCCCTGGGACTCGGTTTCCGGCACGCGCTGAACGCGGTGGGTCCCCGATTCGAACTTGAACCGCGAGTATGCCCCCTGGCCGGCCACGCGCACGATGATTTCCTTGAAGCCGCCGTGCTCGCCGGCGTTTTGGCCAAGTATGTCCATCGGCCAGCCACGGGACTCCGCGTATTTTTGGTACATGCGGAACAGATCACCGGCAAAAATCGCGGCCTCGTCACCGCCGGTGCCGGCGCGTACTTCGAGAAAAATGTTGTTGTCGTCGTTGGGGTCTTTGGGTAGCAGCAGCACCTGTAGGTCCTGTTCGAGCTGCTCTTGTCGCTGCTCGCCCTCTTGCAATTCCTGGGCCGCCATTTCGCGCATTTCGGGATCGCTCTCGTCCAGCATCTGGCGCGCTTCCTGGATCGCCTCGTCCGTTTCCCTCCATTGTCGCCACGCAGTGACGACGGGCTCCAGTTGGGCGTATTCACGGGACAGGTCGCGAAACCGGTCTTGGTCGGAAAACACGCTCTGGTCAGAGAGCAGCAAGCCGACTTCCTCGTATCGGGCAGCGACCTGCATCAACCGCTGTCGAATGGATTGTTTCATTCTTCATCCCGCCTGAAGATGCGATCGGCCGCCTTGAGCACGCTGTAGTCTTGCTTCTCCGCGGCTTCGCGCAGTTGCTTGCTGGGGGTGTGGAGAATCTTGTTGGTCAGCGTGCTGGCGAGTTGCCGCAAGACTTTTTCCGGGTCTTGCCCGGCCTGGAGGCGGTGTAGCGCACGCTCGGTCAGGTCGGTTTCAAATTCGTGTGACTGCTCTCGGATCCGCTTCAGGGTGCGCGCGGCCCGCATTCCGTAAAGCCAGCGCATAAACGCGGTCACCGCGTCGTCTACACTCGGCTGGGCTGCGCGGGCCGCTTCGCTGCGTTGCTGCATGTTGTCGTCGACGACCTGCTGCAGGTCGTCGATGGTGTACAGGTAGACGTCCTTCACTTTGGAAACGGCCGGCTCGATATCGCGGGGCACGGCGATGTCCACCATGAACATCGGACGATACCGACGCTTGCGCAGCGCGGCTTTCACGTCGGTCGCGCGAATGACCGGTTCCGGGCTGGCGGTCGAGCTGATCAGGATGTCGGCTTTCGGCAGAGCCTCTTCGAGGCGGTCGAGCGTCATCGCGGTGGCGCCCAGTTCACCGGCGATTTCCTCGGCTTTGTCCCTGCTTCGGTTGAGAATCAGAAGTCGGTTGATTCCGTGATCGACCAGGTAACGGCCGCACAGCTGCACCATCTCGCCCGCGCCCACGAGAACCACCGTCTTTGATTTGAGGTCGCCGAAGATCTGGCGCGCGAGCACAACCGCCGTGTACGCCACCGAGACGGGGTGTTCGCCGATACCGGAGGCCGTGCGTATGGTCTTGGCTGCCGCAAACGTGTGCTGGAACAATCGGTCGAGTACCTTGCCCAGGCTGCCGGCGTCATGCGCCTGCTGCCAGGCGTCCTTCAGTTGGCCCAGGATCTGGGTTTCACCGAGCACCAGGGAGTCCAGTCCGCTGGCGACCCTGACGAGGTGACGGGCCGCGTCCTCGCCCTGGTGGATGTAGATGTGCTCGTCCAGTTCTCCTGCCGGAATGCCGTTTGAACGGTGAATCCATTCGATGACGGTTTCCCGACCCCCCTCCGAGGACAGACAATAAATTTCAGTCCGGTTGCAGGTTCCGAGGATCAGCAACTCCTCGATGCCCGGAAGCTCGCACAGTTGCTTCACGCGCTCCGTGAATTCGGTGCGCGATATGGCAACCTTCTCCCGTATTTCGATGGGAGCGGTGTGGTGGCTGATTCCGATCGTGAAAAGCGGCATGGGGCAATCTGTTCCGTGAGGCGCTGATTCTGCGGGTGGAGCCCTTTTTTATCAAGTTCAGCAGGGAAGCGAAATTCATTTCATGGCCCCCAAGCCGACCGTGTTGGTTAGAAACGAGCAAACGCGTATCCTTGGCGCCTATGAGAACTCAGAGGCACGAACGGCTCATTTCCACGCCGACAGCGATAACGTTGCTTTTTGCGGCGATGCTGTCTGCATGCTCGTCCACCGGGCCGGCCATCGATACCCCTCCCGATGGGCCGGTAGTCGAAACGGTGGTCCCTCTCGCGCTCGAACCGACCGATACCGATGTGATGTACCGGGTGTTTGCCGGGGAGTACCTGGGCAGCGAACGCGATTTGAGCGCCGCGGTGGACGAGTACCTCGAAGCTGCCCTGTTGTCGCAGGATCCGGAGATCGCACGTCGCGCAACGCGGATCGCCTTTGCGGCGGAAGCCTGGCAGCAGGCCGTCATGGCGGCCGACCGATGGGCCGTGCTGGCGCCCGAGAGCGTACCGGCGCACGAATCTGCCGCCAACGCAATGCTGCGGGTGGGTGACTTTTTCGGGGCGGAGTACGCCTTGGGCCGTATCCTGGAAATCCTGGAGGATTCTCCCGATGCCTGGTTGCTGGTATCTCGAATCCTGACCCTGTCGGGTGAACCCGATCAGGCGGACGCTACCTTGCTGCATCTGCAGGGCCAGCGTGCCGATGCTGACCCCGCCGACGTGTATTTCGCCAGAAGCAAGGTCGCTGCCTCCGCGCGCGAACTCGAGAAGGCGTTCGAGTACGCCCGCCAGGCGGCCGAGCTGGATCCGGAACGGGTCGAATTTCTCGCCTGGGCCGGTCGCGTTGCGCTCAAACTCGATCTCGAGGAGACCGGCATCGAGTACGTGCGCCGAGCCTGGGAGCTTGATTCGGACAACCACGACCTCGCCCTGGGTTTTGCCGACCTGCTGGCGCGAACCGGTCGGGAGGGGCAGGCCCGCAAGGTCCTCGAGGGGATGACGCAAACGCCTGATGTGATGCTTTCCAGGATTCTCTTCGAGCTGTCTGCACAGAATCGCGTGGCCGCCGAAGACCTGTTCGGGGAGTTTGCCGGGCTCGCGTGGGACGATTCCGCGGAGAAGTCCTTTTACCGGGCGCAGGCGGCCGAGGCTTTGGGCATGGTGCAGCAGGCGATCGCACTCTACGGCTCCGTGACCCAAGGAGAGCGCTTGCTGGCGGCGTCCCTCAGACGCGCCGAACTGATCGCCCTGGAGGGCGACATGGACAGCGCCCGCGCGGCGCTCGCGAGGGTCCGCGAGGGCGGAGACGCTGAAGCGGTCGAGGCAGCCTGGCTCACGGAAGCCCGCATCCTGCGGGCAGCGGGCGGGCGGGAGGCGTCTTTCGACGTGCTCACCCGGGCACTGGATGGTAATCCCGATTCGGTCGACCTTCTGTACACCCGGTCTCTGCTGGCAGCGGAATTAAGGCGAGTGGATGCCGCGGAACGGGATCTGAGGGCCCTGTTGGCGATAGAACCCGAAAATGCGGCCGCCCTGAATGCACTGGGCTATACCCTGGCGGACCAGACCGAGCGTTATGACGAGGCCGAGGAGTACATTCGACAGGCTTATATCCTGATGCCGAACGAAGCGTCTGTGATTGACAGCATGGGCTGGGTAGCCTACCGCCAGGGCCGGCTGGACGAGGCGGAAGGATTTCTTTCCAGGGCCTGGACGTTGGATCGTAATGCCGAGATCGCTGCCCACCTGGGAGAAGTCCTGTGGATGAAAGGCGAGCGCGAGAAGGCCCTCGAGGTCCTGCGCGAGGGCCTGGACGTGGATGAGAACAACCCCGTGCTTCGCGAAACGCTCGATCGCCTGGGGGCTGCGCCCTGATGCGAAGCTCCCTTCGGACACCCTGGTTGCTGGCCTTTGTGGTGCTGTTGGTGCAGGGATGCTCGACCGTTCCGACGACCCAGGCACCGGCCGCCATGCTGTACGAGGCCCGCTTCGAGGCGCTGTCATCGCTGCCTGGCTGGTCGCTGAGAGGACGGCTGGCGGTCCGCGATGAAAAGGATGGCGGCAGCGGAACGCTGCAATGGCAACACGCCATCGAGAGCAGTCGGATGGATTTTTACGGCGCCTTCGGGCGCGGTGCGTGGCGGCTCCAGGCAGACGGTTCCGGTGCGGAATTGGAGCTGGCCGATGGCAGTCGTTACGGTGCGCCCTCGGTTACCGAGCTGGTGCGGGCGCAACTGGGCTGGACCGTTCCGGTCGATGCGCTTTCCTGGTGGATACTCGGCCTCGCGGCGCCCGGGGAAATCGAGGCGCGGGTACTTTCCGACGATGGCACCCTGGAAAAGCTTCGGCAAAGCGGCTGGACCATCGAGTTTGGCCGCTACCGCGACGTCGATGGTGTTTCGTTACCGCTGAAGCTGACGGCCATCCGGGATGAGCGAAGCGTGAAACTGGCCGTGCGCGACTGGGCGCTGGATTCACTCGATGACTGACGCGTCGCGGCGCACCTGGCCGGCTCCCGCCAAGATCAACCTGTTTCTGCACGTCACTGGCCGTCGGCCGGATGGCTACCACGATCTGCAAACGCTTTTCCAGTTGCTCGACTGGGGTGACGAGGTTTCGATCACGCCGACCCGGGCACCGTCCATTAGCCGGACGGGTGCAGATTACGGCGTGCCTGAAGATGAAGACCTGGTCGTGCGTGCCGCCCGGCTGCTGCAACGGGAGACGGCCAGCCGCAGCGGCGCGATCCTGGAAGTTCACAAGCGGGTGCCGATGGGCGCAGGGCTGGGTGGCGGAAGTTCCGATGCGGCCACGGTGCTGGTGGTGCTGAACCGCTTGTGGGGGTGTGATCTCGACACGGACCATCTCGCGGCGCTCGGCGCCCGCCTCGGGGCCGATGTGCCGGTATTCGTCCGCGGCCGCAGCGCGCTGGCGACCGGTGTGGGCGAGCAGCTGTCTGCGGTGACCCTGGGAGAGCGTCATTACGTACTGGTATTGCCCGGCATCGTGATACCCACGCAACGTGTTTTTGACGATCCGCAACTCCGGCGCCACTCGCAGCCCATCGACCTGTCCGATTACTGGGAAGGGGCGGGCAGAAACGACTGTGAACCCGTTGTTCGACAGCAGTTTCCCGAAGTGGACGAAGCGTTCCGAAAGCTCGCCGCATGGGGGCGGCCACGGCTCACCGGCACCGGCAGCGCACTCTTCCTCGAGGCCGGAAGTTCGGCAAAAGCCCAGGCCACGGCACGGGCCATAAAAACTTTATATAATAGCCGCGCCGTCAGGGGGGTAGACCGATCGCCCCTGCATCGAATGCTGCTTTCTGATGGTGTGTGAAAGCTGAATGGATTTACTTTCTGCTGGGACGTCGCCAAGTTGGTTAAGGCACGGGGTTTTGATCCCCGCATTCGCAGGTTCGAGTCCTGCCGTCCCAGCCATTCATCCTTGATGGATGGCGAACTGCCAAACGGGGCCGGGGTGTGTCGATAGCTTCACTAATGGTTTTCTCGGGAAACGCCAACCTGAGACTGGCGAGCAGTATTGCTCAAGAACTCAATGTGCCGATCGGCAAGGCCGTGGTAAGCCGTTTCAGCGACGGCGAGGTCATGGTCGAGATCATGGAGAACGTCCGCGGCCGTGACGTCTACCTGATCCAATCCACCTGCGCACCCACCGCCGACAATTTCATGGAATTGCTGGTCATGGTCGACGCTGTGAAACGCGCTTCGGCTTCACGCATCACCGCGGTAATTCCCTATTTCGGCTACGGGCGGCAGGACCGGCGTCCCCGCTCAGCGCGCGTGCCGATTACCGCCAAGGTGGCGGCCACCATGATTGGCGCTGCCGGCACGGACCGTGTCGTGACCATGGATCTCCACGCAGACCAGATCCAGGGCTTTTTCGATATCCCGGTCGACAACGTATACGCATCGCCCATCACCCTGGCCGATATCTGGCAGCAACAACAGTCGATGCACGAGGTCGTGGTGGTCTCGCCCGACGTGGGTGGCGTCGTTCGGGCCCGCGCCATCGCCAAAAGGCTCGACGCTGACCTGGCCATCATCGACAAACGCCGGCCTCGCGCCAACGTCGCGACCGTGATGAACATCATCGGCGAGGTCGAGGGCAAATGCTGCGTGCTGGTAGACGACATGGTCGACACCGCGGGTACCCTGTGTTCCGCGGCCAATGCGCTCAAAAAAGAGGGTGCAGTAAAGGTCGTCGCCTACTGTGTGCATCCCGTGCTGTCCGGTCCTGCAGTCGACAACATCATGAATTCAAAGATGGACGAACTGGTGGTCACCGATACCATCCCTTTGAGCGATGAGGCCCAGGCCTGCGGCAAGATCCGCCAGCTCTCGATCGCCCAGATGCTGGCCGAAACCATTCGCAGGATGGCGCACGGCGAGTCCGTCTCCTCGATGTACGTCGATTGAGTCTTTCCTGCTGCCGGAGCCACGGCTCCGGCACTCCGCGAGCATTTCTTTGGCTTCGCCAAAACCACTCTCGCTGCGTTGCCTGCGCGACACCGTGGTCTGGTTAGTTCCGTTGTGGCTGCCGGGGCCGTACACAGATACTTAACCCGGCCGTGCTGTTGTATACCCTCTTCCAGGGGACGCTCAGGCACATCCATGTGGCGCTCGGTCTGAGCCCGTCCAGGGCTCATACGCCCCTGGAAGGGGGTATACGCCAGCACGGCCTGGACTCAGGCAGATGAAGGCCGCTCGCGGCGGGTCCCGGTTACGAACGCAATCGCACGCTAGCGGCCCTCTAAAGGGTTTTCTTGAAGTCCAGCATGCGCTGCAGGGGAATCATGGCCCGGTGGGCCAGGGCGGGGTCGACGAAAACCTCGTTGTCGTCCTGGTCGAAAACGGCGGCGAGCGCCTCGATTTCGTTCATCGCCATCCAGGGGCAGTTGGCGCAGGAGTAGCACGACGCGCCCTTGCCCGCGGTTGGAGCGATGATCAGTTCCTTGTCGGGAACCTCTTTTTGCATGTAGTGGAAGATGCCCTGATCGGTGGCCACGATGAACACGTCGTTGGGCAGCGACTTGGCCGCCTCGATGATCTGCGTCGTGGAGCCGACCAGGTCGGCTTCTTCGATGACCGCGGCCGGAGACTCCGGGTGCACGAGCACGGCGGCTTCCGGCCGCTCTTCGAGCAGGTGGCGGATTCCGTCGGCCTTGAATTCCTCGTGCACCACGCAGGCGCCGTCCCATATCAGCAGGTCCGCGCCGGTCACGCTCTCGATGTAAGCGCCGAGGTGCCGGTCCGGGGCGAACAGGATTTTTTCGCCCTTCGTGTGCAGGTGGGCCACGACGTCTTTGGCGATACTGGAGGTAATCACCCAGTCGGCCCGCGCTTTCACCGCGGCAGACGTGTTGGCGTAGACGACCACGGTCCGCTCGGGGTGCGCATCGCAGAACGGTGAAAACTCCTCGATCGGGCAGCCGATGTCGAGAGAGCAGGTCGCTTCCAGCGTGGGCATCAGGACACGCTTTTCAGGCGTCAGGATCTTGGCGGTCTCGCCCATGAACTTGACCCCGGCCACGATCAGAGTCTTGCCCGGGTGTTCGGCGCCGAAGCGGGCCATCTCGAGGGAATCGCCCACCATGCCGCCGGTTTCCTCGGCCAGGTCCTGAACGACGTCCGCCGTGTAATAGTGGGCAACCAGCGCCCCGTCCTCCGCAGCCAGGCGCTCACGGAACTGCGACTTCAGTTCTTCTTCGCGCTCGGGCGAAAGTTCGTCATCGCCCTGATGTGCCAGATGGTCTTTGACCAGTTCGCGAATTTCCAGCAGGTGTTCGGATGCAATACTCATGGAGATTAGATTGGGTCGCTGCGATTTGGGAACAATCCTAGCAAAACCAGGGAAACGGAGGGTCGGGACACAAAAAAACCCCGCTCGAAAGCGGGGCTTTTCCAGAATGCGGTTCGCTCAGTCGGATTCGACGCTGACGAATTTGCGCTTGGGCATGCCTCGGGTTTCGAACTTCACGGTGCCGTCAGCCAGGGCGAACAGCGTGTGGTCATTGCCCACACCGACGTTGGGGCCGGCATGAAAGCGCGTGCCGCGCTGGCGCACGATGATGTTGCCCGCAAGCACGGATTCGCCGCCGTAGCGCTTGACGCCGAGGTACTTGGGGTTCGAATCGCGGCCGTTGCGTGTACTACCGCCTGCTTTTTTATGTGCCATGAAACTTTACTCCTGTGTCCGAGCGATCAGGCGTCGATGCCGGTGATTTCGATCTGGGTGAAATACTGCCGGTGGCCCATCGTCCTGTGGTAGTTCTTGCGGCGCTTGAATTTCACGACCTTGATCTTGTCGCCACGTCCGTGGTCGACAATTTTCGCGGTCACCTTGCCACCGTCGAGGAACGGCGCGCCAATCTTGACGTCTTCGCCCTCGCCCACCATCAGAACCTGGTCCAGTTCGACCGTGGAGCCCTTTTCGGCTTCTATTTTTTCGACTTTTATCACGTCGCCGGTCGCTGCGCGATACTGCTTGCCACCGGTTTTGAATACTGCGTACATTGGATTCCAGCTCCGTGTTGGAAACGGCCCTACAAAAGGGCGAGAATGTTAGCTGTTTTTTGGGCCGTGGTCAACCGCGGTCAGCGCTGTATTCTACACCTAACCTGCCTTTGCCAGCCAATCGTTTCGGGGAGTATAGTAGTTGGTTTTGGTGGCGCGGGTTCCGACCTGCCGTTACCGGCAACAGGCCCAAGATTAATGGACAAGATCCTGATACGCGGCGCGCGTACCCACAACCTGGCGAACATCGACATCGACCTGCCCCGGGACCAGTTGATCGTCATCACCGGTCTGTCCGGGTCCGGTAAATCCTCCCTGGCCTTCGATACGATCTACGCCGAAGGCCAGCGACGCTACGTCGAATCGCTGTCCGCTTACGCCCGGCAGTTCCTGTCGATGATGGAAAAACCGGATGTCGACCATATCGAGGGTTTGTCGCCCGCCATCTCGATCGAACAGAAGTCCACCTCGCACAATCCTCGCTCCACGGTGGGAACCATCACGGAAATCTACGACTACCTCCGCCTGCTGTTCGCCCGCGTCGGCTCGCCCTGCTGCCCCGACCACGCTATCCCGCTGCAGGCCCAGACGATCAGCCAGATGGTCGATCACGTCCTGGCGCTGCCGGAAGGGAGCAAGCTGATGCTGCTGGCGCCGATCGTGCGCGACCGCAAGGGCGAGCACCTGCAGCTGTTCGAAGAATTACGAGCCCAGGGCTTCGTGCGCGCCCGGGTGGACGGCGAGGTGTATGAACTGGACGAGGTTCCCGCCCTGGAGTTGCGCCGCAAGCACACGATCGAAGTCGTGGTCGATCGGATCAAGGTTCGCGAGGACCTCAAGCAACGCCTGGCCGAATCGTTCGAGACCGCCATTATCCTCACCGACGGCCTGGCCCTTGTATCGCCCATGGACGAGGACAGCGCACTGGAAGACAAGCTTTTCAGCGCACGCTACGCCTGCCCGTATTGCGATTACAGCCTGCAGGAACTCGAGCCGCGGATGTTCAGTTTCAACAACCCGAACGGCGCCTGCCCCGAATGCGACGGCCTGGGTGTCAGCCAGTTTTTCGATCCGGACCGGGTGGTCAGCAGTACCCACGTCAGCCTGGCCGGCGGCGCGGTGCGCGGCTGGGACCGGCGCAACGCCTACTACTTCCAGATCATCCAGTCGCTGTCACGCCACTACGACTTCGACGTGGACACACCCTTCGAAGACTTGCCCAAAAAGATTCGCGACGTGGTGCTGTTCGGCAGCGGCGAGGAGATCATCGAGTTCCAGTACTTCGGCGACAAGGGGGTTCAGAAACGCCGCCATCCCTTCGCCGGCATCATTCCGAACCTGGAGCGCCGCTACCGCGAGACCGACTCGCGGATCGTTCGGGAGGAGCTCTCGAAATACATCTCGCAGAAACCCTGCACGGTCTGCGACGGACAGCGACTCAACCGCGAGGCGCGGCACGTGTTCGTGGCGGACACCAACCTGCCCACCATCACGGCCTGGCCGATCGAGACCTGCCTCTCGTTTTTCGAATCGCTGCAACTGGAAGGCCAGCGCGGCGAGATCGCGGGAAAAATCGTCAAGGAAGTGCACGAACGCCTGCATTTCCTCGTCAACGTTGGCCTCGACTACCTGACGCTCGACCGCAAGGCCGACTCGCTGTCGGGCGGCGAGGCTCAGCGTATTCGACTGGCCAGCCAGATCGGCGCCGGGTTGGTCGGGGTGATGTACATCCTGGACGAGCCCTCGATTGGACTGCACCAGCGCGACAACGAACGGTTGTTGGCCACGCTGACCCGATTGCGCGACCTGGGCAACACGGTGATCGTGGTCGAGCACGACGAGGAGGCCATTCGCAGTGCCGACCACGTGGTGGATATCGGCCCCGGCGCGGGGGTTCACGGCGGACGCATCATCTTCAGCGGAACCCCGGCCCAACTGGAGGCCGATCCCGATTCCGTGACCGGCCAGTACCTGTCCGGCGTGCGGGAAATACCCACCCCAAACGATCGCGCGAAACCCGACCCCGAGCGCATGCTCAGGGTGGTCGGCGCCCGGGGCAATAATTTGAAGAAGGTCACCCTGGAAATACCGGCGGGCCTGTTTGTCTGCGTCACCGGGGTCTCCGGTTCGGGCAAATCCACGCTGATCAACGACACCCTGCACCGGATGGCCGCCCGCGAGATTTATGGCAGCTCGCCGCAACCCGCGCCCTACGCCTCGGTGGAAGGACTGGGCCTGTTCGACAAGGTGGTGGACATCGACCAGTCACCGATCGGCCGGACGCCGCGGTCGAATCCGGCGACCTACACCGGCCTGTTCACCCCGATCCGGGATTTGTTTGCCGGCACCCAGGAGGCCCGCGCCCGCGGCTACAAGCCCGGACGCTTCAGTTTCAACGTCAAGGGCGGGCGCTGCGAGGCGTGCCAGGGCGACGGCATGATCCGCGTTGAAATGCACTTTCTGCCCGACATCTACGTTCCGTGCGATGTCTGCAAGGGCCGGCGCTACAACCGCGAGACCCTGACCGTTACCTACAAGGGCAAGAGCATTCATGACGTGCTGCAGATGACGGTGGAGGAAGCCCTGGAGTTTTTCGAGGCCGTGCCGGCCATCGCGCGCAAGCTGCAGACGATGACCGACGTCGGGCTTTCCTACATCCAGCTCGGACAGAGCGCCACCACCCTGTCGGGCGGCGAGGCGCAGCGCATCAAGCTGGCCAAGGAACTCAGCAAGCGCGACACCGGGCAGACGCTGTACATCCTCGACGAACCCACGACCGGCCTGCACTTCCAGGACATCGAATTGCTGTTGGGGGTGCTGCACCGCCTGCGCGAGCACGGCAACACGGTGGTGGTCATCGAGCACAACCTGGACGTCATCAAGACCGCGGACTGGGTGATCGACCTGGGTCCGGAAGGCGGCGACAAGGGTGGTGAAATTATCGCCCAGGGAACACCCGAGCAAGTGGCCGAGGTGGAGCACTCATATACCGGGCAATTCCTGGCCCGCATGATGGGAGCTGCCCAGGCGCGCAAGCGGGCTTAATCCGGGGTGAGCTCGGGGCGAAGTGCCCTCAGCGCTTTTCCACCGGTACTTCGAAGTGAAACACGCGACCATCGGCCGTGTGCAGATCCAGCGTGACGATCTGGTCGGCCGTCATGTTGGTCAGGGGGCCCATCAGCATCAGGTGGTAACCGCCGGGCGCCATTTCCAGGCGTTCACCCGGCGCCAGCGTGTATTCTCGCACCTCCGACATGCTGCTGACGCCGTCGATCACCTCGGTACGGTGCAGGCTGACATCGCGAAACGCCGTGCTGCTGAATCCCTCGATCTCGATCGTTTCCGTCGTCAGGTTGTTCAGCGTGCCGAAACCCGCCGTCATCTGCATCCCGCCGGGCAACGAGCGGATCCAGCTGTTGTCGAAACTCGGTTCCGTCGGGACCGGTTCGGCGGTGCAGGCTACCATGAGGGATAAGGCGAGGACTGCTTGGGCGACTAGCAACGACAATTTTTTCATGTGTTAACCCCGTTTTCGTGTCCGCCGCGTTGATGGGGGTAAGACCACGGAGGACAAGCAATGAAACAGACAAAATCCAATCGACCCCCTATCGTACACAAGCTTTGCACCGGATTGGCTGCCGGCGCACTTGGAATTTGTTCAGCAGCGCAGGCTGCCCCGGAAAGCGCAGATTCGATCACCATTTATTCACGCATGCAACCCGGCGCGGTGGCGCCCGAGACCTACCGGCCGACCGCGGGCCGCAATTACCAGGGCCAGGTGCCCGGCTACGCGATCGTGCGGCATGACCGGCCCTACACGCTGAAGCGCGGCGCCCACCCGCTGCGGGTCACCGACGTGGCGGCGCTGATCGACCCGACCACGGTGACGTTTGCATCCCTGGATGAGCCACGAACCCGCGTGTTGGAACAGAGTTTTCAATTCGACCTGGTCAGCCAGGCCCGCCTGCTCGAGCGCTACTTGGGTGAGCGCGTGACGGTGGAACTGCCGCGCGGTGAGCACGTCGACCTCATCGAGGGTACGCTGCTGGGGGCCGGCGACGGGCTGACGCTGCAAATGGACGACGGCAGCGTGCAGGCCATTCGGCACTACGGCAACATCCGATTTTCCGAGTTACCCGGTGGCCTGATTACCAAGCCCACGCTGGAATGGCTGCTCGACAGTCCGTCGGCCGGCACGCAGCAGACCCGCATCGCCTATGAGACGCAGGGCATGACCTGGTGGGCGGACTACAACATCATTTATGACGAGTCCAGAGACTGCTCGATGGACCTTTCGGGCTGGGTCAGCATCATCAACCAGTCCGGCGCCGGTTTCGAGAACGCCAAGCTGAAACTCATCGCGGGCGACGTGAACCGCGCGCCGACAGGCCGTCAGCAGCGCGACGTGGTGCGCAAGATGGTGATGGCAGAGGAAATGTCGCAGGCGCCCTTTGCGGAAAAAGCGTTCTTCGAATACCACCTTTACACGCTGGGACGCCCGGCCGACCTGCCGGACCGTTCGACCAAGCAACTGCAGCTCTTCCCCACGGCGCGAGGGGTGCAGTGCGAGAAGGAATTGGTGTTTGCGCCGACCCTCAACATGGGCTATTACGGGCATCACCAGATCGATCGCGAGTACGGCCGCTACGGCCAGGGCGATGTGAACGTCTTCCTGCGTTTCGAGAACGAGGAAAAGCGCAACCTGGGCATGCCGCTGCCGGCAGGACGCATCCGCGTGATGCAACTCGACACGGACGACGACAGCCTCGAGTTCATTGGCGAAGACGTGATCGACCACACGCCGCGCGGCGAAGAAGTCCTGATCGAGATGGGTAACGCCTTCGACGTCGTCGGCGAGCGCAAGCAGACCGACTTCAGGGTAGACACGCGCACGCGCAACCTTTGGGAAACGTTCGAGATTCGGCTGCGTAATCACAAGGACCAGCCGGTCGAAGTTGCCGTGCTCGAGAACCTGTATCGGATGGCCAACTGGAAGATCGAGAACGCCAGCCAGTCCTGGGACAAGGAAAACAGCAACCGCATCCGTTTCGATGTGAAGGTGCCCGTCGATGGTGAAAAGGTGATCAGCTACACCGTTCACTACAACTGGTAAGGCGAAACCTCAACGAAAAGGCCGGCGACTTCCCTGTCGCCGGCCTTTTGTTGCGATCGATTCAGTGCCGTCTGTGCTTGCGGCCACGATTCGGGTGATAGGCGGCGTGATGGTGACGGCCATGCCCCTTTCCGTAACCACGTTCGCCGCGATACCCACCGTGATACCCGTGGGAGGGATGACGGCAAGCTGGGCGGTAGCCGTGGTCGACGTAAGCCACCCGAGGCGCCGGCAGCGCCACGACCGGGCCATAGCCGAGGGCACCTCCGACAGAGAGGTGACCTTGGGGCGTAACGGCGACGGTCAGGCCGCCGGACCAGTCTCCGCCGTGGTAGTCGTGGGCAACGGCCGTACCGGAAAACACGACGGCCAGCATTCCTGCGAAAAGCGTTTGATAAGCGATGTTCATCGTTTCACCTTCGTTTTGAGTTTCCCGGGTACAGAGTCTAGACTTCGCCCGATGAATCGATCCTGAACAGGAACATGCACATGTTGGAACGTCACGACCACGGCCCCGTCAGGGAAATCCGGCTCAACCGCCCCCCCGCAAATGCCCTGAATGGAGACCTGATCTCCCAGCTCGACCAGGCATTGAAATCTGCATCCAACGAGGCCGGCGCGGTCGTGCTCTCGGGTTTGCCCGGTATGTTCTCTGCAGGACTGGATGTGCCGGAATTGCTGGAGTTGGACCGCGCGCAATTCTCAGGTATGTGGCAGCGCTTTATCGGTGTTCAGCGAACCATCGCCACCCTACCCGTCCCGATTGCCTTCGCGTTGACCGGACACGCGCCGGCCGGGGGCATCCTGCTGGGCGTGTTCGGCGACTTCCGCGTGATGCCGAGCGGCGCCTACAAGACCGGCCTGAACGAAGTGAAACTCGGTCTTGTCGTGCCCGAACCGCCGTACCACGCACTGGTCAGGCTGATTGGCCAGCAAGTCGCCGACGAACTGGTCATGACCGGCGACATGCTGTCATCGGAGCGGGCGGTGGAGATCGGGCTGGTCGATGAATTGGCGGACTCACCCGAAGCGACGGTTGCTCGGGCCGTGGAATGGTGCGAGTCGCGCCTCGCCTTGCCGCGGCCAGCGATGCTTATGTCCCGGGAGATGACGCGCCGGAGCCTGCATCGTATCTTCGAGAACTACGACGCGGCAGGGGACGACGTGTTCATCGACCTCTGGTTCCAGGACAGCACCCAGGCCACGCTGCGCGAAATGGTCGCGCGCCTGAAAAAACGTTAGCCCTCGGCGGGCGCATTCCGGCTGGCAACGTGTTTGGGTCAGGGGCCTGTGGCGATCGGGCGCTCGGGGTTGCGGATCCATTCGCTCCAGGAACCTGGGTAGAGCCTGGTCCCGGCCAAACCGGCAAGTTCCATCGCGAACAGGTTATGGCAGGCCGAGACGCCAGACCCGCAGGAGTGCACCACTGATCCCAGCGCTTTGCCTTCGAACAAGTCATCGAATTCCTCGCGCAACTCCTCAGCGTCTCGAAAACGGCCATTTAATTCGAGGTTGGACCCGAAGGGACGGTTAAGCGCGCCCGGGATATGGCCGGCCCGCGTATCCAGCGGTTCGACGGCACCCGTGAAACGCTCAGACCCCCTGGCGTCCAGGATGGTGAGGGACTCGAGGTTCTCGGCCAACTCGGCGGTGTCCACCGTCATCGCCGGGTCCTCTCGCAAATCAGGCACCGCGGTCGATGGACTCGCCGTCTCGCCCGCCTCCAGCGCTCCTCCCGCCGCCTTCCACGCGTCCAGGCCGCCGTCCAGCAGCGCGGCCGGCTTGGCGTGATAGCGCATCAGCCACCAGAGGCGCAGCGCGAAAGCGCCCGGACCGTCGTCGTAGGCGATAAGGAGTCGATCCTCGGTCCAGCCAATGCGCCCAAGGAATCGTGCAAAGTTGGCGGTCGACGGAAGCGGATGGCGACCGGTATGGGGCTCGATCGGCGAGGACAGGTCGTCGTCGAGGTGCGCGTAGCGGGCACCGGGAATGTGTCCTTTCAGCCAGGCCCGTCGGCCCTCGTCGGGGTTTTCGAGTTCGAAGCGGCAATCGACGACCAGGCAGCCGCCATTTTGTATACCGGCCTCAAGCTGTTCGGCGGACAGCAGGATCCTTCCGGTCACGGACATTCTCCAGGCGGTTAACGAGGTTCATGAGCATGGCGGCGGTCACACCCCAGATTTCATACCCGTCCCAGTGCAGGGTCCAGACCCGGTGTTTTTGCCCATCCCGTTCGAAAATGCCGGGCTCGTAGTTGGCGCGGTTAAACACGATAGACGCCGGCACGGTGAATACTTCGGCCACTTCACGCTCGTCGATCAGCCAGTCGACGGACGGCCTGACCATGGCGACGACGGGAAGCACACGGTAGTCAGAGACCGTATCCATGCGATCCAGGAACCCAATCGGCAACGCGGCGTCAAGCGGCAAACCGATCTCCTCGTTGGCCTCGCGCAAAGCGGTCTGTACCGCGGACACATCGTCTTGCTCGGCGGCGCCCCCGGGAAAGGCCACCTGGCCGGGATGATGCGGCAGGTGTTCTGCGCGACGGGTCAGCACGAGCTCGGGTTCATCACGGTCGAGAATCGGCACCAATACCGCAGCGGTACGGCGGGGCCGCCGGTAATCGAGATCGCCGGGGTGCTGGCCGTTGATGCGCAGGGAGCGCACGCCGGAATCGAACGGCGAAACGGCGTCGAGCAGTAATTTACGCCATGGGTTCATGACTAGAGGATAGCGCAGAACAGCGAACGGGGCCGAGGTCGGCCCCGTTCGGACAGTATCTTAATTGACGATTTCAACCAGTTTCAGGTCGAACATCAGAGCCTCGTTCGGTCCGACAGGCGGATTGCCCCGGGCGCCGAAAGCCAGTTCCGGCGGAACGAAGATCTGCCACGTGGCGCCTGTCTTCATCAGCGGAAGAACTTCCTGCCAACCCCGCAGCACGGTGTTTACCGGAAACTCTTCCGGTACGCCTCGTGCGAACGAACTGTCGAACTCGTGGCCGTCGGTCTTGGAGCCACGGTAATGGACCTTCACGGTGTCTTCCATGCCGGGTCGCGCGCCGTCACCTTCTTCGATGACGCGATACTGGACCCCACTGGGCAGAACCACGATGCCATTCTTGGACTTGTTCTTCGCGAGGAAGTCGTCAGCTGCTATCTGGTTGTCATCAGCCAGCTTCTGGAACGCTTCTGCCTGCTCCTGGCGCACTTTCTGCTGAAGTTCAGTCAGCATGGCGACCATTTGCTCGGCGGGTACCTGCGGGTCCCTGCCGGCGGACGAATCGCGGATTGCCGCAATAATGGTTTCAACGTCAAACTCGGCGCCGCGGCGCTGGATGTCTTCACCGATATCCCAGCCCACAGCGTAGCTGAGCTTGCCTTTATCCGATTGGATGTCCTGCGCCAGGGCGGGGGATGCCACCAACGCCAGAACGATGAGCGCGAAAATCACTCGCATCAGGTACTCCTCCTAGTCAAACTTGATAACCGACAGTTAAGCCGGAGCTACAAACGCGGCATTTTACCGAACCCTTGGGCTCCGTGTCACATCTAAATTACATCGCGTCCCCGGGATAGACCCTCCACCACGCGACAAGTTTCCGCCATGTTTTGGCCGAATTTACCAACCGTCGTAGCTGGAAACGCGCCGTATTCGCATAACTAATTATTTAAACTCGTAATATCAGACACTTAGAACTGTAAGTCAAGATGGCATGATTGATGCTTTGTACTAGGCAGAGAACGTACAAATCAGGAGCCATACCGATGGGAATTTTTTCACGCTTCAGCGATATCGTTAATGCCAACATCAATGCCGTGCTCGAGAAGGCGGAAGAACCGGAAAAAATCATCCGCCTGATGATCCAGGAAATGGAAGACACGCTGGTCGAAATCCGATCCGCCGCTGCCAAGTGCATCGCGGACCGCAAGGAACTCGGCCGACACGTCAAGTACCTGGAAGGCGAGCGGGACGAGTGGGCGCGCCGGGCCGAACTGGCCGTACGTCGTGACCGCGAGGACCTGGCGCGCGCCGCCTTGGCTGAAAAGCAGGCCATTACCGACCAAGTCGACAAGATGCACCGCGAAATCGAGGGACTGGACGGTCAACTCGAAAAGTTCAACGGTGACATCCAGCAGTTGCAGAGCAAGCTGAACGATGCCAAGACACGGCAACGCAGCATCACCATCCGCCACAAGACGGCCACCTCGCAGCTGTCGGCCCGCAAGCACATTCACAGCGACCGGCTCGATGAAATGATGTTTCGTTTCGAAAACGCCGAACGCCGGATCGACCGGGTGGAATCGGAAGCGGAAGCGATCAACATGGGACGCGGCGCCACACTGGCCGACGAAATTGCCGGCCTGGAAGACGACGACCGCGTGGAAGAGGAACTCGCCAAGCTGAAGACCGAGCTGGGCTCTGAGAAGAAGGACGAAAGCTGATGGATATGGTTCCCATTCTGTTTCTGACGATTATTCTGCCGCTTTGGATCGTTCTGCATTACATCACCAAGTGGAAATCCTCGAAGGGACTGTCCAACGAAGACGAGAAAATGCTCAGCGAGATCTGGGAGTCGGCCAACCGGATGGAAGAGCGTATCAATACGCTGGAACGGATCCTGGACGTTGACTCTCCCGACTGGAGGCGCCGCGCATGAACGAGTTCAACAAACGTGAGAACCCGCACCGCCTGTTTCGCGACAAGGACAACGCGATCCTGGCCGGGGTTTGCGCGGGCATCGCCGAATACGCGGGCCTAAGCCGCAAGGGAACGCGCGTCGCGATAGCGCTGCTGACGATCTTCCCGCCGTTGACGATGTTCATGATTATTACCTATCTCGTGCTGGCAATCGTGCTGCCCGCCAAGCCGGCGGACCTGTACGAAACAGAAGAGCAAGCCGAGTTCTGGCGCGGGGTCAGCAATGCACCCGCCGACGTTTTCGGCTCGGTGCGACACCGCTTTCGCGATCTCAACCACCGGCTCGAGCGGATGGAAGCACACGTGACGTCGAAAGAATTCGAAATTGACCGTGAGCTGAACCGATAGACTGCAAAGCCGCGGACAGAAAGTTGGGAAGCGAGAGGGCTTTTTAACGACGAAACGAGACAAATTGCGGCCGGGGCGTAACCATTTCGCGATTGAGATCGTCAATAATCATAAGCAAGGATGGTGGTGTGAGGGTAACGGCACTTGGCGCTACCGGAAACCACCTGGGGAAGGAGAGAATGACAATGAAGGAACAACCGCAAACCCAATCGAAACCGAAGCCCGCACAGGCGCCGCTGTACGCGTCTGCCTGGGTCGCCCTGTTCGTGCTGCTGCGCAAGGAATGGCAAGCGCCCCGCTCTTCGTAAACCCCCGATCCGCGGTACCGCCCGGTACCGCGGCTCTGCACTTCTAATCGTGGTATTTCTTCTCGCCGGCCCTGACGGCAACTTTCAAGCGATTCTGCTGCGGCGGTAAAGGACAGGTGGAATAATCATTGAACGCACAGGGCGGGTTGTACGCCTTGTTGAAATCCACCACGAGTTTGCCGTCTTCGGGCATTCCCTCGCTGTACAAAAAGCGCCCGGCCCCGTAAGTTTCGCGCCCGCTGGTCTTGTCGGCGAACAGGAACCACAGGTCCTGGGACTCCTCGGTACCCAGCGCGATCATGCTCAAGGGCTGGCCATCACGTTCAAATTCAAAAGTGCCGTATACCGGCGAGGGGCTGGTCTGACCGAGCACGTTTGCGATTTCTATCGTGGCGCCCTCCTCCGCTCGCTGCAGGCGGCCCTCGACCCGCCAATCCGGCTCGATGCCATAAACGGGCACCCCCTCGAATGCCACCAGGGTGGGGGCTCGGCGATCCTTGACGCGCAGTGCGTAAGACTCGCGGTCGATGACGTGAAAGCTCATGCCCCCACTGCGAACAACGGTGGGCTGGCCCTGGCTGTCAGCAACCAGGTCGGCTTCCTCGACGGCCTGGCCATCGACTTCGATTCCACTTCCCGGTGTCGGAACGAAGCGCATCGCATCGCCAGTGAGGTGGATAGTGCCCCATGACACGGGGCCGCCAGGGATGCGGGCATCGCTGTCCTTCGCCGAGCCTACGGAATTGCTGCCTTCGTCGAGCCATTCAAGGCCCACCAGGGTGAGCCAGCCGTCCGGGTCGGCCAGCCGCTGATGGCGCGCCTCTCTCCAGTCCTCGATGTGCTGCTCGTAGTCTGCTTCGCCCGCAACCGCGCCTGGTGTCGAGATAAAAAGGCCGCTCAGCATCAGGCCGGTGATCAGAATCTTCACGTTTTGCTCTCCGGTGTTCCGTAAACGTCTTCAAAGCGCACAATATCGTCTGCCCCGATGTACTCTCCCACCTGGACTTCCACCAGCTGCAAGTCCACCGCCCCGGTGTTTTCCAGCCGGTGACGCGTGCCCGCTGGAATCGACAGCATGTCACCTGCTTTGAGCTGAATTTCACGTTCATCGATTCGCGCCTTGGCGGCACCTGAAAGCACCGTCCAGTGCTCGGAGCGCCTTTCGTGCAATTGCAGCGCAAGCACCTGCCCGGGTTTGACCGTGATCCTTCGTACCTTGCAATCCGCTTCGTCGCTCAGCACCGAGTAGCGGCCCCACGGCCGGTGGACGGTCTTGTGGTAGACGGCCGCCTCATGTGCCCCGGCGGAGAGTTGATCGACCACGGCCTTGACGTCCTGGGCCTTATCGCGATCGGCAACCAGCACGGCGTCCCCGGTATCGACGATGACCAGGTTGTCGACGCCCACGGCCGCCACCAGGCGCTGCTCTGACTGGATAAAGCAATCGCGGCTTTCCACCACCACTGCCTTGCCGTGAATGCTGTTGCCGGCCTCATCGCTGTCGTACAGTTCCGCCATCGCACGCCAGGTTCCGATATCGCTCCAGCCGAAATCACCCACGACCACGGCGCAGTTGTCCGCTTTTTCCATCACGGCGTAGTCAATGGAAATCGAAGGACAGCGCGCGAAACGCTTGGCGGGGATTTCCAGCGGCTGGTCCGAGCGGTCCATGTCGCTGAAACAGGCCTTGGCGGTCTCGGCGACCTCCGGTGCAAAACGCTCCAGCGCCTCGATGAACCCGCCGGCCGTGAAGCAGAACATACCGGAATTCCAGTGGTACTCACCGCTTTCCAGGTAACCTTGAGCGGTTTCCAGGTCCGGCTTCTCGACGAAGGCGGCAACTTCGAAGCCTGTCGAATCGGCTAGCCCCCGGCCCCTGCGTATGTAGCCGTACCCGGTTTCGGGGTGGGTGGGGTACACGCCAAAGGTGACCAGGTATCCGCGGGCCGCCAACGCTACGGCCTCCCCTGCCGCCGCGATGAAGCTGTCTTCATCGCGCAGGAGGTGGTCAGCCGGCATCACCAGCATGATGGCGTCGCTTCCTTGTTGCGCCTGTATTTCCAGCGCGGCCAGGGCGATCGCCGGCGCGGTGTTGCGCCCCATCGGCTCCAGCAGAAAGGGATGCCGAGACACCCGTTCGTCCACCCCTTCGTACAGGTCGCGGGTATAGAAAAAATAGTCCCGGCTGGTCACGGTCATGACCGGGCCGTCAGCGGCCAGTCGCAGGGCGCGGCGAAAGGTCTTTTCGGCCATGGTTTCGCCGTCCAGCAACTGCATGAACGGTTTGGGATGGGCACGACGCGAGACGGGCCACAGACGAGACCCGGCGCCACCGGACAGGATCACCGGGTAAACAGCGCTTTTCACGGCATCATCGCCTGGCACGTTTCAACTCCTCGAGGCAAGCCACGAGCGACTCGCGCAGGCCCGATTGCTCAATTCCGAATATTCGGCGCGCCAGGCCCGCATCGAGAACAGAATACGCAGGTCTCTTGGCTTTCTGGGGGTATTCGTCTGATGTGATCGACTTTACCGTGGGGACGTTCTCCAACAAGCCGATCGATCTTGCCGCATCGAAAATCGTTCTGGCAAACTCACACCAGGAAACGGCGTCGCGGTCGCAATAGTGGTAGAGGCCGGAAAGATCGTCGGACGATTGCGGCAACACGCGGTCCAGCATGTCTCGACTGACACGGGCGAGGTTGCGCGCCCAGGTGGGGCAGCCATGCTGATCATCGACAATGCTGAGCGTCTCTCGCTCGGCCGCCAGCCGCAGCATCGAAAGCGCGAAGTTGCTGCCGTGGCCCGAGTAAACCCAGGACGTGCGCAACAGCAGGTAACGGCACCCGCTTTCCAACACGGCCGCTTCACCGGCCTGTTTGCTCTCTCCGTAGACATTGAGCGGCGCGACCGAATCGCCTTCAAGGTAAGGCCGGGTAGCGTGGCCGGGAAACACGTAGTCCGTCGAGTAGTGAACGAACCAGGCGCCGTGGCGGGCTGCCCACGAGGCCAGCTGTTCAGGCAGTTCCGCATTCAGCAAAAAGGCCGTGTCGCGATCGTCCTCGGCCGCATCCACGGCGGTATAGGCCGCGGCATTGATGATCAGGCCGGGCTGTAAATCCAGCAGCAGCGAAGAGACGCCGGCACGGTCGGCCAGGTCTTGCTCGAGCGTATTGGAGTCACCCGTAAGTACATCGCGGTCGGCGCCCACCACGCGGCCGAGCGGCTCGATGAGTGGCCTCAGTTCCCTACCCAACTGGCCCGAGGCACCGGCAAGCAGGATGTTCATGTCGGCAGGCGCGGAAGCCTGTCCTCCGCGATTTCCTCCAGGCGTGGCGCAACAGCGTCCTTGGCCGATAGCTCGCCCTCAGACAGGGGCCAGTCGATGCCGATACCGGGGTCATCCCAGGCAATGGCCGCGTCGCACTCGGCAGCATATTCCCGGGTACAGAGATAGCTGAGCAGCACCGGGCCGCCGAGGGTGCAGAAGCCGTGCGCGAATCCCTCGGGAATGTAGAGTTGGCGGAAATTTTCCGCGGAAAGCTCCACCGCCACCCACTGGCGGAAGGTCGGCGAATCCACTCGGATGTCGACAGCGACGTCAAAAGCGCGCCCTTCGAGCACGGAGACCAGCTTGCCCTGCGATTGGGGGTATTGAAAGTGCAGGCCGCGGATGACCCCGGCTGCCGAACGCGACAGGTTGGCCTGCACGAAGGTTTCGGGCAGGCCCATGGATGCATAGCGACGCGCGTTCCAGCTTTCCATGAAATACCCGCGGTGATCGCCGTGTACAGCCGGCTCGATCACGACGACGCCCGGCAGACCGGTCTCCAGAGTACGCATCCTCAGGACGGCCTCTTCAACAGGTCAACGAGATAGTCGCCATAGCCGCTCTTTCGCAGAGGCTCGGCCAGCCGGCGAACCTGGTCGGCATCAATGAAACCCATCAGGTACGCAACTTCTTCTGGGCAGGCGATCTTGAGACCCTGCCGGTGCTCGATCGTTTCGATGAAATTTGAGGCTTCCTGTAGCGATTCGTGGGTGCCTGTATCAAGCCAGGCATAGCCGCGCCCCAGGCGCTCGACCGACAGGCTGCCATCTTCCAGGTAAACCCGATTCAGATCCGTGATTTCGAGCTCGCCTCGCTCCGACGGCTTCAATCCTCGGGCAATTTCAGACGCTCGGCCGTCGTAAAAATAGAGCCCGGTGATGGCGTAGTTGGACTTCGGCCGGCGCGGTTTCTCCTCCAGGCTGATGGCCCGAAGTTTCTCGTCGAATTCGACCACGCCGTAGCGCTCCGGGTCTCTGACGTAGTATCCGAACACGGTTGCGCCGTTCGAGGTGTCGGATGCTTTGTCGAGCACATCGCGCAAACCTCCGCCGTAAAAAATGTTGTCGCCCAGGATCAGGCAGGATGGCGACCCCTCCAAAAAATCCTCGGCGATAATCAACGCCTGGGCCAGGCCCTCGGGCTCGGGCTGCACCGCGTATTGGAGATCAAGCCCCCACTGGCTGCCGTCGCCCAGCAACTGCTTGAACAGCTCTTGCTCGTGGGGCGTCGTAATGATGAGTATTTCGCTGATTCCCGCGTACATCAGCGTGGTCAGCGGGTAGTAAATCATCGGCTTGTCGTAGATCGGCAGCAATTGCTTGCTGATGACGAGGGTCAGGGGGTGCAGGCGCGTGCCGCTACCGCCTGCCAGGATGATGCCTTTTCTGTTCACGTAAAGCCCTCCTCCTCGCCTCAACCACCCAGGCCGAGACGCTGGCCCTGGTAGCTTCCGTCTCGAACCCGCTCGATCCACTCCCGGTTTTCCAGGTACCAATCCACGGTCTTGGCCAGGCCGGTCTCGAAATCGACCGTCTGGCACCAGCCAAGCGACTTCATCAGCTTGTTGCAATCGATCGCGTACCGTCGGTCATGGCCGGGCCGGTCCGCGACGTGTTTGATCAGCGCGCGCCGGCTGCCGAACGCCTCGTCGGGCCGGCGCTCGTCAACGATGTCGCAAATCGCTTCGACCACCTGGAGGTTGGTGCGCTCGCAATTACCGCCCACGTTGTAGACCTCGCCGGGTTGACCCTTGTGCAGCACGGTATTGATGGCGTCCACGTGATCGAGCACGAACAGCCAGTCTCGCACCTGGCGGCCGTCGCCGTACACGGGAAGCGGCTTTTTCTCGAGCGCGTTCAGGACAATCAGTGGTATCAGTTTTTCGGGAAACTGGTAAGGCCCATAGTTGTTTGAGCAGTTGGTGGTCAGGGTGGGCAGCCCGAAGGTGTGCTGGTAGGCGCGCACCAGGTGATCGGAACTCGCCTTGGATGCCGCGTACGGTGAATTGGGTGCGTACGGCGTCGACTCTTCGAACAGGCCTGTCTCGCCCAGGCTGCCGTAGACCTCGTCGGTCGAGACGTGCAGAAATCGAAACGCTTCCTGCTTTTCGGCCGAGCGGGTTTTCCACCAGGCCAGGGCGCACTGAAGCAGGTTGAAACTGCCGACGATGTTGGTGTCGATGAAGTCGGCCGGACCGTCGATCGAGCGATCAACGTGGCTCTCGGCGGCAAAATTCACCACGGCGACCGGTTGGTGGCGCTCGAACAGACCGCTGACCAGGTCGGCATCGCGGATATCACCCTGCACGAATACGTGCCTTTCCTCGTCGCGCAGCGGGGCGAGCGTATCGAGATTACCCGCGTAGGTCAGCGCATCGAGGTTGACGATGCGCATGGCGGGGTCGTTGGCCAGGGTGCGCAGCACATAATTGCCGCCGATAAAGCCGGCTCCGCCGGTTACGAGTAGGGTTCGCATAGCGGGTTTTCCCAGGATTTAAAACGGAATGTCGTCGTCCGCGAAACCGTCGTCGGCTGCTGGGCTCGATTCCTGCTGTTGCTGCTTGGGTTGATTCTGCTGCGGTTGCTGGCCGCCCTGCTTGGAGTCGCGAAAACCCGATGACGGTCGCGAGCCGGAGCCGGCGTCGTCGCCGCGGTTGCCCAGCATCTGCATTTCGTTTGCAACGATCTCGGTGGTCCAGCGGTCCTGGCCGTTCTGGTCCTGCCATTTGCGGGTTCGCAGCGCACCTTCGATATACACCTGGCGGCCCTTGCGCAGGTATTCGCCGGCGATTTCCGCCAGGCGGTTGAAAAACACGATCTTGTGCCACTCGGTTCGCTCCTGCATTTCACCGCTCTGCTTGTCGCGCCAGGAGTCTGTTGTGGCCAGCGTTATGTTGGTAATCGCCGATCCGCTGGCCGTGTAGCGTGTCTCGGGGTCGCCGCCGAGGTTACCGACCAGAATGACTTTGTTGATTCCTCGTGCCATCAGGCACCTCCCAATTCAAACTTCGTGAAAGTGTAGCATAGTCAGCTTGTGTCACCTGTCGGAAAACGACCCGGGATCAGGCGTCCGAGCAGCAAGCCCCAGAACCCGCAAAGCAGGCCCGCACTGACCAGCGCGACCGGGCTCCCCAGCTGCGCCAGCAAGGCGCCTCCGGCCACACCGCCGACAAAAGCGCCGATGAACTGGAAGCTGCTGTACAGGCCCATTTTCCGCCCGCGCCCGCGGCTTCCGGTCATCCGCGAGAGCACCGCGGGCATCGCGCTTTCCAGCAAATTGAAACCGAGAAAATACAGCGTGACCACGCCGCCCAGCAACCACCAGGCGCCGGCAAACGGCATGGCCACCATCGCGATGGCCAGCGCGCCGAATGCGAACGGCAAGTAGCGGTGTTCGGAGAGCGTTGCACCGATTCGCCGCAGTGCCGGGAATACCAGTAAGACCGACAGCAGCATGGTGGGCACGTAAAGCTTCCAGTGAGCGGCCAGTTCAAGCCCGAACCGTTCGACCAACATGGGCGGGAACGTGACGAACAGGAGCGTCATCACCGCGTGCAGCAGGAACACGCTGATTGCCAACAGCCAGACGGGACCCATCGGGCCCGGTCGGCCTGCCCCGCCCTGCGTCGACTGGGGCGGCACCCGGGGCACGGTGGCGACCAGCAGCATACCCACCACGGCAAACACGGCGGTCAGCCAAAACAGGCCGCGTAACCCCAACCAGGTGGCCAACGGCACGGAGGCCAGCATCGAGACCAGGAAAGAGGCGCCGATGCCCATACCGATCACTGCCATGATGACCGAACGTCTCTCCGGTCGCGTGACATCCGCGGCCAGCGCCATCGCCACCCCGGCGATGGCGC
>JABDPF010000010.1 GCA_013042915.1 Lysobacterales bacterium
GAGGATTTCCAGGTGTTTGAAAAGCCGCTCGTCACACCCGACGGTGCCGGTAATCACCTTTGGCTGGAAATCGAGAAACGCGGCGCCAACACCGATTGGGTGGCCGGCCAGCTGGCAGCCAATGCCGGCGTTTCACGGCGCGATGTCGGATTTGCGGGCATGAAAGACCGGCACGGCGTGACCACGCAGTGGTTTTCGATCGGACTGCAGGAGGCGGACAATGCCGATTGGGAAAACTGGTCGATCGAGGGCGTTCGGTTTCTGCACGCTTCGCGACACGGCCGAAAGCTTCGCCGTGGCGTGCTCGCGGGAAATCGCTTTCGCCTTGTCGTTCGCGAATTGACTGGAAATACGGGCGGGCTGGCCGAGCGCATCGCGGTCCTGGCGGCTAACGGAATTCCGAACTATTTCGGCCCGCAGCGCTTCGGGCACGGCGGCCGAAACGTGGATCGCGCCCGCGCCTGGCTCGAGAAAGGTGGCCGCGTGCGCCGACAGCAACGCAGCCTGTACCTGTCCGCCGCCCGCAGTTTCCTGTTCAACCACGTGCTTTCAACCCGGGTGCAGCGCGGCGATTGGAACCGCCTGCTGGACGGCGAAATGGCGCAACTTGACGGTCGCCGCCCGGTTTTTTCCTGCGATCTCCCGGACGTCGAATTGGAGCGACGTTGCGACCTGTTCGAGATTCATCCGACCGGTCCGATGCCCGGAAGGGTGGGAAGGGGGCCGGAGCGAGACGCCGCCGAGGTTGAAAACGCGGTGCTGAACGCCGAACGGGATCTTATCGATGCGCTGGCCCGCGCCGGGGCCGACGCGGCCCGCCGCAGCCTCCGAGCGATACCCCGTGGCCTAAAGGGCGTGGTGGACGATGACACCCTGGAACTGGTTTTCGAGCTCCCGCCGGGCAGCTACGCCACCAGCCTGTTGCGGGAAATCATCGATACCCGCGACACCGCTTCGCGAGAGCCATAAGAGGGCTCTTGGGACTGACCGGCTCTCCAGAACCTGGTCGATCCCGAGCGGCCTCCTGCTTTTTTGCGCCTTGAGGGGTCAAAGTAGCTGAGCTACCCTGACCCCCGGTTTTTCAGAGAACAAAAAACGTGAGTATCTATCGCCTCAAAGGCGCTTCGGGCGCCGTCATCAACCAGTCCCATGTCCTCGGGGCGCGTACCCTGATCGGACGCGCCGACGACTGCGACCTGCGCGTGGACCAGGACGGGGTGGCCGGGCGTCACGCAGAAGTCGTGGAGGACGACCGGGGCGGCCTGGTCCTGAACCACCTGGCCGAAGGATTCGAGACCGTGCTCAACGGCGAGACCATCGAACGCGCCGAATTGGCCAGCGGCGACGAGATACGTATCGCAAGTTGCCGCTGGGTGCTGCAGGCGCCGGGATTACGCCCGGAGAAAGTGTTGACCGACGAGGCGGTTCGAAGTCGCCGAGGCTGGGTGCCTTGGGTAATAGTGACCGGATTGCTGGGTGCGGCCGCCGTCGCCTGGTATTTCGGCCTGCTGCCGTTTGATCTGTCAATCCTGACGGGGTCGGAGTAGCTGAGCCAATCCGAAGCCTCGATGCTTCACGTCAGCCGAAGCCTGAACGTCGGACGGCCGGCTTCGTCCAGCAAGCCGTGGCGGGTGAGCCATTGGCGAGTGTCCTCGGCGTCGCGTTCGAACCAGGCGCGGGCGCTGCCGAGACGGAAACTGTAGCCCCAGGTATCCATGTCCCGCATCATCCGGCTGCGTCCGAAGCCGTCAATCTCGTCTGCCAACAGGATCTGCAGGTAACACACGCCGTTTTCCTCATCGTAATCACCGCCGGCGTCGGTGTGCAGGCCGTCGCGGCGCCCGGCGTCCATGCACACGTAATGGCAAGCCTCGTGCAGCACGGAGTGCAGGGGGCTATCGGCGCGGGCCACCAGATGGTCGCCCACCAGTCCGGCCTCCTCGTCTCCCCAGTAGGATCCGTGGATGGTTTCGCCCTCGTCCACCACGCGCAGGACGAGACCGAACCGGCTCAGCAGGCGGATCAGGTGGGATGGATCGCACTGGCCGAGGCGAAGCACGTCGTTTGCCGGCTCGTTCATGGTCGTTCTGCATGACTAAAGAGAGATATGGGCCGCGCACGGCTGGGGTAATATTAGCGCAATCACGAGGAGAGCTCGCCAGTCGTGCCCGAACGCACCATCCAGGATCGTTATCCGCCGATTGACCTGCTGCGCTATGCAGGCCTGTTCGCCTGGTTGTGCGCGGCGATTCCGCTGCTCCTGATGTACGCCTGGTACGCGGAGCCCGTCGGTTCCGAGCAGTACCTGGGCTGGTGGATCCTGCACCTGCTGTTCGGATTTACCTATTGGAACCAGGTTCGCGAGCTGCCGGTACGCACCAGCATGCCGCACCGGCTGTTGACGGTGTCGGTGCTGACGATCACGGCGCTGGGCGTTAGCCTGATGTCCGAGACCGCGCTGGGCGGCATTCTGTTGCTGGTCATCGGCGGTTTGTTGCCGTGGATGTTGCCGGTGGGTTGGGCCATAGCCTGGCTGCTGGCGCAGAACATCGCTCTGGTGCTGGTGCTGAGCAACATTTCCGATATCCCGGTCAGCGATGCGGCTCTGACCGGCGGGCTGTTCCTGGCCGTCTCGCTGTTCGCCTTCATGAGCGGCATGGTTGGCCTGAGGCAGAACCAGGCTCGCGACGAACTGCGCAAGGTGAACTCGGAATTGCGCGCCACGCAGGCCTTGCTGGCCGACAACACGCGCATCGCCGAGCGCGTCAGGATTGCACGCGAACTGCACGACCTGGTCGGCCATCACCTGACGGCGCTCACGCTGAATCTCGAAGTGGCCACCCACCTGGTCGACGGCAAAGCGCTGGAGCACGTCCAGCAGGCGCACTCGCTGGCCAAGTTGCTGCTGGCGGACGTGCGTGAAGTCGTCAGCGAAATGCGGCTGGACGACAAGGTGGACCTGTCCGCCGCCCTCAACACGCTGGTCAGCGGCATGCCCGAGCCACGCATCCACCTGGACCTGCCGCTGGAAGTGGCGCTGACCGATCCGGTGCGCGCACAGGTCATGTTGCGCTGCGCGCAAGAGATCATCACCAACAGCGTGCGCCACGCCCGGGCCGACAACCTGTGGATCACGCTCGAACACGGCAAGGAGCAGGTCACCCTGAAGGCGAGGGACGACGGCAAGGGTGCGAAGCACGTCACGCCGGGCAACGGACTGAGTGGCATGGCCGAGCGGCTGAAGGGGCTGGAAGGCGGACTGGATATCGATGCGAAACCCGGCGAGGGTTTCAGGCTGAACGCCTGGGTGCCTGCCGAACAAACGAGTTAGGAAGACATCTATGATCAAAGTAATGCTGGTGGACGATCAGAACCTGGTGCGCAAAGGCGTACGCAGCCTGCTGGAACTGTCCGACGATATCGAGGTGGTCGCCGAAGCGACCGATGGTCAGGAGGCAATCGACATGGTTCCCGAGGTCGAGCCGGAGGTCGTGCTCCTCGACATGCGGATGCCAGGTAAGTCCGGTATCGACGTGCTCAAGGAACTGAGCAGCCAGGACAAGCTGCCGCCGACGATTATCCTGACCACGTTCGACGATGACGAACTGGTGTTGGCCGGCATCCGCTACGGTGCGCGAGGCTACCTGCTCAAGGACGTGGCTCTGGCGGACCTTGTCAACGCGGTAAAAACCGTCGCCCAGGGTGGTTCGATCGTCAAGCCGGCGATCACCCAGCGCCTCCTCAAGGGGCTCGAGCACATGCAAAATGATTTTTCCAGCCTGGAACAGCCCGACCCACTGACGGACCGAGAAACCGAAATCCTGCGCCTGATGGCGGGTGGTTACAGCAACAAGGAAATCGCCAACTCGCTGGACGTGGCCGAGGGCACGGTCAAAAACCACGTGTCCAATATTCTTTCCAAGATGGGGGTGCGGGACCGCACGCGCGCGGTGCTGAAGGCGCTGGAACTGGGACTGATCTAGTCGGCCGTCGCAAAAAAAAGCCGGGCTCGGGGCCCGGCTTCAACGCGTTTCCAGATGGGCTTAGCCCAGCCGGTCAAATTCCCGTTTGAGGTCGGCCTTGTCGTCGGTGACGATTCGTTCGAGGGTCTCGATGCGCTCGCGCAGCTCGGTGTTGAGCGCGTCGATCTTGCGCTTCAGCTCTTCGAGTTCCTCGCGGTGCGGAGCAGCCCCACGCGCCTTCACGTGGTGGCGCCAGGCCTCGCTGGCCATGGTCAAACCGACAAT
>JABDPF010000013.1 GCA_013042915.1 Lysobacterales bacterium
TATGAGCCCTGGACGGGCTCAGACCGAGCGCCACATGGATGTGCCCGCCCGGGAGCGTCCCCTGGAAGGGGGGGTCCGGCAACACGGCCGGGCTACAGGCTCCAGATCATCACTCACCTTCGAAACCGGCGAAAACCAGAGGTCTTTCTCGCAAGTTCATCGAGGGCGTGCTTCCCTGAACGCTGCTGCCTGGCTCGTCAGGCGCCGGCGATGTTCGCCAGGCAACGCGCCGCGCGGGCCTCGATTTCGTCCCAGCGGCCCTCGGCGATGTCTTCCGGTTCGAACAGGGGGTTCACGAAGCCGGTGGCGAAGCAGCCGGCCCGCAGCCAATCGGCGACGTTGTGCTCATCGACCCCGTTGGTCGGAACGATCTTGAGGAAGGGCATGGGGCCGAGCACGGACTTGACCCAGGCGGGGCCACCGGCCGGCGCCGGGAAAAGTTTGCACAAATCGGCCCCGGCGCGGTGCGCGCGCAGCATCTCGGTGGGTGTGTGGGTGCCCGGCATGCTGGCAACGCCCAGTTCGCCGGCCGACCCGATGACCACCTCGTCGACCACCGGTGCGACCACGAAGCGCGCGCCGGCATCCACCGAGCGACGCACGTCTTCGGCGTTCATCACGGTGCCGGTGCCCACCACCACCCCGTCACGCCGCGAGAAGTCCTGGACAAGTTCGTACACGCCAGGAATCGTCAGCGTGAATTCGACGATGCGAAAGCCCCCGCAGATCGCTGCATCCATGGCTAACGCGGCTTTTTCCTGGTCATCGGTGCGCAGAATGGCACTGGCTTTTTCCCGACCCAGCAGGTCGACGAATTCCTCCGCTCTCATCACGCTTCTCCTGTCGGCCCTAGGCTTTAAAAACCAGGCCCAGTTGGTATCATCAAGTCGACAAGCATCCCGCCTTTACGCGGGCAAATCAACCTGAAAAAGGATGCACCATGAAATATCGCCGCCTCGGAAACGCCGGAATCAAATTGTCCGAAATCGGATTGGGCGGATGGCTCACTTTTGGTAAAACAACGGATGGGAATACCGGCAGGGGAATCATCGAGGCCGCTTTCGAGAGCGGCGTGAACTTCTTCGACACCGCCAATGTTTATGCCCAGGGCGCTTGCGAAACGATGTGGGGCCAACTGCTCGCGCCTTACGAACGCTCGTCTTTCGTATTGGCCAGTAAAGTCTACTTTCCGATGGGCGAGGGTCCCAACGACCGCGGCCTGTCGCGCAAGCACATCATGGAACAGTGCGAAGCCAGCCTGAAACGGCTCAATGTGGACTACCTGGACCTCTACCAGTGCCATCGGCACGACGATGGAACGCCACTGGGCGAAACCGTGCGCGCAATGGACGACCTGGTCCACCAGGGCAAGATTCTGTACTGGGGCTTTTCCTGCTGGCCGGCTGCAAAGATACGGGAAACCGTTAACCTCTGCGGCTCTCGCCTGTACGCCCCCGTGTCGAGCCAGCCCCATTACAGCCTCCTGATGCGAGACATCGAGCGCGAGGTTCTGCCTACTTGCCGAGAGAACGGCATCGGCCAGGTCGTATTTTCTCCGCTGGAGCAGGGCATCCTGACCGGCAAGTACCGGCCCGGCGAGCCGCACCCGGCAGGCAGTCGCGCCAGCGACGATCGGCAAAACCAGTTCATCAAGGACCTGGTGAGTGATGACGAAAAACTGGAACATGTTCAGAGACTTGGGCAGATGGCCAAGGATGCGGGTCTTACCATGAGCCAGTTGGCGCTGGCCTGGCTGCTGCACCAGAACGGCGTCACCTCGTGCATCACCGGCGCCTCGGGGCCGGAGCAGATCCGGGAAAATTCAGGGGCCAGCGGGGTGACACTCGACGCCGATCAGTTGGCGCGTATTGACGAGATTATCGGTCCGGCGGTGTATTCGCACCCGCTGCATTGAGGGGGAATCGAAAACGGCGCGCGATGTAGCCGGGTGATGTCAAACGGCGCATGGCCGAAGACAAGGCCTCAGCCTTCGGCAAACACTTTTCTCGCCTCGTCGGCGATCAGCCCGATACCTTTGCGCACGGCGGCTTCGTCCTGCACGTAAGAAACACGGATGCACTCCCGGCTGTGTGGCCAGTCTTCCTTGAGCCCGAAGAAGCAGTGATGACCGGGTACAACCAGTACGCCCCGTTGCTTCAGCCGTTCGTAAAAGGCCGCGCTGCCGCCGGGTAGATCCTGCAGCCACAACCACAGGAAGAATGCACCCTCGGGCTTGTGCACGCGGTACGGAAGATCACCCATGGCCTGGCGCAGCCACCCCACCACGTCGGCCGCGCGCTTCCGATAGAAAGGCGTCACGTGCTCGTGCGTCAGGCTGAGGATTTCGCCCGAACGAAACAGTTCCGCGGCAATGGCGGGACCGATGTTGCCACAGGCCAGGTTGACGATGCCGTTGGCGTTCGAATAAGCCCGAATGATGTCCTCGCGAGCCACGATGATGCCGGTCCGCAGGCCATTGAGGCCCAGCTTGGACAGGCTGAGGGCGAGGATCGTGTTCTCGTTCCAGTGTGGCGTCGCCTTCGTGAACAGGATGTTCGGGAAAGGCGGCCCGTAGGCGCCGTCGAGGATCAGCGGAATCGATCGTTCGCGGGCGATGATGTCCAGTCGCGCTATTTCCTCGTCGGTCAACACGTTGCCCGTCGGGTTGGTGGGACGCGAAGCCAGCAGTGCACCCACATCGGGGCCCGGGTCCAGCGCGTCGAAATCCACGACATATTTGAACTGGCGGTCTTCGAGTAAACGGATTTCCGGCCGGGAAGCACTGAAAAACCCGTCGGCGAGGCCGCTGTCAGCGTAACCCAGGTACTCCGGGCTGATCGGAAGGTGAATCGTGCGGTGGCTGCCGTCGGGCAATTCTCCTGCGAACAGGTTGAGCAGCAAAAACAGCGCGGACTGGCTGCCGTTGGAAACGCCGATATTGTCCGCCGTCAGGTTCCAGCCAAACTGCTCAGTCAGGAAGCGAGCCACCGTCTCCCTGAACGCCTGTTCTCCGGCCGTCGGTTGATACAGTCCAAAAACCCGGTGTCGACGATCCGGGTCATCCAGGATTCCAAGAAGGTGTCGACGGAACGCGTCCTCGAGAATCGGCAACCGCGCCGGGTTGCCGCCACCCATCATGATCATGCCGGGATTTTCCAGCAACGCGCTGCCGAGGTCGTCCATCAATTCGACGATGCCGGATTCGCCGGAAAACTTCTTGCCGAAGGCCGAGAGTTTCATGAACCGATTATCGACGCCTTCCGTCGGGGAGGCCAGTCCGCTGGTCGGATCTGGTGCTCGCCGAGACCCTGAAAAATGCTATAAACCAAGGTGAGATCATGCGCCACGGACCGGCGCAGGCCCATCAAGGAGGATGGAAGATGATCAGGAAAACTCTTTGCACGGCTGTCTTGCTGTGCTCCCTCGCGTCACCCGCGGCGGCTGAAATCACCTTTCATATCGAAGAACCCGCGGAAGGCTCCGTTCGTTCGGGCATCAGCCTGATCTCGGGCTGGGCCATCAGTGACGAGGGAATCGTCTCGGTAGAGGCCTTTATCAACGGTGAAAGCCTTGGCCTGCTTCCTTACGGCAGCGCCCGTGGCGACGTCGGGGCGGCCTTCCCCGACGTGCCCGATTCGTCCGACTCCGGGTGGGCCATGAAGTGGGCCTGGTCGCTGTCCGGCGAGGGCGAGCACACGATAACCGTCGTCGTGACCGAGGAAGGGGGCGCCACGGCCAGCAAAGACGTGACCTTCGAGGTGGTTCGTTTCGAATCCAACTTTGTGTCAAACCCGGATGACGTTTTAACGGCGGGCGCAATCGTCGAGAGCCCGGAGGACGGGCGTCTGGCGATCCGCGGAGCCCAGGTCGAAGGCCAGGTCGTGGATATCGAGCTGGCTTGGGATACCGGGTCCCAGCAGTTCTTGATTGATCGAATCATCGGCGACGGCGAGCCCGGAACGAACAAGGCGCCAACAGCCGAGGCGGGTGGCAACCTGTCCACCCTGAGTGGCACACGGGTCACGATCACAGGATCGGGTCACGACACCGACGGTCACATTGTCAATCATCACTGGACCCAGGTCGACGGCCCGACGGTGACCCTGGAGAATCCGGACCAGTGGTCGACGAGCTTCACCGCGCCCGAGCAGGCCGGTACGGTGCGCCTGCGCCTGGAGGTGACGGACAACGACGGCATGACCGACTCCGACGACGTGCTGGTCGATGTGACGGCAGCACCGAACAAAGCGCCCACGGTCTGGGCCGGCAGCGACTTGAACGTAGAGATCGGATCGTCGGTAAGTATCACCGGCAGCGCGAACGACGAGGACGGCGAAGTCGTGAACTGGGCCTGGACGCGGGTCGCCGGATCGTCCGTCAGCCTGCAGGACGCCTCGAGCCCCACAGTCCGATTCACCGCGCCGGCCAGCGAGGGCTATACCCGGCTTCGCCTGCGCGTTACCGACGACGACGGCGCCACCGACTACGATGAAGTCGTCGTCAATTTCTATGACCCGACACCGGTCAACCAGTCGCCCACTGCCGACGCAGGCAATGACTTCCAGGTGGATGCAGGCGACAGCGTGACCGTCACCGGTGGCGGCAGCGACCCGGACGGCAGTATCGTCAACTGGTCCTGGAGCCAGGTCTCGGGTACGGCCGTCAGCCTTTCGGGCGCTTCTACGCCGGAGGTCAGCTTCACCGCCCCCGACGACGCGACGACCATTCGCCTGCGCCTGCGGGTGACCGACGACGACGGCGCCACCGACACGGACGACGTTTCGATTACGGTCAAGGCCGCGACGCCGTCTACGACGACCGGTGGGACGCTGCAATCGATGCTCGACGACCTCAATGCCGCGCGCGGCCAAGCCCAGGATTGCGACGGCGACGGCAGCAAGGAAAAGCCCGCCCTACCCCCGCTGGTGTGGAGCGCCTCCCTGGCGGACATCGCTACCCAGCACTCCATGGACATGGCGGCCAGGGGCTACTTCGCCCACGACACGGAAGGAGGCCCCAGCATGAGTGAGCGGGTCTGGCCTTACTGGAACGGCACCAGGATTGGAGAGAACATCGCCGCCTCCAGCCACGACCAGACCGATGACCACGTGGTCCAACTGTGGATGGACAGCCCGGGACACTGCCGCCTGATCATGGATCCGAATTTCACGCATTCGGGCATCGGTGTCGGCCGCGACCAGGAGAACGGCTACCGATACCATCACTTCTGGACGCTCGATTTCGGCGGCTAGAGGGCAAGGGTCAGAAGCCCGGTCAATACCGGGCATTTCCCCTCGGGGATGGTGCTCCAAGTCAATGTACATTACCCTTGAAGGGACTACATTGAACCTGGCATCAACCATCCTCGAGGAGCTGAAATGATCAAAGCAAGGGCAGGAATGATCGCGGCCACGATGGTACTGTGCGGATCGGCCGCAGCCGCGGACCTGGAAGCACTGAAAGCGGAATGCAGCGCCTGTCACGGGCCGCTGGGCGTCTCCGCCCACTCCGATGTGCCCATTATCGCCGGCCAGAAAGCCAAGTTCATCGCCAAGACACTGAGGGGTTTCCAGATGTGGGACCGGCCCTGCATCAAGAACGATTACCGTTCCGGCCCCAAGCAGGGCACGACGACCGACATGTGCAAGATCGCCAGCACGCTGAGCGACGAAGACATCAACGCCCTCGCCGCCTGGTACGGCGAGCAGACGTTCGTGCCGGCCGAGCAGGCTTTCGACCCGGCGCTGGCGACCGCGGGTCAGGCGCTGCACGACGAGCACTGCGAGACCTGCCATGAGCAGGGCGGCCGCGCGGCAGATCGGGGCCCCCGGCTGGCGGGCCAGTGGACCGACTACCTGGCTTCCACCATCAAGTTCGTCCCGACCGGCGAACACCTCGTACCACCCATGATGGAAAGAAGGGTCACCGACTACAGCAAGCAGGAACTCGAACAGCTTCTCAACTATTACGCCAGCCAGCAGGACAACGAGCAGAAATAACCGGCAGCCCGGCGCGGCGCCGGGCTGTTCGCCATCTAGCACGATTTGACACCGGGGTAACACACAATGGAATCACGCATCGAGTGCAGCGGGCTCTCCGTTGCGAAGGAGCTCTACAACCTGGTTGCCGAGGAGATCGCGCCCGGCACGGGTATAGAACCGGCGGAGTTCTGGGCCGCATACGCGGACATCGTCGAGCACATGGTGCCGGCCAACCAATTCCTGCTCGAGAAGCGCGATCGCATGCACGATC
>JABDPF010000016.1 GCA_013042915.1 Lysobacterales bacterium
TGGCGATCAGCATCGGCAACTACTGGCAGGGCGTCGTGGCGGAACGTTTCGATTACGCGACGGTTTTGTATTTCGATGCGGCGATTGCCGTGCTGGTGATTCTCGTCATACCGTTTTTGCGCAAGCGCGAAGCACCGGTCGTTCCGCCGACCGTCGAGCCGGTTCCGGCAAAGAGCTGAGAGCGGTCCGGCGCCCAGGGCCCAGGCCAAGCCGATGGCCTAAACCGACTCTCGCCCATGCGGCGCCCAGTAATCCAGCACCGGGCCGGTCGGCACCACACCGGTCGGGTTGATCATGTCGTGGCTGACGTAGTAGTGGTGCTTGATGTGGTGCATGTCGATCGTCTCGGCCACACCCTCGTGCTGATAGAGGTCGCGCGTGTATGCCCACAGGTTCGGGTAGTCGGCGATCCGCCGCAGGTTGCACTTGAAATGGCCGACGTAAACCGGATCGAACCGCACCAGCGTGGTGAACAGGCGCCAGTCGGCTTCCGTCAGGCGGTCACCGAACAGGTAACGGCCGCGCGCCAAGCGGTGCTCCAGCCAGTCGAGCGTGTCGAATAGCGGCACCAGGGCCTCCTCGTAAGCGGACTGGCTGGTGGCGAAGCCCGCCTTGTACACCCCGTTGTTCACGTTACTGTAGATGCGGGCGTTGAGCTCGTCGATCTCGTTCCTGAGTTCCACCGGGTAAAAGTCGCCAGGCGTTGCACCGACGCCGTCGAAGGCGTTGTTGAACATGCGGATAATCTCGGACGACTCGTTCGAGACGATCGTGTTTTCCTGCTTGTCCCACAGCACGGGGACGGTCACCCGCCCTGAATAGTCCGGCATCGCCGCCGTGTAGACCTGGTGCATGTACTCGGCGCCGTTGATCGCGTCGGGAATCACCCCGTCGCCGTCTTCGAAGGTCCAGCCGTACTCCTTCATGCGCCAGTGCACGACCGATAGACTGATCATTTCTTCCAGCCCCTTCAGGTGGCGGAAGATCAGCGTGCGGTTGGCCCAGGGGCAGGCCAGCGACACGTAAAGGTGATAGCGCCCGGGCTCGGCCTTGAAGCCGCCGCGGCCGTCGGGGCCGGGGCTGCCATCCGCAGTGACCCAGTTGCGGAATTGCGCTGCGCTGCGCTTGAAGTGGCCTTCGTGGCCTTCGGTGTCGTACCAGCGATCTTCCCATTTGCCGTGTACCAGTAAACCCATGATCGTTCTCTCCGGTGTTCAGAATCGGTTGTGACGGTAATCGTCGAAAGCCTGGAGGATCTCCTGGCGCGTGTTCATTACGAAGGGCCCGCCACGGGCGACGGGCTCGCCGATGGGCCGGGCCGAGACCAGCAGGAATCGGGTGTCTCCCGAACCGGCCTGTACCGCGATGCGCTCGCCCGCACCCAGGATGCCCAGGGATCGCTGGCCCAGCCGGGCTCCTTTCTCTCCGACCTCGAGTTCGCCATCGACGACGAACAAAAAGGCGTTGTCGTCAACATCGACGACCTGCTCGAACGAGCGCCCCGCCGGCAGGCTGACATCGAGGTACGTGGGGCGAACGAAATTGTTTCTCACGGCGCCCTCGGTGCCTGAGCTCGTGCGGCCCGCGATCACGCGAATCTCGGTGCCGTTTTCGCGTATCTCGAGCGGTGTCTGCGCCGGGGAGAATTCCTGGTAGCCGGGTTCGGCCATCTTGGCCTGGGCGGGCAGATTGACCCACAGCTGAAAGCCCTTGAGAAGCCCATTGTCCTGTTCCGGCATCTCCGAATGCACGATGCCCCGTCCGGCCGTCATCCATTGAACGCCGCCGGGTTCAATGACGCCCTCGTTGCCCGAGCTGTCCTTGTGCCGCATGCGCCCGGCCAGCAGGTACGTCACGGTCTCGAAACCACGGTGTGGATGGCTGGGGAATCCGCCGATGTAGTCCTGTGGCCGGTCCGATTCGAAACAGTCCAACAGCAGGAAGGGGTCCAGCATGTCCAGCTCGGGGCTGCCGATGATGCGCGTCATGCGCACACCGTCCCCATCGGTTGCGGGCACGCCCACCGTCGTGGTCAAGATTTTTCGCGTCGTGACATTCGCGTGCTCAGGCATTGTTTTTTCCCTGATTTTGATTGGGGACACCGTAACTGTTGTTTTATTGGTTAAAAACATCAAGAATTACAAAATAACGTTCACAAATAGAGAACAATGAGCCAGTTTATCGAGATGAAAACCTTCGTTAGGATCGTCGAGGCCGGAAGCATCAGCGCCGCGGCCGAGCAACTCGGGCTGGCCAAGTCCGGCGTCAGCCGCCGCCTGACCGACCTCGAGTCGCGCCTTGGTGTTCGACTGATCAACCGCACTACGCGGCGCTCGAGCCTGACCGACGCCGGCCGCCGTTACTATGAGGGAGCCGTCAAATTGTTGTCGGACGTCGCCGAGCTGAACGCGTCGACAACCGACCTCGAAGCATCGCTGGAGGGCACATTGCGCCTGGCGGTTCCGCTGTCCTTTGGGCTCGCCCACCTGGCGCCCGCGATCGACGACTTCCTGCGGTCTCACCCGGGGTTGGATGTCGACATGGATTTCTCCGACCGGCAGGTGGACCTGGTGGAGCGTGGCGTGGACCTTGCTATCCGCATCGCGCGGCTGGAAGATTCCAGCCTGCAGGCCCGTCGGCTGTGTCCGATTCGCCTGCTGCTGTGCGCCAGTCCGGCGTACCTGGAAAAACACGGCCGGCCGCAACGCCTCGAGGATCTCTCGTCGCATCGCGTGCTGGTATACGATACGGGCAGTGGTGGCACGCTGCAGTTGAAAAACGAGGAGGGCCGTTTGGTCACGATATCCGCCCCTTCACCGGTGACGGCGAACAACGGGGATTTCCTGCGCGACATGGCGATGGCGGGCCATGGCCTGACGCTGATCCCCAGCTTCATTGCCTGGCAAGCGGTCGCCAGTGGCGATCTCGTCGAGATCATGCCGGAACATGCGCCCGATCCCCTCGACGCCTGGGCGGTTTATCCCCGGACCCGCTATCTGTCACGCCGTGCGCGCCGCTTCATCGACTTCCTCGCGGAAAAATTCGGCGAGCGTCCTTACTGGGACCAAACCACGTGAACTCGCCACCTCGCCTCAGGGTCTGGTACGACAGCGAGTGTCCGTTGTGCTTGCGCGAAATCGCGCTGATGCGCCGCCTGGACCGCCGTGGCGCGATCCGCTTCGTCGACGTCCAGCAGGGGAAAGCCTGCCCGCTGGATGCGGAAACCCTGCTGGCGCGTTTCCATGCCCAGGAGGAGGGCGGGCCGGTGGTTTCGGGCGCCGCGGCCTTCGCCGCGATGTGGCGGGCGATTCCGCTGCTGCGTCCATTGGGCGTCATTGCCCGGTTCCCACCACTGCTCTGGGTGCTGGAACGGTTGTACACCGGCTTTCTCAAGGTGCGCCCATGGTTGCAGCAACGCGTGCCGCCGCCGCGAGGATAAGTCGTGGTCCATCGCTATAATGGAACCTGAAATTTTTCGCGGTGTCCCTTCCAATATGAAGACATTCAAATTATTGGCACTGGCAATAACGGTCCTGTTACCGCTGAACGCGTCGGCGGAACAACTGGTCCGGGAATTTTCCGGTAGTCGAACCAAGCAAACGGCCGAGTTCGAAGTCAAAGGCCCCTGGCTGATCGACTGGCGGGTCAACAGCGAGTTCGCGGAGTCGATGGGACTAACCGTCGTGTTGCTGAACGAGCCGACCCAGACCCACGCCGGCACGATCATGAAAACCAAGTACCCCGGAAACGGGCTCAAGCTGTTCGAGGAAGGCGGGCGATACAGCCTGAAAGTCGACGCGGTATTGGCTAACTGGACCATCAAGGTGATCCAACTCACCCCCGAGGAAGCCGAGGCCTACACGCCGAAGAAAAGATCCCTGCTATGAGCCCGCGCGCCGCGGCCCGTGCGTTCCCGCGCCCGGAACAGGTGCGTGAGCTTCCCATCCAGATCGCCCGAAACGTCCCGCAGGAGTGGAAGGACCGTAACGGCCACGTCGGCGTGCAGTATTTCCAGGCCCTGTTTGCAGAGGGCGCCTGGCGGGTGTTGGAAGAAATTGGCGTCGACGCCGCGTGGTTTGAGCAAACCCGGCGCAGCCAGTTCGACCTGGAGCATCACCTGTTCTACCGTTCCGAAGTGCACGCGGGCGATCGCGTGAGTACTTACAACCGCATACTTGGCCGCAGCAACCGCCGTTTTCACGGTATTTATTTCGTCGTCAACGACAGTAGCGACCGCCTGGCGGCGACCCTCGAATACATCACGGCCGGCATCGACATGACGCACCGGCGCATGGCCCCGTTTCCGGAGGACCTGGCCCGCGGGCTGGACGAACTTATCGAAAAACATCGCGCGCTGGGTTGGGCGCCACCATTAAGCGGCGTGATGATGCCCTGAGACCCCATGATCCTGTGACGGGGCGGTAGTGCCGTTGGCATTCAGTGGCAGGGGAACGCCGGCCGCCATCACGTGGCGGTTGAAGCTATACTTTCAGCGTCGGGCCCCTGCGGTCCGGAACCGCCAGCAAAAGGATTGACCATTGGAAGAAACGCGCCGCGCGCGGATGGCCGTCGATATTGGCGGCACCTTCACCGACGTCGTGCTGGAGCCGCCCGTCGGCCCGCGTTACACGACCAAGCTGCTGACCACGCATGGCCATCCGGGCGAGGCGGTGCTGGCGGGAATCGGCGCCGTTCTCGAGCAATCCGGCCTGCAGTCCGGCGACGTGGGCCTGATCATCCACGGCACCACGCTGGCCACCAACGCCCTGATCGAGCGCCGGGGGGCGGCCACCGCTCTGCTGACCACCACGGGCCATCGCGACGCGCTCGAAATGGCCCACGAGGACCGTTTCGAGCAGTACGACGTGATGATCGACCGCCCGAAACCGCTGGTGCCGCGCCATTTGCGCCTGCCGGTCAGCGAGCGCCTCGATCGTGACGGCAACGTGTTGCTGCCGCTCGATGTGGCCTCGTTGGAATCCGCCTTGCCCGTCCTCGACGAACACGGTGTCGAGAGCGTGGCGATCGGTTACCTGCACGCCTTCGTCAACCCCGAACACGAGCTACGCACGGCCGAATGGCTGTCACAGCTTCGCCCGAACCTGTCGATCACGCTGGCGTCCGAGGTCTGTCCCGAGATTCGCGAGTTCGAGCGCCTGTCGACCGCCTGCGCCAACGCCTACGTGCGCCCCCTGATGGCCCGTTACCTGGAACGCCTGGCCGCCGAGCTGACCGACCAGGGGTTCGATTGCCCGTTTTTCCTGATGACATCCGGCGGCGGCCTGACCACGCTCGAGACCGCGGCGAAGTTCCCTATCCGCCTGGTCGAATCAGGGCCGGCAGGTGGGGCGATCCTGGCCCAGGAAGTGGCTCGTGGCGCCGGCATGGACCGGGTGTTGTCCTTCGACATGGGCGGCACCACGGCGAAGTTGTGCCTGGTAGATGATTTCGAGCCCCTGACCTCGCGCAGCTTCGAGGTGGACCGGGTATATCGTTTTCGTAAAGGCAGCGGGCTGCCCGTTCGCATTCCCGTTATTGAAATGGTGGAGATCGGCGCGGGTGGCGGCTCGATCGCCCGCGTGGACACACTGGGCCGCATTCAGGTCGGCCCAAAAAGCGCCGGCTCGGAACCGGGCCCGGCGTCGTACGGTCGGGGTGGCACCCGTCCAGCCGTGACCGATGCCGACGTGCTGCTCGGTCGGATCTGCGCCGATACCTTTGCCGGCGGGGCCTTCGCGCTGGATAACGACGCGGCCCTGCGGGCCGTGGACGAGGCAATCGCCCGGCCGATGGCGTTAGACAGCGAATTGGCGGCTTTTGGCATCAGCGAGGTGGTGGACGAGAATATGGCCGCGGCGGCACGCGCGCACGCAGCTGAATTCGGCATGGACCTGGGAGCGCGCGACATGGTGGCGTTCGGCGGGGCCGCGCCACTGCACGCCGCTCGCCTCGGGGAAAAGCTGGGGGTTCGCCGCGTCGTGATCCCGGCCGAGGCGGGTGTCGGCTCCGCGGTCGGCTTCCTGCTCGCCCCGGTGGCCTTCGAGGTCGTCCGCAGCCGCCGGCAACGGTTGTCCGAACTGGACTGCGAGCTCGTCGATGGGCTGATGCGGGAGATGCGCGATGAAGCCGAGGCCGTGGTGCGCCTGGGCGCGCCGAGCGCATCGCTCAGTGAGCGGCGCCATGCGTACATTCGCTACGTCGGGCAGGGCCATGAGATTCTCGTGTCGTTGCCGGTCGAACCCTACGGGCCGACACACGGTGAGATTTTCCGGGCTGCGTTCGAGGCAGCCTATCGGCAGCTGTACGGGCGCGTGATCGAGGGGGTCGATGTCGAGGTGCTGAGCTGGACGCTGACGCTTGCCGCGCCGGTGCAGGCATCGCTCGAGTGCGGTATCGACCTTCCACGACGTTCGGCCGGGCAGCCGGCCATGACGCAGCCCCTGTTCGATCCCGCCGGTGAGGCCCGGCTAGAAGCCCGGGTATACCTGCGAGCCGACCTGTCCGAGGGTCAAAACATCGATGGGCCGGCGCTGATTACCGAGGACCAAACGACCACCGTCGTGCCGAAAGGCTGGTGCGCCGCGGTCGATACGCTCGGGCACCTCATGCTGGAGCGCAGGCCATGAACACCGGGGCACTGGACCGTATCCGTACGCAGCTGTTGTGGGACCGGCTGCTGGCGGTCGTCGAGGAACAGGCGCAGACGCTGGTGCGCACGGCGTTTTCGACCACGGTGCGCGAGGCGGGTGATATCTCGGCCGGCGTATTCGACACCCGGGGACGGATGCTGGCCCAGGCCGTGACTGGCACGCCAGGTCACGTCAACGCGATGGCGGCCAGCGTGGGGTTTTTCCTGAATAAATTTCCGGTGGCGGAACTGCACCCCGAGGACGTATTGCTGACCAACGATCCCTGGCACGGCACCGGTCATCTCAACGATTTCACGGTGGTCACGCCGGTGTTCCACGGTGGCCGGCCCGTGGCGCTGTTCGCGGCGACCTCGCACATCGCGGATGTTGGCGGGCTGGGTTTTGGTCCGGACGGCCGCCAGGTTTTCGAGGAAGGGCTGAACATCCCGATGGGCTACCTCTATCGAGCCGGCAAACCGAACGAAGTCTTGCTCGAGATCCTGCGCGCCAACGTCCGGGATCCGCGGGCCGCCGAGGGTGATCTGCACTCGCTGACCGCCTGCAACCGGGCCGGTGCAGATCGGCTGCTGGAGACCCTGGACGAATTCGGGATGGACGACCTGGACGAGGCCGGCCGCGTGATCATCGAGAATTCCCGCCGTGCCATGCTGGCAGAAATCGCAAAGCTGCCGCAGGGTTGCTGGACCCATGGCATGCGCATCGACGGCTACGACGAGGCCGTCGACCTGGTGTGTTCACTGACGATCGGCGATGACGGGATCGACGTCGATTTCTCGGGAACGTCCCCCGTCTGTGGACACGGTATCAACGTGCCCCTGACTTACACGCAGGCCTATGCGTCATTCGGCGTGCGCTGCGTGGTGGGTAACGACGTGCCGAACAACGCCGGCTCTCTCGAGGTCGTCCGGGTGACCGCACCGGAAGGCTCCATCCTCAATGCTGCGCGGCCCGCAGCGGTCTCGGCCCGCCACGCCATCGGCCAGATGTTGCCCGATGTCGTGCTGGGCTGCCTGGAACAGCCCCTCGGGGGTCGCGTCCCCTCGGAGGGTGCGTCCTGCCTGTTCGGCCCGGTTTTCCTGGGCGGCCGCGGCCTGATCCCGGGCAGCGTGGTCGAACCCTTCGTGATCAACGCGTTTTACGCCGGTGGCAGCGGCGCGCGACCCGGCAAGGACGGGCTCGATTGCACCGCCTTTCCGTCGGGAGTCCGCAGTACGCCGGTGGAGATCACCGAAAACAGCGCGCCGCTGATCATTTGGAAAAAAGAATACCGTCCGGGATCTGGTGGGGAAGGCGAATTTCGCGGCGGCGTCGGCCAAATCATGGAGTTCGCCCATGCCCGGGGCGAGGCGTTCATGGTTTCTAAAATGTTCGACCGGATCAAGCACCCGCCACGCGGCCGGCAAGGGGGGCAAAGCGGAGCACCCGCCCGGGTCTACGTGAAAGACGGCCCGGAACTGCGCGGTATGGGACGTGAAACCATCCCGGCCGGCGGCCGCATGGTGCTGGAGACGGCCGGTGGCGGCGGCCGTGGCAATGCGGCCGATCGCGATTCGCAGAAAGTCGCCGAAGACATCGAAAAGGGCTTCCTGTAGGAACGACGTCAGTCGCGATTCCTCAAACCACTCACGACTTGCGTCGCTCCAGCAGGGAGCATTGCGGCGCCTGGTTCAATCCGCGGCGATGGCGGGCAGCTCCTTCTCTGCAACCTGGCGGTTGAACGCGTCCAGCTGTTCGCCGAGAACGTCGTCGAGCTCAGCGAGTTGGGTGTCGATCGCGGCAACGAGTTCATCGCGCACCGCAACGGCCGCGGCCGTCGGGGCGTGGTCGCCCATCGATGCGTTCAGCATGACCCCCGCCAGTTTGTCATTCAGCCGGATCGGATAGTTCAGGGGGTCCTGCCGGGCCTCGAGCCGCGTCTGGTACAGGGTTTGCTCAATGTCATCCAGTTGCGAGACGATCGTCCCGGCCTGCTCGGCCAGCGAGGTGTATTCCGGTTGGTCGGTGACCCGGGCGGTGATGGACTCGACCTGGGAGCGGGCCGAGCGAAGACGAGTAATGGCGCGGTGGGTCTCGGTAAGTTTCTGGTTGACCGCCCACACAAAATCGAATTGCCGCTGCAATTCATCGGCCGAAGCGTCACTTCGCGGGTCGGGCAGGACGACGATGTCGGTGGACACTGTCGTCTCGCCGGCGCTGAGCGTGGCCGTGTACGTGCCGGGCACGGCGCGGGGGCCGCTGAGGGAGTTGTTCCAGAGAACCAGTTTTTTGAAGCGCTCCACGCTCGGATACCTGAGGTTCCATTCAAAGCGGTTCAGACCCTTGTCGGCGGTCAACCGGCGATCGTCATCGCCCAGCGGGGGAGTTTCCTCTTCGTCGGTTTCGGCTTTACGCGTAAAGGTACGGACGGTAGTACCCGAGGCATCGGCGATAACCAGTTCCAGCGGCGTATCGTCTGGCAGGCTTTCGGGCAGCCAGTAGTGGAGCACCGTACCGGAGGGCGGGTTGGTTCCGCGGTGTCCCGGGTCATCCGCCCGGCGATTTGGCAGGCGCAGGGCCGGGGCCGGCTGGAAGAGATGCAGGCGGTCGCCAAACGCGTCGTCGTCCGCCTGGCGCAGAACGTGGAGGTGGTCGAACATCCAGAAACCACGACCCTGGGTAGCGACGGCGAGGTGGCCTTCTTTCACCGCCATATCCGTGACCGGCACGATCGGAAGGTCGAGTTGCAGGGGTGACCACGAAACTCCGTCGTCGCGCGAGAACCAGGCGCCGCGCTCGGTTCCCGCGTACAGCAGGCCACGTTTTTCGGGATCGGCGCGAACCACGCGCGTGAACTCTTCTTCCGGGAGATCCTTGCCGATGTTCGTCCAGCGCCGTCCGTAATCGGTGGTCCGGTACAGGTAAGGCCGGAAATCATCGCTCTTGTAGGCGGTGGCAGCCACGTACAGACCGCCGGGTTCAAAGGGATGGGCCTCGATGGAATTGATTTGTACGTCACGCGGCAGGCCTCGGGGGGTGACGTTCGCCCAGTCCTCGCCGCCATTGCGGCTAAGGTGCAGTAAGCCGTCGTCGGACCCGGCCCAGAGCACGCCGGCCTCGTGCAAGGACTCGGCCAGGGCGAAGATCGTGTTGTAGTACTCGACGCCGGTATTGTCCTTCGTGATTTCGCCCCCGCTGGCGGCCTGTTTTTCTTTCTCGTTGCGCGTCAGGTCGGGGCTGATGGCCTGCCAACTCTGGCCCTCATTGGTCGTTTTGAATAGAACATTCGCTGCCGCGTAAAGAATGTCCGGGTCGTGTGGCGAAAACATCAAGGGAAAGTTCCAATTAAAACGATATTTGAGTGACTCGGCGCCCCATCCCATGGGGTTGTCGGGCCACACGTTGATCAATCGGCGGTCTCCAGTGGCGTGATTCACGCGCAACAGGAAGCCGCCATACGAGCCGCCGTAGACGACGTCGGGATTTTCGGGGTCGGCCACGATATGCCCGCTCTCGCCACCGGCGGTGGGTTCCCAGTCGCGCAGGCCGATCGCGGGCCCGGTGGCCGATCGTGAACGGATACGGACCGCCGAGTTGTCCTGCTGGCCGCCAAGCAGGCGGAAGGGAAACGCGTTGTCTGTGGAAACCCGGTACATCTGCGCGGTGGGCTGGTTACTCTGCTCCGACCAGCTCTCGCCCCCGTCGTAGCTGACGTTGGCGCCCCCGTCGTTGGACTGGACCATGCGCTCCGGATTCGCCGGGTCGATCCACAGGTCGTGGTTATCGCCGTGTGGCGTGGAAATCACTTTGAAGGTCTTGCCGCCGTCCTTGGACTTGTGGAAGCGAACGTTCAGTACGTACAGAACCTCTTCATCGGCCGGGTCGGCATTGATCCGGGTGTAGTACCAAGCGCGCTGGCGCAGTTTGCGCTCTGAATTGACCCGCGCCCAGGTTTGGCCAGCGTCTGTGGAACGGAATACGCCCCCGTCTGCGGCTTCGATGAGGGCGTACAGGTTGTCAGGATTGGAGGGAGATACGGTGATGCCGGCGATCCCCAGCGGTGGTTCCGGCAGGCCTTCGTTGCCCGAGAGTTTGTCCCAGCTGTCCCCCCCGTCGGTGCTTTTCCACAGGTCGGAACCCTGGCCACCGGATTCCAGGCTGTAGGGTGTTCGGATCACGCGCCAGGTGGTGGCGTATATCACGCGCGGGTTGACCGGGTCCATGGCCAGGTCGACCGCGCCGGCCTGCGGGTTTGCGAACAGGATGCGCTGCCATGTCTCGCCGCCGTCGCGGGAGCGGTACACGCCGCGCTGTTCGCTGGGGCCGAACAGGTGTCCCATGACCGCGACGTACACGAGATCGGGGTTTTTGGGGTGAATGCGGATTCGGGAAATATGACGGCTGTCCTCGAGGCCGATTTGGGTCCAGGTCTTGCCGGCGTCGGTGCTCTTCCACATGCCGTCGCCGTGCGAGACGTTTCCCCGAACCGTTTTCTCGCCGCCGCCGACGTAGACGACGTTCGGGTCCCATTCGGACACCGCGACGGCTCCGATCGAGCCGCCGAAGAAGCCGTCCGAAACGTTTTCCCAATCCCCGCCGCCGTTGACGGTCTTCCAGACGCCGCCCCCGGTTGCGCCGAAATAATAGGTATCGCGGTCCTGCGGGATGCCGGCGACCGCCGCCGACCGTCCGCCCCGGTATGGGCCGATTTCCCGCCATTCGAGCCCCTCGAGCGATTGTTCATTCCAGTCTGCCAGGCCGATGGAACCCATGGCCGCCAACAGAAGGGCCAGTCCTCGAATCACGATGCGCATATTTGTCCCCCGGACACGGTATTTTTCAAACACATGATTATGTCAAAGTACGCCGGGTGGCGCTGCGGTTTCAGGGGGTGCCGCTGTCGCGTTTTTCCAAGCGCTGCAAAGCGTCTCCGCACGGGTCTTTACTGCTCAGGTAGCGCCCGACCAGCGAGTCGGCCAGGATCGATAGTCCCAGGGTGGCAACCGCAAGGCCGCCGCCCGAGGGATCCAGCTCGATCGACGGCGAAGCCAGGGTTCCACCGACCTTGATGAAGGGTTTCACCAGGTCCGAGGCGCTGATGCCAAGGCCTTTTCGCTGTTTCGATTTGAAGGTAAGGTCGAGCTGTTCGGAGTCCAGGTCGATCAGGCCCTTGCTGATCACGGTCAGACGCTCCAGGTGCAGGATAATCGGATCGAGGGTGACCTGACCCGAAGCCACATCGGCGGCGATAACGGCGCAATCGAGCGAGGTGAATTCTTCAGACTTGGCAAACGGGTTCAGCGTGTTTAAGAGCTCGGCCACGAAGTCGTTGACCAGGAACGAGTAGTTCGAGCTTGCCAGTTGGCCCGGCCCGACGTTCAGCCGCATCCTGCCGCCAAGGGATTCCGCCAACTCGCGATGCGTCTGACCGGCGCTGCGGAGCGATAAAACCAGGTTGGCGTGCGGCAGGGTTGCAGGGTCCTGCCCCTCGCGGGCGCCCGCCAAAAACGGCATGTTGTCCGCATTCAGATCGAGTTCCAGCATCGGCAAATCGCCACGTTCATCAAACCGCAGCATGCCGTCGAAGCGACCTCCGCCGCTACCCTTGAGGCCGAATGGTTCGATTTCCAGGCGGCCGTCCTGTAACAGCAACGCGATGCTCACATCGGAATAATGCGTGTTGGGCAGGTTGACGTGCGCAACGGACAGGTCGAGGTCGATCTCGACGCCGAGTTCTCCCAAACTCGGGATCTCGGTGTCGTCGAGCAGAAAGCGCCGCGGTTCGCCTTTTGGCTGCGCCTCCGCGGGCGCTTCCTCGCGGATAACCCAGGTGTCCAGGTCCAGTCGGGGCGACGTCAGTTCAGCAGAAATTCGAAGCGTCTCGCCCTGAACAACGGCGATGTCACCCTTGAGCTGGCTGACGCCGGCTCGAAAATCCAACTGATGGAAAGACAAGGCTTCGGCGTTTCCGGCGACGCGCGTCGTCAGGTCGACGGGTATGCCGGGCAGGGGCCTTCCTGCCAATTCTTCCCAGCGTGCCAGATCGGGAAGCTTGGTGATCAAAAGCACGTCGAGGCGCGGCTTGTCTTCGAGGTAAACGTCGCCCTCAAGGCGCGCTTCGTCGCCCGCCAGCGTGACGATCGTTTCAGCGATGTTCACACGATCCTGCTGGTGTTCAAGACGGCCTCGAGCGGTCACCTCGCCATCAGGCCAGGCCAGGTCGGGTAGCCAGCGGTCGAGTACGGAAAGACCGGGCAGTCCGATATCGTATTCGAGGTCGATCCCCAGCGGCACATCGAGGTCGGCGATCCGGCCGTCCAGGTGGAGACGCAGCGCACCGGCCTCACCGCGACGAACAAGAAAACGAAGGCCCTTGCCCTCGGTAGCCACTTCGCCGTCGAGACGCAGGGGTGCGGCGGGTAAGTCCCGGATGTCGAACAGTTGTCCCAGGGCCGCGAGGTCTGGTATGTCGAGTGACACGTCCGCCTGACTGCCCTCGACACCGCCACCGATCGGAACCGCGCCGGAGACCCTGGCGCTGTGGGGCCCGAGCCGGATGTCCATACCGTCGGTGACCAGGCGATTTTCATCGAGTCGCAGGGCGCCTTTAACGTTCAGTGGCGCATCGGGCAGTTTCTGGACCCCGAACGCCGCGCCCGCTACCGGTGGGTGCTCGGTGCGAAGGCCGATTTCCAGGTCGGGCGTCAGCCCTCCTGCAAGGGTTCCCAACGATCCCTTGGCCGACACCTCGGTGTCCAATGTTTGTCCGCGTGCATCGATGCTGAGCTGGCCGGTGGCGTCGACCGCGACATTTCCTGTCAGCGAGACAGCGCCAACCGGACCTGCCATCTCGGCATGGGGCGCCAGCCACGGGTCAATCCTGTCGCTGCGGAGTTCGATATCGAGTGAGCTGCCGGCCCATTCCTGCTCCATGGAGATCATGCCGGACAGGTCGAGTCGATCGTTATCGGTTGATACGCCGGCCTGTTCCACGACCAGCGACGGTCCGTCAAACCGGAGCGCCAGCCGGGCCTCGAAGGAGGAAGCAACCAGATTGGGAACGCCGAACGCGCCACCCAGCGCGGCGAGGTCGGGGCCGGTGGCGTTGGCCCGCAGATGGCCGCGGGACGGTGCTTTCAAGCGATCGAAGCTGCCCACGGCGTCGATGTACAGCTTGCCCAGCCCGCCATCGACATCCAAGCGTGACAGGTCGCCTTCGTTGCTCAGCTTGGCTCGAAAGTCGAACGCGCCTTCGCTGAACGCGGGCAGCCCCAGGCGTGCCAGGACCTTACTGATTTCAGGCCCGCTGAAGCGAGTACTGATGTCGGGGCCCGACCAGGTGGTCGTGTCGGCGACCGACCCGGAGCTTTCCAGCGTGACGCTGCCCAGGGTCAGGTTCACCTGGTGTTCGAGCTTTCCGCCTTCGGTCAATGCGCCAAGCGGGCTCAGCCAGCCGTCGAACTCGAGTTCGTCTTCGTTGACCCGCCCTTTGATCAAGCCCTCCAGGCGGTCTCCCGGCGCCGGCTTCAGGCGTGCGAGAGCGATGCCGAGATTCACTTCCTGCTCGAACCTGGGGCCGTCGATCGTCAGTTCACAGCGCGTGACGGCCAGATCAAGCAACGACACGGCGCGCCCGGGCTGGTCGCTGGCGACCTGTTCGTCCGCGGGGGGCAGGATGTCCCAGTTCGACTCGCCTTGCTCGTTTGACCGCATCTCAATGCGGCAATCCTGCACGACCAGGCTGTCGAGTTGTGCCCGGTTTTCAAACAGGCTGGGCACGTCGATGGCCAGTTGGACATGGCCGACGCGGAGCATCGCTTCGTTCTCACCCCAGGGCGCATTTTCGAGGGCTATCTGGCTGGCCTCGATGGTGGTTTGCCGCCCCAGGCGGATCTCCAGCGGCCCGTCCACGGTCAACTCGCGGCCGGTGCGCTCCTGCACGATCCCGGCCAGTTGATCTTTCAGAAAGGTGTCGTGGTTGATCGCCCAGAAGACGAGGCCTGTCACCACAACAAGGAGGATGAGCAGGGATGCGAAAAACAGGATCAGGAGGCGGCGCATGGCGCCCTCGATTATAGTCCAAACACCGTCGTGCGCATCGCCTTCCCGGCGGGGCTAGCCGCCGGTTGACCAGTCGTCGTTCATGAACCAGCTGTAGAAAGCGGCCGCGCCGGCCAGGAACAACGCCCCCTGAGTCAGGGCCATTGCGCTGATGTCGCGGGTGAACACCCCGGCGATGTCGTCCAGCAGCATGGCGGCCCCGGCCAGTCCAAATGCCGCGCCGATACCCCCGAATGCGCCGAGAATGACGTGGCGGCGCCGTCGTTCGGCCCGCAGTTCCCGCATAACATCAGCGACAAACGGGTCGTCGCCCGGCGCCGGGGGCCTGGGATAGGACAGCAATTCCTGCAGTTTTCGGTCGAATGCGTCAGGCACGGTTCGTCTCCTTGCCAAGGCCGCCCGCGCGTCCCGGTCCGGAAAGGGAATGATCATGTTCAAGCAACCACTCCTGTAGTTTACGTTTACCCCGGCTGATGTGCGATTTCACGGTGCCGAGCGCTAGCCCGGTGATCTCGCCGATCTCGGAGTGGCTCATGCCTTCGGCGTAAGCCAGGGTCAGGCAGGCCCGCTCCTGCTCGTTGACGTGCGAGAGCAGGGCAGGCAACAGGATCGAGGCATCCATTGCCTGGCGCGGATCGTGCCCCGGTTCGGGTGGCTCGGCCATTACCCGCTGGCGGGCCTGTTTGCGCCGGTCCTGCAGGAATTGCCGATAGGCGATGGTGTGCAGCCAGGACACCAGGCTGCCACCGGCTTTCAGCGTGTGCAGCTTGCGATAGGCGAGCAGGAAGGTCTCCTGCGCCAGGTCGTCCGCGGTTCCCCCATCGCCCGCGGTCAGGCGAAGCAGGAAGCCGCGGATCGCGGCCTGGTGGCGTTCCACCAACAGCTGGAACGCGGCCTGGTCATCGGAACCGGTAACCCGTGTCACCAATTCCCGGTCGGTGGCCATCGCCTGCTGCTCAGTCCTTGTTGAGTTTCCAGACCAGCAGGAAACCCAGGCCGAGCATCAGCGGAAACACCGAGGCGGCGCGGATGCCGTTGACCACGTCGTCCAGGTCGAAGAACAGGCTGCACAATAGCCCGGCAATGCCCAGCGACAGGAACACGATCCCCCTGCGCAGGTCGCGCATGCGGGGATTGACCGCGGCGCCGAGGCGCGACAGCGTCTCGGCCGTCATCTCCTGCCCGCTGTCGATGGCTTTCTGAACAGTTTGCATGACCGTTTCGCGGTTGCGATGGTTCCAGTAAAAATAACCCAGTATCACGAGTCCCAGCACCAGGAACATCACGACAGGCACCAATGCTTCATAACTATTCATAACCGACTCCTTCAGTCTTTTGTCTGCATGTTCTGTTGCTTAGGACGTACCCTGCCCGCAAATTGGATGCACAATCACTTGGCAAGCCTAAACCGCCTGCCCCGCGGCGTGGCCCGAAGACCAGGCCCACTGGAAGTTGAACCCGCCCAGCTCTCCGGTCACGTCCACAACCTCGCCAACGAGGAATAGCCCCGGCACGTGCGATTCCATGGTTTTGGACGAGAGCGCTTGCGTGTTTACCCCGCCCAGCGTCACTTCCGCCTTGCGGTAGCCCTCCGTGCCCGACGGTTTCACCCTCCAGGCCTGCAGGCGGTCGCCCAGCGCTTCGAGCCGGCGGTCGGGCCAGTCGGACAGCGGTTGATCGGCGTGTTCGCTCCAGAACAAGTCCTCGATCTCGCGCACCAGGCGATGCGGCAGCAGGTCGTTCAGCTGGGTGCGAAGCAGGCTGCGGGGGTGCCGTTGCTTCGTTTTGAGCAATTCCGGGACAAGTTTTTTGCCGGGGGTCAGGTCGAGTGTAATCGACTCACCCGGCTGCCAGTGGCTGGAGAGTTGAAGCACCACCGGACCACTGAGTCCCCGGTGCGTGAACAGCAGGTCCTCGCGAAACCCCACCTCGCCGTTGCGGGCCTTCACTTCGCAGGAAACGCCCGCGAGGCGGGAAAAGCGCTCCTTGAGTAATCCGCTGAAGGTGAAAGGCGCCAGCCCGGCCGACGTCGGCAGCACTTCCATCCCGAACTGCTTGGCCAGGCGATAGCCGAAGGCCGAGCCGCCGAGGCTCGGGATCGACAGTCCACCCGTCGCGACGACCAGGGTTTCCGAACGGAGAGAGCCTTCGCTCGTTTCCAGCCGGAAGGGTCCCGTCCCCTGGACCTTTGTGGTTTCGCAGTCCAGCGTTATCTCGACGCCGCTGCGGCCGCACTCGTCCAGCAGCATTGCCACGATCTGTTTCGACGATTCGCGACAAAACAGCTGCCCGCTCAAGCCGTTGACCGTTTCCTTTTCGAAATAGTCGATGCCGTGCTGCTCCACCAGTTCGATGAAATCCCACTGCGTGTAACGGCTCAGGGCGCTTTTGCAGAAATGCGGGTTGGCCGACTGAAAGCGGTCGGGCGCCACGTGCAGGTTGGTGAAATTGCACCGCCCGCCGCCGGACATCAGGATTTTCTTGCCCGGCTTGTTGCTGCGCTCCAGCACCCGAACCCGCCGCCCTCGCCGGGCCGCGGTCATCGCGCACATCAATCCGGCGGCGCCGGCGCCGAGCACGAGGACATCGTAGTGGGCGGGCACGGCTCAGGGCGCCCAGTAAACCTCGACGTCCACCCGGCCCTGCTGCAGTACCGCTCGTACCGGGTACTCGGCCACCTGGCCGGCTGCCCGGGCGCGGTCGAAAACGTCGCGTTTTTCGTCGCTGAAAAACAACAGGAAGAGGTGTTCGGTCTCGAGCAACGCCGCCGGTGTCATGCTAATTCGGTGCATCCCGAGCTGCGGTACCTCCAGCCTTGCCAGCGGACCGGGTTCCGCGAGCGCGGCTGCCAGGTCCGGGCTGCCCGGAAACAGGGAGGCCGTGTGCCCGTCGCTGCCCATGCCCAGCACCACCGCGTCCAACCGCGGGGGTATGGCGCCCGGCGGGAACAGGCTGACCAAGCGGGCCTCCGCAGCCGGTCCGGACATCAATTCCCGGCGGATCATCGTCTCATTGCGGTCTGCATGGTCGAGCGGAACTTCCCGCTCGTCACTGGGAACGATCGTGACGTTCTCCCAGGGCAGCGGTTCGGCGCCCAGGGCCCGGAACATCTGAACGGGGGACGAACCCCCGCTGACCACGAGGCTGGCCTGGCCTTTTTCGACCAGCGCGGCCTGCAACACGGCGACCAGTTCCGCCGCCAGCGCACCGGAGGCTTCCTCGCGGTTGTCGAACGCGTGAAACTCGAGCACCTCAGACATCGGGGTGAAACCATTCGCGGCCGTCCCGGTCCAGCAGGCGCACCGCGTCGGTGGGGCCCCAGGTACCGGCGACATAGGGCTGTGCCGGCATGTTTTTGGACGCCCAGCTGTCGATGATGCCGTCGATCCAGTTCCAGGCGCATTCGACCTCATCGCGGTGCATGAACAGGGCCGGGTCTCCGCGCAGAACCTCCATCAGCAGGCGTTCATAAGCGTCGGGGTAGCCCTTGTCGTAGGCCTCCGCGAAACTCAGGTCGAGCGGCAGCGGGTGCATCTTGAACTCACCCGGGCCGGGCACCTTCGTCATTACGCTGAGCTCCACGCCCTCGTCGGGCTGCAGACGGATGGTCAGGCGGTTGGGCTGAAGGCTGCCGGCATCATTCGGAAAAATCGAATGCGCGATGGGTCGGAACTGGATCACGATCTGCGAAAATTTTCCCGCCAGGCGCTTGCCGCTGCGCAGGTAGAACGGGGTGCCGGCCCAGCGCCAATTGTCGATCTCGGCCTTGACCGCGACAAAGGTCTCGGTGCTGCTTGCCTGTCCTTCCAGCTCCTCCAGGTAACCCGCTACCAGTTCACCGTCGACCGCTCCGGACGTGTACTGGCCACGGACCGTGGCCCGTTCGACCGTTTGCGGCGTGATCGTCCGCAGCGCTCGCAGGACCTTGATCTTCTCGCCGCGGATGTCTTCGTGGTTCATCCGCGCCGGGGGTTCCATGGCCACCAGGCACAGTAACTGCATCATGTGGTTCTGAAGCATGTCGCGCAGGGTGCCGGTTCGATCGTAAAACGCGGCCCGGCCGCCGGCGCCGAGTTGTTCGGCCACGGTGATCTGTACGTGGTCGATCGCGCTGCCCCGCCATAGCGGCTCCATCAGGGCGTTGGCAAAACGCAGCGCCATCAGGTTCTGGACCGTTTCCTTACCGAGGTAATGGTCGATGCGGAAAATACTGCTTTCGCTGAAGTACTCTCCGACCTCGTCGTTGATTGTTCTGGCGGAGTCGAAATCGCTGCCGACCGGCTTCTCGAGCACGATGCGGGACGAGGGCTCGGCCAGCCCGGCGGCCGAGAGGTTTCGCGCGGCCGGCCCGTACAGCGAGGGCAGGGTGGCCAGGTAGAACACCCGGATGTGTCCCGGGTCATTAGCCAACAACGCCTGCAAACCGTCCCAACCCTCGCTGGCGGTGACGTCCTGGCGATGGTGATGGAGCCGGTCGGCAAAGCGCGCCCAGGTGTCTTCGTTAAAATCACGGTCGGGCAGGTGCTCGCACAGCGCGGTGCGGGCCATTGCCTGGAACGCTTCACGGGTCAGATCTTTGCGCGACGAGGCGATGATGCGGCTGCCTTCGCCCAGTTGCCCGTCTGCGTCACGGTGGTACAGCGCCGGCAGCAGTTTGCGCTTCGCCAGGTCGCCCGTGCCGCCGAAAATCACCAGGTCAAACGGCTCGGCGGGAATGAATTTCGACATCGTGCTTTCTCCGTTTTCGTCACCAGAGTCAATCTGCACTAGATGGTACTTCATTGCGGCTCCGTAAGCCGTGCCGAAGGCGGCTGGCGGGTGTATCATCGGAGGATTCAACCTCGAACCGGAGACCCAAAATGAAAAGTCCGGAGCAAGCTGCGTTCAAGACCATTCTCATCATCGCCGTGCTGATCGCCATCGCGGTTTTGCCGCTGGCGGCACGGGCCGATTCGCACCGCCCGGCTCCACCCGCTTTTACCGATTTCGACACGGATGGCGATGGCCGGGTCAGCGCCAAAGAATTCGATACACTGCGGGCCGAGCGAATTGCCGCGAACGCGGCCGAGGGTCGCCAGATGCGCGGCCTGGCCAGCGCGCCTGGCTTCGGCGAGGTCGATACCAACGATGACGGGTTCCTGGACGAGGCCGAGTTCATGGCCGGGCGCCAGGCACACATGGCGGAAATGCAGAAGCGCCGTGGTCAAGGCCAGGGCGGCGGACACGGAGGCCGTCACGGTCAACAAGGCGGTCATCATGGTGGGCGAATGAGCATGCCCTCCTTCGAGGACCTCGACCTGGACGACAACGGCTGCATCGATGCGACGGAATTCGCGAAGCACCAGGCCAGCCACCACGCCCAAGGTCGCAGCAAAGCTTCTGAGGCGCAGTGATGCCGGCACGTCGACCATTGGTTGCCCTTGCCTGTGCACTGCTGCTCGGTGCCTGCGCCACGTCGCCGCCGGCAGAATTCGAGCACGGGTTCAGCAACGGGCCGACGCCCTGGACGGGACGCGAATTCGACCGCGCGGATGATGCCTTCACCTTCGCCCTGTTTTCCGACCTCACCGGCGGAGAACGCGAGGACGTGTTCGAAGTTGCCATAGCGCAGCTCAATCTGCTGCGCCCCGAGTTCATCATCGGGGTCGGTGACCTGATCGAGGGCGGAACGACCGACCGCGCTCGATTGGCGTCCGAGTGGGATTCCTTTGATCGGCGCGCCGGTGGGGCCGAAGCCCGGCTGTTCTACACCGGCGGCAACCATGACCTCACCAACCCGGTGATGTGGGAAGTTTTCGATCAACGCTACGGCGCCCGTTACTACCATTTCGCGTACCGCGACGCCCTGTTCCTGGTGCTCGACACCGAGGACAGTAGTGCGGCCGGCCAGTGGGCGCTGCA
>JABDPF010000017.1 GCA_013042915.1 Lysobacterales bacterium
AGCAGCCGGCGGTCGTAATTCAACTGCTTGATTTCGACGTTCATCGCCTCGGTGATTTCCTGCTCCGAGTCGTAGCGCAGCATCAGGAAATTATCCATCTTCCGTTGCTTCTGTTCCTCGGTGTACAGCGGCTTGGGTCGGGGTAGCCCGGACGAGTCGCGGGGCAGTTCGCCGGCCTCCTCGGCCTTAATCTGCTCCTCGTCTCTTTTCTCGGGCTCACGCTGTGGGGTGAGTTTCTGGTTTTCGTCGACGACAATGCCGCGTTCGTTCAGAACGTCGTGGCCGGTGTCCTTGTAGCCGGGTGGCAGGCTCTCGGTGTAGTGCACATTGCCGTCTTCATCGACCCAGCGGTAAACCTGTTCGGCCAGCACGGGTGTGCCTAGCAGGACGAGACAGCAAGCAGCAAACAAGCAGTGTTTAATTCTGTGTTCCATAACGATCCCTATACGCTTCAATGGCGGCAATGTCGATGTCGGGCTTGCCGCTCGTTTCGAGGTAAGACAACAAATCCCCCAGGCCAGCGATCGCGATGCAGGGAATACCGTGCTCGGCCTGCACTTCCTGCGCCGCCGATAGCGGGCCGCTTCCCCTTTCCTGACGGTCCAGCGCGATGGCAATGCCGGCGGGCTCGGCCCCGGCGTCGCGGATGATTTCGATGGATTCACGCATCGAGGTTCCGGCCGAGATCACGTCGTCGATCACCAGCACCCGACCCTTCAGCGGCGCACCGACGATCCGGCCTCCTTCGCCGTGGTCCTTGGCCTCTTTGCGGTTGTAGGCATAAGGAACGTTGAGGTCGTGGTGGTCGTTCAGGGCGATGGCGACTGCGGCAGCCAGGGGAATGCCCTTGTAGGCCGGCCCGAACAGCATGTCGAACGCGCTGCCGGAATCCATGATGGTGTCGGCATAGCAGTTGGCAAGAGCGGAAAGTGACTGGCCGTCGTCGAAACCGCCGGCGTTGAAGAAATAGGGGCTGGTGCGCCCGGACTTGAGCGTGAAGCGGCCGAACCGGAGATTGCCCTTGGACAGGGCGAGCTCAAAAAACCGGCGCTTGTAGTCCCGCATCACAGAGTCCATTCCTTTGTCGCCATTGGGCTTCCATAGCGCGCGAATTCGAGTGACATCGAGTGTGCAGTTGGCGTTGGCCAGCAGCAAACTCCCTGACGCCGTCAAGCGAAGCCGCCTTCCGCCGGGGGCGGGAGCGGGGAAGCTGGACACTTATTATGCCAAATACCACCCGGGTTTGTTATTCTGGCGCGCATTCCGGACCTCGCCCACGGAGCACACAGGGATGCGCATCATCACGCTCAACGCCAACGGTATCCGCGCGGCAGCCACTAAAGGCTTCTTCGACTGGATGCATCGACAGGATGCTGATTTCGTCTGTATCCAGGAAACCAAGGCGCAACACATGCAGCTGAAAGACCGGCACTTCTTTCCGCCCGGTTACCACAGCTACTACCACGACGCGCTGCGAAAAGGGTACAGCGGCGTGGCGATATACAGCCGACACCAGCCGGACCGCGTCCACTACGGGGTGGGTTGGGATGTGATGGATAGCGAAGGCCGCTGGCTGCAGATCGATGTGGGCGATTTGTCGATCGTTTCACTATACCTGCCCTCGGGCTCATCGAAGGAAGAGCGTCAGCAGGTGAAATACAAGTGCATGGATTTCCTCAAGCCACGCCTGGCTCGCTGGGCCGGCGAGGGCCGAGAGTGGGTGATCTGCGGAGACTGGAACATCGCGCACAAGGAGATCGATATCAAGAACTGGCGCGGCAACCTGAAGAACTCCGGGTTCCTGCCCGAAGAGCGAGCCTGGATGAGTGAATTGTTCGGTGAGGTCGGAATGGTGGACGCGTTTCGCGTCGTCGATCCGCGCGAAGAGCGCTATACCTGGTGGTCGAATCGCGGCCGTGCCTGGGACAACAACACCGGTTGGCGCATCGATTACCAGGTGACGACACCGGGGCTGGCAGAGCGGACGCAGACGGCGGAGATCTACCGCGACGAGCGGTTCTCGGACCACGCCCCCCTGACGATGGACTACGAATACTCCATCCGCGAGCGGTGCTGATCGCTTGACCGACACCCCGAGACGGAACTGGAAGGAGATCCTGTTCACCCGCAGGATGCTCGCCTGCGTGTTCCTGGGTTTCACCTCGGGCATGCCGCTCTACGTGCTGTTCCAGTTGGTGCCGGCCTGGCTGCGCAGCAGCGGCGTCGACCTCGCCACGATCGGCCTGTTTGCGTTGGTCTCTTTGCCCTATACGTGGAAGTTCCTGTGGTCGCCGCTGATGGACCGCTACCGCCTGCCGTTTCTCGGCCGGCGGCGGGGCTGGGCGCTGATCACGCAGGTAGCGCTGTTGTTCGTGATCGGCATGCTGGGTCACTTCGATCCCGGCCAGTCGTTGCAGGCGATCGTCTGGCTGGTGTTCGCGGTGGCGCTATTTTCGGCCAGCCAGGACATCGTGATCGACGCCTACCGCAGAGAATTGCTGGCCGACGACGAACTGGGCACGGGCACGTCGATTTTCATCAATGCCTACCGCCTGTCCTCGCTAGTGCCCGGGTCGCTCGCGCTGATCCTGTCGGACATCCTGCCTTGGTCCACGGTGTACTGGGTCACCGCGGCCTTCATGCTGGTGGGCATCGTCACCACCCTCAGCATCCGTGAACCCGCGGCAGATTCGATGGGTCCCGCCACCCTGCGCGAGGCCGTGATCGACCCGTTCCGGGAGTTTTTCACGCGCGGAGGCGTGGCGGCGGGCCTGGCGATACTGGCCTTCATGTTTCTCTACAAGCTGGGTGACAACATGGCCACCGCGCTGGCCACGCCGTTCTATCTCGACATGGGGTTCAGCCGAACGGAGATCGGGTCGATTGCCAAGATCGCCGCGCTGTGGGCTTCGATCGCGGGCTCGATCATCGGCGGCGCGGTTATGTTGAAGCTCAGCATCAACAAGTCACTGTGGATTTTCGGTTTCGTGCAGATGCTCACCATTCTCGGCTTTGCCTGGCTCAGCGTGCTGGGGCACAACCCAGCCGCGCTGTTCGTGGTGGTCAGCGCCGAGTACCTGGGCGTGGGCCTCGGCACGGTGGCGCTTACGGCCTTCATGGCTCGAGAAACCAGCAAGGCATTCACGGCGACGCAGTTCGCGCTGTTCAGCAGCCTGATCGCCGTGCCGCGTACCTTTGCCAATTCCAGCACCGGCTTTTTGATCGAATGGATGGGCTACACCTCGTTTTTCCTGCTCTGCACCGTGCTGGCGGTACCGGGTATGCTGATGTTGTTCAAGGCCGCGCCCTGGAACCGTTAGTGATTCGGTGCGCCACGGCCCGGTGCTATCATCGTGACGAAAGGGTGAGGAGCGAGTGATGAGCGATTTCGAAAAATACTGGAACCTGACCCTGGTCACCCTATCCAACGGTGCGACGATCACCGTCGCCCAGGTCGTTTTGACCATTGCCGTTGTCGTCCTTAGCCTGATGGCGATCTGGTGGCTGCAGCGGCTGCTGGGCCGGCAACTCGCCAAGTCCAACGTCGATCCGAACGTGGCCCAGACCATCCAGCGCGTGGTGTTCTACAGCCTGCTGGTTTTGGTGTTCATCACGGCGCTTGGACTGCTGCGCATCCCGGTGACCGCGCTGGCATTCATCTCGGGCGCGGTCGCGATCGGCGTGGGGTTTGGCGCCCAGAACATCATCAATAACCTGATCAGCGGTTGGATACTGATGTCGGAGCGGCCGGTGCGCATCGGTGACTTCGTGGAAATCGACCAGCACCGCGGTGTGGTCGAAAGCATCGGCAACCGCTCCACCCGCATCCGGCGAATCGATGGCGTGCATCTGCTGGTGCCCAACTCCCAGATGCTCGAACGCGTGGTGGTCAACTGGACGCTGGTCGACCGCGATTTCCGAACCTCGGTGCGCGTGGGCGTCGCCTACGGGTCACCGGTTCGGAAGGTTGAGGAACTGCTGCTGAAGGCTGCGGCCGGGCAGAAAGATGTGCTCGAAAACCCGCCTTCGATCGCAGTGTTCGAAGACTACGGAGACAGCGCACTGGTCTTCGACCTGTTCTTCTGGTCACGCGCCCTGGGTGAGCGTGAGCTCAGGCTGGTCCGTAGCGACATACGTTTCCGCATCAACGAGTTGTTCAACGACCACGGCATCGTGATCGCCTTTCCGCAGCGCGATGTTCACCTCTACACCCACGAGCCTGCGGGCAGGGAGAAAAACGCGTCATGAGTTCTTCCTTCAGTTGGTCACACTACGATTTCTCGAAGGCCGAGGGGATCAAGCACGTTCGTACCGAGGAGGGCATCAACGAGTTCATGGAAAACGCCCTGCTCGACGAGGACAGTCGACCGCGGGCGCTTGCCACGCTCGAGGGTGTGCTGGTGATCCTGCGCGGTGTCAACCTGAACCCCGGCTCGGACCTCGAAGACATGATCTCGATTCGCGTATGGGCCCGGCCCGACCGGGTCGTCAGCACGGGGCGCCGGCGTTTGCGTTCGGTGCAGGCGCTGAAGGAACAGCCCCCGGAGAGCGGCGGCGAGTTCATCTGCCGCCTTGTTGCCGAGTTGGGTGACTACATGGGGGAGGCGGTTGACCGGCTGGAGGCCAAGCTGGAAGAAGCCGAGGATGACGTCAAGGATTCTCGCACGGTGGCCCGCAACAGTCCCTTCACCGCGCTGAGGCGGCAGAGCGCGCGGATACGACGTTACCTGGGGCCCCAACGCGAGGCGCTCGAGCAACTCATCAAGGCTCCAAGCGATCTGTTCGACGATCACCAACTGGCGGGGCTGCGCGAGGAGGGCAATCGCTTGACCCTGATGCTGGAGGACCTCGACCTGGTTCGCGAACGGGCGATGGTGGCGCAGGAAGAATTCCTGGGCATTGTCGCGCATGAGCAGAACGCGCGCATGCTGCTGCTGTCGATCGTGGCAGCGGTGTTCCTGCCGTTGTCGTTCGTTACCGGATTGATGGGTATGAACGTCGCCGGCCTGCCCGGCACCGAGAACCCCAGCGCGTTCCTGATCCTGGCGGGTTTAATGACGCTCCTGGCGGCGGGGATCATGCTGTTGTTCCGTTACCGGAACTGGCTTTGAAGACAGGCGATTGCGAAGGTCAATGTTTTTGATAGGCCCAGGCACGGCACGCACCTGAACGAAGGAGAATCGCACCCCATGAAGGTTCTTGCGCGCCTCATATTGATTTTTACCTGCATCATGGCGGGCGACAGCCGGGCGGACGAAGAGGTATCGGGCCCGGCCAGCGTCGATGAACTGAAAATCCGCATCGCACAATTGCTTGAAGAACATGATGTGCCTTCCGTCGGCATTGCCCTGGTTGACGCCGACGGCGAGGATTGGGTTGGCTCCTTGGGGTTGGCTGACCGTGAACGTGAAGTCCCGGCGGACGCGGACACGCTGTACCGGATCGGATCGACCTCCAAGATGTTCGTCGCCCTGGCCGTTCTGAGGCTGCTCGAGCAGGGGCGCCTGTCGCTTGACGACCGGTTGGTCGACCTCGCCCCCGAGATCGAGTTCGAGAACCCCTGGGCCGCGACCGACCCGGTGCGCCTTGTCCACCTGCTGGAGCACACGACCGGTTGGGATGACATCCACCTGCCGGAATTTGCGCACAACGACCCGACCCCGGTCACGCTTCGGGAGGCCCTGGACTTTCATCCGCACTCGCGCACCTCGCGCTGGAAGCCGGGCACGCGCATGTCGTATTGCAACGCCGGCCCGCCGGTGGCGGCCTACATCGTCGAAAAGACCACCGGGCTCGATTTCGAAGAGTACGTACAGTACAACCTGTTTGATCCGCTCGGCATGGAGACAGCCACTTATCGTCTCGACGATGTCGTACGTGAAAAGGGCGCGACCCTCTATTCCCGGGGCAAGCCACAGGATTATTGGCACATCAGCAAGCGGCCCTCGGGCGCGATCAATGCATCCCCGCGCGACATGGCGAATTTTCTGGGTCTTTTCCTGCGCCGGGGTATGGTCGAAGATTGGCCCCTGGTATCCAAGGAATCGCTGGCTCGGATGGAACGGGCCGAATCCACCAACGGCGCCCGGGCCGGGCTCGAGGTCGGTTACGGCCTGGCCAATTACAGTTCGGTTCACGAGCACTGGATCTACCGGGAGCATGGCGGAGGCGTGCTTGGAGGCCTGACCGAGTTGGCTTACCTGCCGGAGGCCGGACTCGGTCATGTCATCATGATCAATTCCGACGACTCGCGCGCCTTCAACGAAATTTCCGATCTCGTGCGGGATTATGAAACAGCTCACCTGGCAAAACCTGTCGTCGCCGGCGACGTGGCCCCGACGGCAGCCGGCCGCGTGTTGGAGGGGTATTACTACCCGATCAACCCTCGCCAGCAAATCGGATATTTCATCAGCCGTATCTTCAGCATCCAGACCCTGAGGTTCGAGGACCATCGCCTGGCGCGCAAACCCGCGTTCGGGGGTGATCCGGTCTTCTACCTTCCCCGCGACGACGCCCGTTACGCATCGGAAAAGACCGGTCGGATCAGCCTGGTGGGCACGACCGATCCGCTGGCCGGAGAGGTTGTCCACTATGGCAGCACGGTGCTGAAACCGGTCAGCAGCGTCCGGGTTTGGTTGCAATGGGCGATCGCGGGGCTGTGGGGTCTGTTCGTGCTCAGCGCGATCCTGTTCGGCCCGGTTTGGTTGGTGCGCTGGCTGCTGGGGCGCCTGCCGCCCGGCGGGCCGATCCGCGTCCGTCTGTGGCCATTGCTGGCAGCTCTGAGCGTGGTTGCGTTCCTGGTGTTGGGCGCTGTTGGCATGATTGACCCCTTCGACCGGCTGGGTTCACCAACGGCCGTGTCGACCGGGTTGTTGATCGCCAGCGTTCTGTTTGTCGTGTTTTCGGTGCTGGGTGTGCTGTGCGTGTTGGGCACCCGCAACGGCCCGGTCAATCGCGCGGTCTGGTGGCACTCGGCGGCCGCTTCGGCGTTAAACTTGGTGGTTGCAGCTTACCTGTTCGCCCACGGCATTATCGGGGTCGCCACCTGGGCCTGAGGAGTCCGGGCGTTTCGGTGCCATCCGGCATTATTGGCCGAAGGAAGGGGCGCCTTCTGCCAGGTAGCGGGCCTCGTCGACCGTGTTTTCGCGGCCCAGGATTTGGTTGCGATGGGGAAAACGGCCAAATCGGGCAACGATATCCCGGTGCTGCCGGGCGTAAGGCAGGAACCCATCGCGAAAGACCGGCAAGTCGGGCGTGTCATCCGCCAGGCCCAGGTACAGCGCAACGCCGGCCTCCTGCCCGGCCAGGTCCTCGAAGTGTTGCAAGGGCATGTAGAGGAAAGCCCGTTGAACGGGTTGAAGCTGCTTATCCTCGCCGGTTAGCGCCGCGGCCATGCAAAGTGCTGCCGTGTAGGGGTCTTGCGCAAAGGCCTTTGCCGTTCCGCGGTAGAGATTTCTGGGCAACTGGTCCAGCGCGATCACCATGGCCAGACGGCCCTCCGGATGTTGCAGCCAGTCGTAGTGCCGACCGGCGGCGCATTCTGTTACCAGGTCAGCGAAGCGCTCGGACAATTCCCCGTCCCGCCGCGTGTCCGCCTTGAACCAGAACGCCATGCGCTCTCCGATGCAGGACGGATCTTCCAGCGTTTCGCCGAACCAGACTGAAAACAGTTCGAACCATGGTTGCCCGCGGTTCACAGGCGGTCCCGAACCCGGAAACCGAATGGAATCAGCGCCAAGCGGGTCATCTTCAGGTGCTGGGCCGCGATCGGCAGGCCGATGATGGTTACCGCAAAGATCAGCGCCAGGGTCAGGTGCAGCAGCGCCAGTTCCAGGCCGGGCAGAATGATCCAGATGACGTTCATCACGATCGCGAGGCAGCCACTGGGCGGATCGACTTCTCGAATCTCACGCCCGAACGGCGCGATCGCCAATCCGGCCAGCTTGAAACACTGGACGCCGAACGGAATACCGATGATGGTCAGGCACAGCAGGATGGCCCCCAGCACGTAACCGATCACGACGATAAAACCGCCGAAGACCAGCCAGATGATATTGAGCAACAGATTCATGGTCGTAAGCTCCTTGTGCGTGCAATGACAGCGTGATTCGATCCACCAGAATCGGATCTTAACCCGGCCGCGGCGCCGTAAACCCCCTTCCCGGGGACGTTCGAGCCATCCCTGAGCACTCTTCGGTCGTTCCCGTCAACCGAAGCCGCGGGAAGGGGGTATACGATCCCACGCCCTGGACCCTGTTCCCATCCTGTAGCCTGCCGGTCAGCTGCTGCGTTCCAGGGCGGGGTGTTGCCTGGCTCTTTCCAGGGATGTTTGACGCCTGGATGGCGGCAAGACAAGCGCCACAAGGACGTGCGCGCCAGCGAGCGTTCCCTGGAAAGAGCCAGGCAATTCCCCGGCCGGGTTGAGCAAACCAGTTTTACGATCGCCACACAACACCTTGCAATAGTAGTTTAGCGCCTCAGTCGCGCCGCGCGTAAAGCGAGGCGGATTCCATGCGGCTCAGCTGGGTCAGCAAGGGCGCCGATTTTGCGCGGAAGGCGGCCAGCAATTCGCCCTTAAGAGGTTGGACCTTGGGTAGCGGGACGGTGCGCGGATTGCGGTGCACACCGTTGACCACGAACTCGTAGTGCAGATGGGCCCCACTGGCCATGCCCGTCGAGCCCACCGTGCCGATCGTCTGGCCCTGTTTCACTTTCTGGCCCTTCTTGACAGTCCGCTTGGTGAAGTGCAGATACTTCGTGACGATGCTGTTGGCGTGCTTGACAAACACGTGGTGGCCGTTGGCTTTGCTGTAGGCAGAACGAATGACCGTGCCGTCGCCGGCGGCGTAAACGGGCGTCCCGCGTGGCGCCTTGTAATCGATACCGCGATGGGGCCTTACCCGTTTCAATACGGGGTGCATGCGTCGCGGGTTGAAATTCGAGCTGATGTAGCGAAAGTTCAGCGGTGCGCGCAGGAAGGCCTTGCGCATATTGCGGCCGTCGGGCGCGAAGTAATCTGCCACCTCGCCTTCCTCGAACCAGACCGCCCGGTAGGGTTCGCCCTGGTTGACGAAAGTCGCCGCCAGGATCCGGCCTTCGCGCAGGTATTCGCCGTCGCGGTAGAGCTTTTCATAGACCAGCATGAAGCGGTCGCCCTCGCGGATGTCCAGTACGAAATCGATGTCCCAACCGAAAATATTGGCCAGGTTCATGATCATGGCGTCGCTCAGCCCGGCCTGCTTGCCGGCCAGGAACAGCGACGAGTCGATGACGCCTTCTGCAGTGGTGGTTTCGGCCGAAATGTCTCGTTGCTGCAGCTCTGCAGACAGCTGGCCTGCGTTGTTGTGCACCAGCAGGAAGCGCGCCTCGTCCAGGGCATAGCGCATCTTTTTCAGCTCACCGCTGTCCGTGCGCTCGAACTCGAAGACGTCCCCCGGTCGGATCCTGGTCAGCCCCTGGGTCTCGCCGTTGAGAGCCAGGATGTCGTGCAGCCGGGCGATGCTGAACCCCTGCTCCCGAAAAATCCCGTCCAGGGTCTGGCCGCTGCGCACCTTCACCGGCTCCCAGGCGATTGCCTCGGGAACCGGGCCAGGCGGGGCGTCATCAAGCGGGTGCGTGCCCGTGGACCGATCGGGTACGGGCAGGTCAACCACGGTCGGCGCCTGGATCGCCGGTTCCGACCGGCTGCGCTCAAAGCCCCCGATCACGCCGCCCGCGACGATCAGCGTCACGCCGAACGCCGCCAGTTTCCGACGCGTCAGCCAGTGCTGCGGGTCGTCAATCGATTGCTGGAGGTTCTTTATGAAACCCGGCGTTTCCATGGTGCTTTTGGGCACTACAATCCTTTCCCAGTTCCGGCGGTGCTTACATTACTTTGCGCCCGGTTGCCGGTCAATCCGCTATCCACCCCGGATAAGGGGTTGAGGGGCGTATCCACGACGGGCCGCCGCGGGGTTGGTTCGAAACCGGATGTACCCTTAAAATGCGGGATCGACGTGGGAATAGTCTTATGAGCGAAGTACAAAAAGCCCTGGCGCTGATCGCGCGGGGAACCGACGAGATCACCAAGGCGGACGAACTCGAAGCGCGCCTGGCCGAAGGCCGGCCGCTGAGTATCAAGGTGGGCTTCGACCCCACCGCGCCGGACCTGCACCTCGGCCACACGGTGGTCATCAACAAGATGCGCCAGTTCCAGGACCTCGGCCACACGGTGATCTTCCTGATCGGGGATTTCACCGGCATGATCGGCGACCCCACGGGCAAGAGCACCACGCGCAAAACGCTGACGCCCGAGCAGGTTGCGGAAAATGCCGAGACCTACGCCAACCAGGTGTTCCAGATCCTGGACCGGGACAAGACCGAGATTCGGTTCAACTCCAAGTGGCTGAATGAACTGGGCTCCGAGGGCATGATCCGCCTGGCGGCCAAGTACACCGTGGCGCGCATGCTCGAACGAGACGACTTCAAGAAGCGTTTTGCCGACAACCAGCCCATCGCCATCCACGAATTCCTGTACCCGCTGGTGCAGGGTTACGATTCGGTGGCACTGGAATGCGACGTCGAAATGGGCGGTACGGACCAGTTGTTCAACCTGCTGGTGGGTCGCACGCTGCAGCAGCAATACGGCCAGAAACCCCAGGTCATCATCACGCTGCCGCTGCTTGAAGGCCTCGATGGCGTGCAGAAAATGTCGAAATCGCTGGGCAACTACGTGGGCATCACCGACGCGCCCGAGGAGATGTTCGGCAAGCTGATGTCGATCTCCGATGACCTGATGTGGCGTTACTTCGACCTGCTCAGCTTCCGCAGCAACGAGGAGATTGCTCAACTGAAAGTTGACGTGGAGGGCGGGCAGAATCCGCGCGACGTCAAGTTCCTGCTGTGCGAGGAGATCATCGAGCGCTTTCACGACCGCGCGGCGGCGGTGGCTGCACGCGAAACCTTCATCGCCCGCTTTCAACAGGGGCAGATGCCCGAAGACATTCCCGAGAAAAACCTGGACACTCAGGGCGAAGGCATCGGCCTGGCGGCCGCGCTGACCCAATGCGGCCTGACGATCAGCAACTCGGACGCCTTTCGCATGATCCAGCAGGGTGCGACCAAGATCGATGGCGAGAAGGTCAGCGATCGGCGAATGCGGCTGGAACCCGGCTTTAGCGGGGTGTTGCAGGTCGGCAAGAGGAAGTTCTGCAAGCTGGCCGTCGCCTGATGCAACGCCTGGCGGACATCGACTGGAAACACTGGCAGGCGCGCGATCCGGCGACGCTGGTGTTCGTATTTCGAGACGACGAAATCCTGTTGATCAACAAGAAGCGCGGCCTGGGTGCCGGCAAGGTGAACGGGCCGGGCGGCAAGATCGACCCGGGTGAGACACCCGAGGAATCGGCCGTGCGCGAGGTGCGCGAAGAGCTCTGCATCGAAGTCAAAGAACTGGAGTATTGCGGTGAGCACCGCTTTCAGTTTACCGACGGCTACTCGATCCACGTGTGGGTTTACCGGACCCGTTCCTTCGAGGGTGAACCGACGGAAACCGAGGAGGCCGCTCCGTTGTGGGTGCCCATCGACCAGATTCCCTTTGAACGGATGTGGGAAGACGATCGCTACTGGCTGCCGAAACTGATTCGCGGCGAAAAATTCCAGACTCGCTGGATTTTTGACGGTGACTCCATGCTGGATTACCGCATCGAACCGGACGGGCACCTTGCTTCCTGGGCCGGGAGAAAAAACGTATGAAAACTATAAAAAGTCCAATTCTTTTCGTAACGCTGGCCGTTTCGTTGGCCATCCACGTGTTGGCGTGGGCGGGCGATGACCTCGACCAGGCGGCGGCCGGAATCGCGCATCAAAACATCATCGTCGATACCCATATCGACACGCCGTACCGGCTCAGCCAGAGATGGGAAGACGTCACGTCGGCCACCGAGCACGGTGAGTTCGACTACGATCGCGCACGAAAAGGCGGGCTGGACGTACCGTTCATGTCGATATTCACGCCCGCCTCAGCGGAGGCCGAAGGTAGCAGTTTCAAAATCGCGAACAGCCTGATCGACAACGTCGAAGCGCTGGTCGGCCGTGCGCCGGGCAGGTTCGCTCTGGTTCGATCGCCCGATGACGCCGTTCGCGTCTTCCGGGCAGGCAAAGTCGGACTGGCGATGGGCATGGAGAACGGATCCCCGATTGAAAGCAAACTGGAAAACGTCGCGTTTTTCAGGGACCGCGGCATCAGCTACATCACGCTGGCCCATTCGCTGAGCAATCATCTCTCGGATTCGTCCTACGACGTTCAGCGCAACTGGAACGGACTGAGCCCGTTCGGCAAGCAGGTCGTGGCCGAGATGAACCGCCTGGGGGTGATGGTCGACGTCTCGCACCTGACGGACGATGCCTTCTGGCAGGTAATGGAACTTTCGAAGACACCGGTCATCGCCTCGCATTCTTCGGCGCGGCATTTTACGCCGGGATGGGAACGCAACATGAGCGACGAGATGATCCAGGCGCTGGCTAGCAAGGGCGGGGTCATCATGATCAACTTCGGCTCCAGCTTCCTGACCGACGAGGCGCGGCAGTGGTACACCGATATGGGCGAAGCCCGAAGCGCCTGGATGGCAGAGCACGGTTTCGACGACCACAGCCCCGAGCGCAGCAATTTCTCGTCCGATTACCGCAAGCAGAATCCCTTTCCCTATGCCGACATGGACGATGTGATGATGCACTTCGAGCACGTGATCGACCTGGTAGGCATCGATCACGTTGGAGTCGGCTCGGACTTCGACGGTGTCGGTGACAGCTTGCCCGAGGGCATGAAAGACGTCTCGTTCTTCCCGAACCTGATCAAGGCCTTCCTGCTGGCGGAGTATTCCCCCACCGACATCGCCAAGGTGATGAACGGGAACCTGATGCGCGTGTGGCAGGCCAACCTGGATTACGCCGTACGCGCCGCGGTGGACGGCTGAGTTTCCAGGGGTTTCTCAGAACGCCCCCGGTGCCGGGGCTTCTATGAGGGGCTGAGGCGGGTGATCAGCTGGTCTTTTTCCTGCCAAACGTCGTGAATCCACGCTTCGAGTTCGCGCCGGATTTCGCGGTCCTTGCGGAAGTTGCGTCCGAGCAGGTGACGGGGAATTTCGAGTTCGCGCGCCCGGACGATGATTTCTGGCACCTTGCCACACATCAGGTCCCAGAACGTGGGTGCCTGGTCATGCATGGCTCTTGACGGGTACACGATGGTCACGTCGATCAGCGACTGCAGCCGGTCGCCCAGCGCATACATCACGACGCCGATGCCACCGACTTTGGGTTTGAGCAGGTGGCGGTGCGGGCTACCGCTGCGGTCCCGTTTCGCCTCCGAAAAACGCGTTCCCTCGGGAAAGCTCATCATCGCGGACGGTATCTGTTTCAATTTTTCGCAGGCGACGCGGGCGCTTTCCAGGTCTTTGCCGGCCAGCTGCGGGTTTTTACGAATTTCCTCGCGGCTGTGCCGGCTCATGAACGGAAAATCGAGCGCCCACCAGGCGAAGCCCATGAAGGGCACGTAAATCAGCTCCTTCTTGATGAAAAACGTCAGCACCGGTAGTCGGCGGTTGAACACTTTTTGCAAAGCCAGGATGTCGACCCAGGATTGGTGGTTGCAGCTGACCACGTAGCGGCCCTGGCGGTCCAGCCCGGCAGGCACCTCGATGTCCCACATACCCCTGCGGCCGACTGTAACCAGGCGACTGTTCAGCCCGACCCAGGCCTCCACGACGCGGCTAAGCAAGCGCCTGAACAGGTCGCGCATCTTCTGCGTTGGCGAGAGGAGTTTGCCGATGGCCAGCAGGGTCAGCGGCACCATGCACAGCAGCGTGTACATGACCATCAGCGCGAAGCTGACGACGCCGCGAACGGTTTGAAAAAGGCTGGCAAGCATGAATATCCCGGTCGTGACGGAAACCCGGCCCACCAATCGGGGCCAGGCCGGAATTATCCCACCCCACCGCCGGGGTGGCAAAAAGGAGGGCGTCAGCCGCTCAACTTGCGCTCGTCCAGGCCGATACCGCGGGCGATGATTTCCTTCATGATTTCCGAAGAGCCGGCGTAGATGCGCGAAACGCGCGCGTCGGTGAACATGTGTGAGATTCGGTACTCGCTCATGTAGCCTGCGCCGCCGTGCAGCTGCACGCATTCGTCCATCACGAACGACTCCACCTCGCTGGCCTTGAGCTTGGCCTCGGCGGCGAGTTCGGCACTGAGCTTGCCCTCGTTGTGCAGCAGCACGCACTGGTCGACGAAGGTCTGCGTCACGTCGATCTCGGTCCGCATCGCAGCCATCTTGAAGCGGCTGTTCTGGAACGCCCCGATCGGCTTGCCGAACGCCTTGCGATCGAGGATGTACTCCATGGTCAGATCGAACGCCACTTGGGCGTGTGCGATCTCCTGGCAAGCACTGATCAGCCGCTCTTCTGCCAGGAAGTGCATCAGGCCGTAAAAGCCCTTTTCCGGATCGCCGAGCACGTTTTCGGGCGGTACACGCACGTCCTCGAAGAACAATTCGGCGGTGTCCTGGGTTTTCAGGCCCATCTTGGCCAGGTTGCGTCCGCGCTGGAAGCCCTGCATGCCGTCCTCGACCACGAACAGGCCGATGCCGTGCCGTTTGTCTGGCACGGTGCGGGCGGCCACGACGAACGCGCCACCGTTGATGCCGTTGGAGATGTAGGTCTTCGAGCCATTGATGACCCAGTCGTCGCCATCGCGCACGGCGCGGGACTTGATGCCCGCCACGTCGCTGCCGGCGCCCGGCTCGGTCATGGCGATCCCGAGGATGGTCTCGCCGCTGACGACTTTCGGCAGCAGGCGCTTCTTCAGGGTCTCGCTACCCAGTTCACCGATGTACGGGCCGACCAGGCGGCTGTGCAGGGTGAGAAAAAGACCCAGGTCGCCGTGGCGCACGGTTTCCTCGATCACGATCTGCTCGAATCGAAAATCCCCGATACCCGCGCCGCCATATTCTTCGGGCACCCACATGCCCAGTAAACCCTGCTCCCCGGCTTTGAGGAACACCTCTTTGTCACACTGTCCCTGCTCACGCCACTTCTCCACGTGGGGCTCGGCCTCGGCCTGCATAAAGCGTCGCGTCGCATCGCGAAACATTTCGTGGTCTTCGTCAAAAATCAATCGATGCATGTTTTATCTCCGCGGTCTCAAGCCGACGCGTTTGGGTAAAAGACCAGGCCCTCGTCCGCCCGGTTACGAAGCCAGTCCGAGGCATTGAACCGATTCCCGTACGGCCCGGCCAGCCGGTCACATTCGGCCACGAATTCTCGGATTCCGATGGTGTCGATGTACGACAGCGTGCCGCCCGTGTAGGGTGGAAAACCCCAGCCGAAGATCGAGCCGATGTCGCCGTCCTCGGCGTGGGTGACTACGCCTTCTTCGACGCAGCGCGCGCTCTCCAGTGCCTGGATGACGAGCAGGCGCTTTTTCAGTTCCTCCACCTCGGGTTGGGTGTCGGCCGGCGGGAAGTGCTCTGCCAGCCCGTGCCACAGATGCTTCCTTCCGCCCTCCGGGTAGTCGTAGAAGCCCCTGCCGAAGCGTTTGCCCCTGCGATCGAGTTCTTCGACCATCTTCGCAATCGCCCCCGATGCGGTGTCGTAGGGATAGTCGATACCCTGTGCAGCGGCGGTTTCCTTGCCGATTTTCCAGGCAAGCTCGAGGGTCACCTCGTCCGTCACCGCCAGTGGGCCCACCGGCATGCCGGCCATTTTCGCGGCGTTCTCGATCAGCGCCGGCTTGACCCCCTCGGCCAGCATACTGATGCCCTCCGAGGTGTAGGTGCTGAACACGCGGCTGGTGTAGAACCCGCGGCTGTCGTTGACCACGATCGGGGTTTTCCGGATTTGCCGGATATAGTCCAGGCTGCGCGCGATCGTCTCGTCGTTGGTCTTTTCGCCCAGAATGATTTCGACCAATGGCATCTTGTCGACCGGCGAGAAGAAATGCAGGCCGATAAATTGCTCGGGGCGCTCGGACGCCCTGGCCAGCCCCGTGATCGGCAGGGTCGAGGTATTACTGGCGAAAATGCAGGTTTCCGGCACCACGGCCTCGGTTTTGCGGGTCACGTCGGCTTTCAATTCCATGCTCTCGAACACGGCCTCGATGACGAGGTCGCAGCCGCTCAGGTCATGGTAATTGGTGGTCGGCGTGATTCTGCCGAGCAGCGCCTCGGCCTTCTCCGGGGTGGCGTGGCCGCGCTCGATGGCCTTCTCGAGCAGTCCTTGTGAGTAGGCTTTGCCGCGTTCGGCATTCTCTTCGATGGTGTCGAGCAACACGGTTTCGATACCTGTCTTGGCGGAGACATAAGCGATGCCGGCGCCCATCATGCCGGCCCCGAGGATACCGAGCTTGCGCACCTGCGACTTGTCGACGCCTCCCGGCCGGCGGGCCAGTTTGTCGGCCTTGCCCTTGCTGACGAACAGCGTGCGCATCATATTCCGCGCGACAGGGCCGGCCAGCAGGGTGCCGAAATACTGCGACTCGATCTCCAGGCCGGCATCGAAGGTGGTGGCTGCACCCTCGAACATTGCCGACTGGGCCGCGATGGGCGCAGGGTAGTTGTGCTTGGTGTTCTTCGCGATCAGCGAGTTGCCGCCCATGAAGGTCTGTGCCGTGGCCGGATGTGCGAGCCCTCCACCGGGAAACTTGAAGCCCTTCTTGTCCCAGGGTTGCTCCGGGTCGCCTTTCTCGAGCACCCAGCGGCGCGCGCGCTCGACGATCTCGGCCAGCGGGGCGATCTCGTGCACCAGGCCCATCTCCAGCGCCTGCTCGGGCCGCTGGTTCTTGCATTGCAGAATCATCGTCGCCGCGTTTCGAAAGCCAATCAGCCTGGGCGCGCGCTGCGTGCCGCCCGCACCGGGCAGCAGGCCGATATTGACCTCGGGAAAGCCCAGCTGTGCACCCGTGTCGCTTGCCAGAACGCGGTAGTGGCCGGCCAGGCAGACCTCGAGGCCGCCCCCGAGCGCCAGGCCGTTGATCGCGACGGCCACGGGCTTTCCGCAGGTTTCCATGCGGCGTAGGACGCGATTCAGGTTATGGCTGAACCCCGCGGCCTCGGCAGCGCTCACGCCCCGGTCGTAGGCCGTGACCATGTCCTTGATGTCGGCGCCCGCGATGAAGGCTTTCTTGCCCGAGGTGAGCACGATGCCCTTGACGTTTTCGTCTGCGGCGGCCCGGCCGACGCAGGTTTCCAGGTCCGCCATCAGCTCTGGCGTCAGCACGTTCATGGATGTGCCGGGCAGGTCGATGGTCAGCATTGCGATGCCGTCGCTGTCGACGATGTATTGGATGGTGTCGTTCATGTTCGTTTCTTCACTCCGCTGTATCAGACGCGTTCGATGATGGTGGCGGTGCCCATGCCGGCGCCGATGCACAGCGACACGAGACCGATTTCCAGGTCGCGGCGTTCCATTTCATCCAGCAGCGTGCCAAGCACGATGGCGCCGGTCGCGCCGAGAGGATGGCCCATCGCGATCGCGCCGCCGTTGACGTTGATGCGATCGTGCGTGACCCCCAGTTCGTTCATGTAATGCAGAACCACCGAGGCAAACGCCTCGTTCAACTCCCACAGGTCGATGTCGGAAGCGGTCATTCCGGCCAGCCCCAGCGCTTTTTTCGAGGCGGGCGCGGGCCCGGTAAGCATGATGGTCGGCTCGGAACCGATCGAGGCAAAAGAGCGGATTCTCGCGCGCGGCTGCAGGCCCATTGCCTGTCCTGCCTCCCGGCTTGCAACCAGCACGGCCGCCGCGCCGTCGACGATACCGCTGGAATTGCCGGCGGTGTGCACGTGATCGATGGCCTCGATCTCGGGGTATTTCTGGATGGCGACATCGTCGAACCCGGCCTGGGCGCCCATCTTGGCGAAGGCCGGATTGAGATCGGCCAGTGATTCCATGCTGGCGTCGCCCCGCACGGTTTCGTCATGGTCAAGGATCACCTCGCCGAGGTGGTCTACGATCGGCAGTACGGAGCCCTTGAAATAGCCCTTGTTCCAGGCATTGGCGGCCCGGTGCTGGCTTTCGACCGCGTACGCATCGCAATCATTCCGCGAGATGCCGTCCCGGGTGGCGATCAGATCGGCGCTGATTCCCTGCGGCACGAAGTAGGTATGGATGGCCACCTGCGGATCGATCGCCCAGGCGCCGCCGTCGGACATCATCGGCACCCGTGACATGCTCTCGATGCCACCCGCCACCCCGGCCGTCGATTGCCCGGCCATGACCTGGGCGGCCACGGTATTGACGGCTTCCAGGCCCGAGGCGCAGAAGCGGTTGATCTGCTTGCCGGGCACGCTCTGGGCGTAGTCGGCGTTCATGGCGGCGACCCGGGCGATATTGGCGCCCTGCTCGCCGACCGGCGCCACGCAGCCGAGCACCACGTCGTCGAGAATCCCGGTGTCCAGCCCGTTACGATCCCGCAGGCCTCTCAACACCTGGCTGGTCAATTCGATCGGGGTCACGCTGTTGAGCGCGCCCCCCGCCTTGCCGCGGCCCCTGGGGGAACGCAGGTGATCGTAAATGAATGCATCGCTCATGGCGGGGTCCTCTGTCGTCAATCGGTGCGCAGCAGGCGCAAGAAGTTGTGTTTGAAAGCGGCGTAAGCCGCGGAGAGGTCGAAATCCTCTCCCACCTGCCATTGATGGTTAATGCCGATCATTCCGCCGTAGTACTGCTCGGCCGTGTGGTCGGCGTCGAGTTCTTGGCGAACGTCACCTCTCGCCTGCCCGGCGCGAATCCACTCGGTAACGGACTCGCGCTGGATCTGCATGAACTCGGCCGCGTTCGGCTTGAATTCTGAAGCCGGATCGATGGCGGCACCCCAAAGGATGTACTGCACGCGGATGTATTCCGGGTGCTTCAGGGCGTGCGCGAGATGCGCGTCGATCGCGATCTCGACCGCTTCCAGGCCGGTTTTGCCGTCCAGCTTTTGAGCGAGTTCTCGGGACCAGGCGGCTGAGAGTCGTTTGAGCACCGTCCGGAACAGGCCGGCCTTGGATCCGAAGTGATGGGTGGCAAGACCGCGGCTGTAGCCTGATTTTTCACCGATGGCGACCAGGGTCGTGCCCTGGATTCCGACGGTATTGAGCAACTCGATGGCGGCCAACACCATCCTGGTTTCCGCGAGGGCGGTGCGTTCCGCCTGGGTTCGGGAGGCGTTCGAATCGTCGTATTTCGGCAGGCTCAGTGGCATCGATGAAAAACTTGCTGGCGACAAGCAAGTTTAGCAAGCCCCCTGAACTTGTCAATTCTCCCGCTATGAAGCACGCCCGAGCGGTCACCCGCCCCCTCCAGCAAGCCCCTTGGGGCCGACCGGGTGCGCGCTTCGCAACGAAGGGGATACACTACGCGGATGGTTGAATCAGGGCTCTTGGAACGGCGGCAACGGGCGTTGGGGCCGGCATACCGGCTTTTTTATCAAAACCCGTTGCACATCGTGCGCGGCGAGGGTGTCTACCTGTTCGGCGCCGACGGGCGCCGTTACCTCGATTGCTACAACAACGTCGCGGCTGTCGGTCATTGCCATCCTCGCGTGGTTGCGGCCATTTCCGAGCAGGCCGCGAAGCTCGCCACCCATACCCGTTACCTGCATGAAAACGTCGTTCGATACGCCGAGCGCCTCGCCGAGACGTTTGCCGGCGAACTCGGGGTATGCATGTTCGCCAACAGTGGCAGCGAGGCCAACGAACTGGCGTTTCGAATGGCGCGGGCCGTCACCGGGAACGAAGGTGCGGTCGTTACGGAGTGCGCGTATCACGGCACCAGCAACGCGACCTTCGCTTTTTCCACCGAAGACTATCCGGCCGACGACCGCCCCCCCTGGATCGCAACGGTCGCTGCGCCCGACCTGTACCGAAACCCGCTGGGCTGCGCACGGGCGCAATTTTCAGGTGCCTATGGGGCGCTGATCGGCAGCGCGGCGGACGAACTGGCGCAGCGGGGTTCCGCGGCGGCCTTGTATATCGCCGATGGCGTCTACAGCACCAGCGGCATCCTGACCCCGCCGGCCGACTACCTGCAGGAGGCGTATCGGCAGATTCGCGCCGCCGGTGGCCTGGCCGTGGCCGACGAGGTGCAGTCCGGACTGTGCCGGCTGGGAGACAACTGGTGGGCCTTCCAGGATTCGGCGGTTGTTCCCGATATCGTCACGGCGGGCAAACCCCTGGGTAACGGCTATCCCCTGGCGGCCGTGGTGACCACGCCCGAAATCGCCGCGCAGTTTTCAAAAAAATATCATTATTTCAATACGTTCGGAGGCAACCCGGTGGCTGCTGCTGCGGGTCTCGCCGTGCTGGACGTAATCGAGGACGAGGAGCTCAAGCGCAACGTCCGGGAGACCGGGCAGTATCTTGCAGGCGGCTTGCAAACGCTTCAAAGAGAACACGAGATCATTGGCGAAGCGCGGGGAAAAGGCCTGTTTTTCGGGCTGGAGCTGGTACGAGACCGGCATGGGAAGGAGCCGGCTAAGGGTGCCGCTGTAGCCGTACGGGAACGGCTGCGGGACGACGGCGTGCTGTTGGGCGTCACGGGTCCACACGGCAACGTCATCAAGATCAGACCACCGATGGCATTCACCAGGGATCATGCCGATCACCTCATTAACGCACTGGACGAGGCGCTGCGATGCCTGGACTGAGATTTGTCGACAATGTTCTTTTCGACCTGGACGGGACACTGGTAGACAGCAGCCGCACCATCGTGGACGCCATCGAGCACGCATTGAACACGCTCGACGTGGCGCCGGGAGGCGTGCAGGTCGAGCGCCTGATCGGCCAGCCCCTGTACGATATCTTCATGAAAACCTACGGCCTGCCGCGGGAGCGTGCGCTGCAGGCCATCGACGTTTACCGCGAACACTACGATCGCCTGAACCAGTCGGGAACCCGGGTGTATGATGGCGTGCGTGAAGGCCTGGCCGGCTTGCGGGCTGAAGGATACGGGCTGTACATTGCCACCGTGAAACCCACGCCTATCGCGGACAAGGTGCTGCTCGACCTCGGTTTGCGAAAGCATTTCAATGGTGTTGCGGGTGCGTCGATGGGGCCCGAGCGACGGGACAAGCAGCGAATCATCGCCTGGGCGCTGAACAAATTCGACCTGGACCCGAACACCAGCTTAATGGTGGGCGATCGCGACCAGGACGTGGAGGGCGCGCGTGGCAACGGCTTGGCCTCGGTGGCCGTCCATTATGGCTTCGGCCAGGCCGAAGAGCTGCGCCGCGCCCAGCCGGATCATACCGCCGATTGTTTTCAGGACGTGGTGCGCCTGGTGCTCGGTGAACCCGTCGAGGATAAAGCGGTCGAAGCGGGCAACCACAGGGGACTGATTGAGTGATCAACCGATACGCAAGCTTGGCCATATTTCTGCTGCTCACGGTGCTGGCTGCATTCGCCGCCGCCGGCTTCGAAGCAGGTTCCTGGTACTACGTGGATCTCCACAAGCCTGAATGGGCGCCTGCGCACTGGCTGCTCGCGGTTGCCTGGGCAGTGGCCTACCTGTTTGCAGCCGGCGCTGCCTGGCAGGCGTGGCTGAGCGAACACTACGATCGGATCAAGGCGATCGTCGCGTGGCTCGTGTTGATCGGGATGAATGTCGCCTGGTCGTTTCTGTATTTTGGACTGCACCGCCCCGGCTGGGCATGGCTGTTGATGTGCCTGGCCCTGGCGTTGGCCGTTTACTGCATGGCCACGTTCAGGCGCATCAGTAACGCCGCGGGTGCCTTGATGCTGCCTTACGTCTTGTGGATTGCCTTCAACTGGGCGCTCAACCTGGCGAGCTGGACCCTCAGCGGAGGTCCGCTGTCGCGGCTTTTCTAACGGGGCCAGGAACCGAAAAAGCCGAGGCTCTCTCGTAGGCCTTTCCCTCCTGCCGACGCCCCCTGGTGGTCAACGGCCGTGATCGGCGGTGGGTTCAGGGCGCCGGGCTGTCCATGCAGAACACGTTCAACTTGTTGCCGTCGAGGTCGCGAAAGTAACCGGCGTAGAAGCCTTCTCCTCGCGGCCCCGTGGCTCCCTCGTCATGGCCGCCAAGTTCCAGTGCCTTGGCGTGCACTTCGTCCACTTTGGATTTTGAGTCCACGGCGAGCGCCACCATCGTTCCGTTTCCGTTGGTCGCGGGCTGCCCATCCCAGGGCTTGGTTACCGATAGCGCCGGTTGGCCGGGAGAAACCGCCCAGGCCTGGAAACGCCCCTCGTCGCCCATGAAGCGGCGGGCGCCCAGCAGTCCCAGCAACTCATCGTAAAACGCGATGGCGCGTTCGAGATCGTTGGTCCCCAGCGTGACGTATCCAATCATGTTGTTCTCCTATGCAAACGGCGAAACGCCGAACAGCCATTGGTGTGAAAAGGCGAAGACGAGGTAAACGACCAGGCCCGCGACGACGGCAATCACGTCTCTCTTCAACGCGGCGGGACCTGGCTTGACCCAGGCGCCGTCACGGCGATTGATCAGCACGATCTCGATCAATGCCCACAGCGTGAGGCCGCCAAACAACACGATCGAGCGGCTCTCGCCGTTCGCCAGCAAGTGGGCCAGACCCCAGACGATCACGCCGGTCAGTTGTGGATGGCGCACAAAGCGCCGGATGTTGTTATTGCCGTGCGAGGCCGAAAACAGGATGAAGGCGACCAAAACCAGCAAAGCGGCAAAGTGACGGCCCCAAATGGGTGGCAGGTACAGGAACTCGGGGGCGGTGGATTTCCAACCCCATATGATCAGGGCGATGGAGGCCACGATGGCCAGCGCAATCGCGCCTTTGAAGACGCCTTCGCCCCGCTGTGCAATGACGCGCTGACGAAAATCGGCCGCGACGGCCGGCAGCAGGTGGGCGATACTCCAGAGCAGGACACCCAGAATGAGCTTGATCATTTGCCTCTCCCGTTGACCGAAGGCTCTATTTTAGCCCGGATGCGACGCCGTTACCCGTCGCATGCGTACCAGCCGCCGCAGCGGGTGACGGATGTGATCCACGGGCGGATCGCCCACGGCTCCGGCGCACCACCGGGCGCTATTGGCGGTGAATCGTACCTTCTTTCATGATGAAGGAAACGCGGGTCAGCTCGGAGATGTCTTCCGTGGGATCGTCATCCACCGCCACGATGTCGGCCAGCTTGCCGGGTTCGATACTGCCCAGCTCATTTTCGACGCCAAGGAGCTCTGCGGCGGTGAGGGTGGCTGATCGTATCGCATTCATCTCCGGCATCCCAGCTTCCACCATGTAAACGAACTCCATCGCGTTGCCGCCGTGGGGTGAGACACCGCAATCGGTGCCGAAAGCGATCGTTACGCCGGCTTTCCAGGCCTTCTCGAACGTGTCCTGGATTCGCGGCCCCACCGAGGCCGCCTTGGGGCGCACCACTTCCGGGAAATAGCCGTCCACCGCGGCTTTTTCGGCGACGAACTTGCCGGCGAGTATGGTGGGCACGTAGTACGTGCCGTTCTGTTTCATCAACGCGATTACTTCGTCGTCCATGAAGGTGCCGTGCTCGATGGAGCGCACGCCCGCCCTGACCGCACGCTTCATGCCCTCGGTTCCGTGCGCGTGCGCTGCAACGTGCATTCCGTAATCGCTAGCGGTGGCGATCACAACCTCCAGTTCCTCGTCGCTGAACTGCGGGTTCTGACCATTCTTGGCCAGGCTGAGAACTCCACCCGTTGCGGTAATCTTGATGAAATCGGCGCCGTCCTTGTAACGCTGACGCACGGCTTGCCGCGCGCTTTCAGGGCCATTGAGAACGCCGCTCTCGGGGCCCGGGCTGCCCATCAGGTCCTTGCGGTAGCCGTTGGTCGGGTCCGCGTGTCCGCCGGTGGTGGCCAGGGCTTTACCCGCCGTGAAGATTCTGGGGCCGATCGCATGGCCGTCTTCGATGGCGTTGCGCAGGGCAATCGTGGAGTTGGAGTTGTCACCCGGGTTACGCACCGTGGTGAAGCCGGCATCGAGGGTCTTTCCCGCGTAGTGCGCGGCCATCAGGGCGTAGTCGCCCGCGTTGGACTGAAAGCGCTTGATGTAGGAATCGGGCGACATTTCCATGTCGAGGTGAACGTGCATGTCCATCAGGCCGGGAAGGCACGTGCCCAGCGAGACGCGCCGGTCGTCATCCGCGGTTTTCACCGAGCGTCCGACCTCCACGATCCGCTTTCCCTCGATGCGAACCTGGCGGTTGTCCAGGACCTTGCCGTTCTCGACATCGAGCAGCCGCTGGCAGTCGAGCACGGTGGCGGCCGGTGCGGGTGTGGCCAGGAAGAGAAGCGCGAAAAACGCGGAAATTCGTATCATCAGTGTCTCCAGTCAGCATTGTCGCGAATGGGTCCGCGATCACGGTTATCGATCCGTTGCTCGTAACTGGTGCAACAGGGTACATGCGGTTTCGATGGAATCCAACCAGCGCGGGGTGGCGCGGCTGATGCGGTCTGCGTCGAGTGTGAACAGCGCGCCGGCCGCGACGGCGTCCAGGCTCGGCCAATCTCGCCAGCGTTGCAGGGGGTCGGGCTGTGCGGGTGACCGCGGCGCGAAAATGGCTTCGGGGTTTGCCACGATGACCGACTCGTGCGCCACCTGGAAGGCCAGCCCCGGTTCGGCTTCGAAGATGTTCACCCCACCGCACAGCGCCAGCCCCTGGCTGATCAGGTGCCTGCCATTGATCGTGAACAGCGGGTCATCATCCACTTGGTAGAAATACTCCAGCGGCTCGACGCCGCGGTAGCGCATTGAAAGAGCCGTCAGTCCGGCCTCGAAATCCCGGGCCGCCGCGTCGGCGTGCCGGGCGGTCCCGGCGGCAAGGCCGATCGCGCGCAGCGTGTCGGCTATCTCGTGAGGTTGCCGGATTTCGACCGGCCAGACACGCAATCCCAGGTTACGCATCTGTTCGACAGCGGCCCGTGGGTTGCCCGACCCCCACGCCACCACCAGGTCGGGGCGAACCGCGAAGATGGCCTCGATGTCCAGGCGAAAGGCATCACCCACCCGCGGCAGGTTTGCGGCTTCCTTTGGATACTCGCTGTAGGCCACGGTAGCCACGAGCTGCGGCCCCGCGCCCGCGGCGTAAACCAGTTCCGCCAGGTGCGGCGACAGCGTGACCAGCCTCCGGGCGGGTTGTTCAAGGAGTAGAATCTCGCTGTCGGCTTGTTCGAGTTCGACAGCGGCGAGGCGCGACGGAGAAACCCACGGCAAGGCGAGCAACAGCGCCACGGCGCAAAGGATGCGATGGGTGCGCTTCATGCCGAGCAGGATTCAGACGATGACGCCAACCAGCAGCAGGATCGCGAGCACGGTCACCCACACGCCCAGCATGCGCCAGGTCAGGTCCATCGCCTGCTGAACGCCTCGCATCGGGCCATCGAGTTGGTCGGCGTAGCCGTCGCGCGCCGCGTGGCCGGAGAACACGACACTGCGTGCCGCGGCCAGAAGGAACCCGTTGTCGCCCTCGAACAGGCCATGTCCCTGCTCGTCGTGGAAGGACTTCCATGCCTGGAATACCGAATCAAAATCGGTGGCGATCGCCAGGGACAGCGTCATCAGCTGGGCGGCCGGCCAATCCATCACTTGGCGCATACGGCGAAACAGGTCACGCTGCTCGTCAGCGAGCGGACAGTCGGTCTCCACCAGCCAATCGACGAAGCGGTAAACAAAGGCGCCCGCGATTCCGAGAATGGCGAACCACAGGATGACGCCAAACCAGCGTCGCAGCGCGGCCTGGAACACGGATTCCACGGCCGCCGCGCGTCCCGCCTCGACGTCATCCGGAACCGGGCCTCCCGCCAGCTCTTCCACTGCTTCCTGGCGCTGTTCGGGGTCTTCTTCCTCGACGATGGCGGCGACTTCGGTGTCGAGGTCGCGGGGGCCGAAACAGGCTATCAGGACTGCGATCGCCAGGACGAAGGCCCCGACCGAGCCGAGCAGGGAGATCAGTACCTGGTTGACCAGCAGAAGCAGCACCAGGGGCAACGCGATAATCAGCAGGAAGCCGGTGGCGCCGGACCAACCCGGCAGCGAGGACAGCATGTCGTTGGCAGCGTCGACCCAGCGCCGCAGCCAGCGGTCCTGGCTGAACCGGCCCAGCTCGGGTACAAAGTGTCGCAGCGCAAAGGCGAGCAGAATCGCGATAATCGTCATGCTTTCATTCTAGCCTGTCGCGGCCCGCCCAGCTACCGGCCTCGCGCACCAGGTGGGCCAGCCGTTCGCCGCTTTGACTGCGGTACCAGTCGGCAATCAGCCGAAACGCGATCGAAACGGGCGGCGGCACCCGGATTTCATCCGTCGTGATGGCCCGGGCGAGCTCAGCAGCCGTCAGCCAGCGCAGTTCCTCCATTTCCTCGGTCGGCGCGCAGTCGCGGCTGGCGGCCTCGGCGTAAAAGCCACACATCGCGGACGACGGAAACGGCCAGGGTTGCGAGGAAACGTAACGGATGGCGGACAGCCGCACCCGGGCCTCCTCGAACACTTCGCGGGTCACCGCGTCTTCCAGGCTTTCCCCGGGTTCCAGGTAGCCGGCCAGTGTCGAGAACCGGCGTTCCGGCCAGCGCGCGTTGCGCCCCAGAAGGCAGGCGTCTGTTTGGGTGATGAGAACGATGATGGCCGGATCGATGCGGGGAAAAGACTCCCGCGCGCACTCCGGGTTCTCGCAAACCAGGCGATGACCGGCGGATTCAAGCCGGTTGGGTGCACCGCAGGAACCGCAGAAGGCGTGCCGGTACTGCCAGTAGAGCAGGGCCTTGGCATAAGCCAGGATACCGGCGTGCTTCTCATGCAGGCTGGCGGTGGCCAGCCGCAGGTCAGCGAATGCGGCGCCGGGATGGGTTTCCAGCAGATGGCGCTGGCCCGCATCATCGACCGGGCAGGCGAAATAACAGTAGCGGCTGTCGCGGCCCAGCAGCGTTACCGGCGAATTGGCCGGGCGCTGGGCCAGGTAGATGACGGGGCGGTCCGAGCGGACCGGATCGATCAGTCCCCGCCCTCGCCACTGGGGCAGGAATCGCGCCTCGGGTGAAGCGAGCGCACTGGCAAGCCACTCCGGGTCGTCACGAAATTCCACCAGCCGGTCGAGTCGGACCGCGGTGAAGCTGTTCCTGTGCGAACGGGTGAGCCGGTCGATGCTCGGGTCGGAACGCGGCACGCGTCAGATGGAAAACGAGGAACCGCAGCCGCAGGTCGTGTTGGCGTTGGGATTGCGGATCACAAATTGCGCCCCGGCCAGGCTCTCCTGGTAGTCCACTTCCGCACCCATCAGGTACTGAAAGCTCATCGGATCGACCAGCAGGGTAACGCCGTCGTTTTGCACGGCGATGTCGTCTTCGGCCTGTTCTTCATCAAAGGAGAACCCATACTGGAAGCCGGAGCAACCGCCGCCGTTGATATAAACCCGCAACTTGAGCTCTGGGTTGCCCTCCTCAAGCACGAGTTCCTGCACCTTGCGCGCTGCCGCGTCGGTGAACACGATGCCGGGCATGGCGCCCTGGCCTGTGCCGATGTCGAGAGGTTGTTCCATGGCGTTCATGATGCGGACAGCCGCGTCTTAAATCAATGGTCAGCAGGAAGGGCAGGGTTGACGCCGCCCTCGAGCAACGTGTTCCAGGCATAGCTGCGTTGCACCGCCTTGCGCGCCTCGCCGCCCTCCAGGGTCAGCCGCAGGCGCGTGGGGCTGAAGCGCTCGGGTAGTGTGAGATAGCCCTCGATCTGCTGAAAATACTTAAAGCGAAAAGCCGGCTCGGGCGCTTCTCCGCCGCTGACGCGAGACCAGTACAGGGTAATCGGGCGGTCATCCATGATCCCTTCGACATCGATCCTCACCTTGCCGCTGACGATGGATGCGCGCCGGATGTTTTGGGTCAGCGTGAGGATGAACCGGAAAACCCGGTCCGAGTCGGTGGGCAACAGTTCGGCATGATAGACATCCAGTCCAGTTTGCTCTCCGCCGGTTCCCGCCAGGCGCCGAAAAAAATCGAGTTCCGACTGCTGCTGGTCCAGGCGGGCCCTGCGAGCGCTCTCTTCCGAACGCAAAATGCGGTTGGCCTGTCGAAGGACATCGGTTTCCCGTTCGAGTACCGCGTTTCGGGCCTGCACGCGGTCCAGGCGCCGGTTCACGGCATCCAGTTCCTCTACCAGGAAATCGATTTCCTGTTGCATCTGCTTGGTTTTCGGCGCCACGTCCCGCGATGCCAGTTCCCAGGTTGCCAGCAACAGCACCGCGGCGGCGGCGAGGGCCACGACGGCGGCCTCCATGAATCCGGGTTTTCTGAAATCGAAGCGCATAAGACAAAAAAGCGGCCGAAGCCGCTTATACCATGTAATTTTTCAGATTGTTGTTGTTCGTTTCTTTTTGTTTTTTTCTGGCAAGACCCCAGAACTGGAATCGTTTATACCTTGCCCCAGCAGAGCCCGTCAAGCGCCTCATGGTTAACGGGCGCCGTCAAAAGCACCGAGCCAGTCCCGTGAACCGTCAGCGATAACCAGGAACTCCGGGTTGAGAAACGACTCCTTTTCGTTGTAACGCAGGGGCTCGCCGTCCAGGGTGACAATGTTGCCCCCGGCGGCCAGTACAACGGCGTGAGCCGCCGCAGTATCCCACTCGCAGGTCGGCCCGAGCCGGGGGTAGAAGTCCGCCTTGCCTTCCGCGACCAGGCAGAATTTAAGCGAACTGCCCATGCTGACCAGTTCGAACGGCCCCAGATTTTCCAGGTGCCCCTCCAGCGCGGGGTTGGCGTGGGAGCGGCTTCCCACGACGACCATCGGGTCGGCGCAGGGCACGCGCACGCGAATGTCCCGTTCCGTTTCGCCGGCCCCGCTGCGCCTGGCGGTCTCACTGACGACCCCGGTATAGGTCACGCCACTGACCGGAACGTGTACGACTCCGAGTGCGGGCGCGTGCCCGCGAATCAATGCGATGTTGACCGTGAACTCCCCGTTGCGGTTGACGAACTCCTTTGTGCCGTCCAGCGGGTCGACCAACCAGTACTCGTGCCATTGCGATCGGGTGGAGAAGGGGATGCTGGCGGACTCTTCGGACAGGAAAGGAATGTCGGGGGTCAGCCGTGCCAGTTCGTCACGAATCACGCGATGGCTGGCAAGATCGGCTTGTGTCAGGGGAGATGAGTCGTCCTTCTCGATGACCTCGAATTCCTGGCCATAAATCTCGAGGATCGCCTCGCCGGCCTCGTGAGCGATGCGTTTGAGTTCGGGCAGAAGCAGAGCGGGGCGTTGATCAGGCATGGCTTGGGTTGTCCTTCAGGTAGTCGCGCGCGAAGTACAGCGCGGCGATCGTGCGTCCCTCGGTGCAATCCGGCCGCTCCGCCAGGAGCCGCAGGTCGGTCATCGGCCAGGGAACGATGTCCAGTTCTTCCGGTTCGTCGCCTTCCAGGCGTTCTTCATACAAATCCTGGGCCAGGATGATATGGGTCACGTGTGTCATGTAGCCGGGGGCGAGGCTGAAGGCGTTTATTTCGCACAGCTCACGGGCACCGTAGCCGATTTCTTCCTTGAGCTCACGGTTAGCGGCTTCCAGAGGATGCTCGTTGCGCTCGATGCGTCCCTTGGGCAAGCCGAGCTCGTAGTGGTGAAGGCCGCAGGCGTATTCACGGACCAGCAGCACCGTATCGGCGTCCTTCATCGGTACGATAATGACCGAGCCCAGTCCGTGGGTCAGTAGCCGTGTATACGTCCGCCTCTGGCCATTGGAGAATTCGAGATCCAACTGTTCACGACGCATCCAGCCGCCGGGCTCGGTTTCACTGCGGCTATGGACGGTGGGCAGTTTCTTTACGCGCATCGGGACAGGGTTCTCAGCAGGTCTGCGTGCAGGCCGGGCGTGGTGGCCAGCACCGAGGAGGTGTCGAGCCCGGGCGCCCTGCCCTCCAGGTCGGTGAACGTGCCGCCTGCCTCGCGCACGATCACCACGAGAGCCGCGATGTCGAGAATGTTGACGTCGGATTCGATAACGGCATCCAGCTGGCCGGCGGCGAGCCGGTGATAGTGGTAGTAATCGCCGTAGCCGCGAGTGCGGTTGACCCGCGCCAGCACCGAACCCAGCGCGCCCCATTGCGGCGAGCGCGCCAGGCTTTGCAGATTACCCGTGGATACGGAGGCCTCGTCCAGACGGGACCGGGCGCTGACCTCGATACGCTTGCCATCGAGAAAAGCGCCGCTGTCGCGGGCGGCCCAGGCGGTTTCGCCCATGGCGGGCGCCGAGGACACGCCCAGCACCAGTTCCCCGCGGTGCATCAACGCGATCTGGGTCGACCACATGCCGTAGCCGCCGACGAAACTCTTGGTGCCGTCGATCGGGTCGACCAGCCACAGGTAGTCGGCGTTTTCCTGCGCCTTACCCGACTCCTCGCCGTAGAATCCGTGGTCCGGGAACGCGTCCAGCAGGGTGTTGCGGATCACCTCCTCGGCCTCGCGGTCGGCAACCGTGACCGGTGTCTGGTCCTGCTTGAGTTCGACCTGGAAATCACCGCGGTAGTATCCGAGCGCGACTTCGGCGGCGCGCCGCGCGGCCTCTAGCGCGGTTGCGAGAAAGGTTTGCATGAGCTTTACAGGGCTGTGAAATTTAGGGAATGATACCACCTGGCCAGAATTCATCGGGTTCCATTGTGCGCATTCACCGTGTCTATATCGACCAGCCCTTGGAGCCGGGCGAGCCGGTTTCGCTGGACGGTCGGCGGGTCCATTATCTCGGCCGCGTTCTGCGGGTTGCGCCGGGCCAGAGCGTGGTGCTGTTCAATGGGGACGGCAACGATTACGCCTGCGAAGTCAGCCGGGTCGGCAAGTCCGAGATCGCTTTTGAAGTGAACACACGGTTGCCCGCGAGAGCCGAATCGCCGCTCTGCGTCGTGGTCGCCCAGGCCGTCAGCCGCGGCGAGCGAATGGACCAGACCTTGCAGAAATGCACCGAGCTGGGGGCCGTTGCCTTCCAGCCGCTGTGGAGCGAGCGGGTTGAGGTCCGTCTTCAGGGCGAGAAACTCGCTCGTCGGCAGCAGCACTGGCAGGGAGTCGTGATATCCGCCTGCGAGCAGAGCGGGAGGGCACTGGTGCCGGAAGTGTTGCCGGCGATGCCGCTGCGGGACTGGGCCGCAATCCCGACAAAGGCAGCTCGCCTCGTCCTGGCGCCCGGCGCCGAGCGAACACTGGCCTCGGCCGACTGGACCGCGAGGGTCGAGTTGCTGGTGGGTCCGGAAGGGGGATTCAACGAGAGCGAGCTTGCGATGCTCACGTCGTTCGGGACGATACCGGTCAGTCTCGGTCCGCGCGTTCTGCGAACGGAAACCGCCGGACCGGCCGCGCTCGCGATCGCGCAGGCGCTGGGCGGGGATCTGGCCGGCTAAAGAAAAATGATGGCTCAGGCGTCCAGCCGGGTGATTGGCAGGGCGCCGAAGGTCGCGTGCGTGACCAGGTGGGCCAGCCGGTCCATGTCGGGAATGATGGCGTTTTCTTTCTCAAAGCGGACGTGGCTGAAGACGCCCAGCGATTTCTTATCGTCGCCGGTTTCCACCAGGTCGCTTTGCTCGATCTGAACGGGCCTGGGCAAATCACTCATCAGCAGCCCGAGGTAAGGGACCCGGGTTGAATCGGTCAACGATTTCAGGATCATGATCCGCGCCCGCTTGGGAATGTCGCCCACCTCGGTGCCGTTGATCAACGCGCCAAAGCTGAATACGGGCACCTGCCGGTTTTCCCAGTCGACTTCACCAAGCAGCCAGGGAGGCGCATCCTCGGTTGGCCTTGGCGGTTGAAAATCGATGACCTCGGCCATCACGCTGGTGGGCAGCAGCAGCGGCTCCGGCTCGGTGGGAACCAGCATGCAATGCAGCACGGGCGCCTTGCCCGAGCGTCGCAAGACCTTTTTCTTTTCCTTCTGGCGGCCCTTGTAAGTGCGTCGGTCCATGTCAGTCTTCTCTCCTCGGCGTCAGCTGCATGTCCAGCAGTTCGCCGACCTTTTCGACCAGCTCGGGTTCCTGGTAAGGCTTGGTCAGGTAGTCGTTCGCCCCGGCCTCGCGAGCTTTCTTGCGGTGCTTCTGACCGGCTCGCGACGTGATCATGACCACCGGCACGTGACGCAGGCGCGCGTCGGCGCGCATGTGCTGCAGCAGTTCATAGCCGTCCATGCGTGGCATTTCGATATCCAGCAACATCAGATCCGGAACGCGGTCGTGCAGTTTTTCGACCGCGTCGACGCCGTCCTGTGCGGTAATGACTTCCAGCGAGTGGTTTTCCAACACGCGCGAGTTCACTTTGCGCATGGTGATCGAATCGTCGACGACCATCACCAGAGGTTTGCGGCTGGACTGCCTCGGCGCGACCGGTTCCGCCGGAGCGGGCTGCGCGGCCATTTCGAGTCCCTTGCGTATCAGCGGCCCCATGTCGAGAATCAACATCACCTGGCCGTCGGCCGCGATGGTGCCGCCAAGGATGCCCGGAATGGAGCTGATCTGCGGTCCTACCGGCTTGATCACGACTTCCTGGTGCCCCTGGAGACCGTTCACCCGGAATGCACCGACAAAATCGCCGGCCGAAATCATCAGCAGGGAGATGCTGTCGCTATCCAGTGGTTCGGTGGGGGCGTCAAGCAGCGGTTCGAGCTCCAGCAGCGGATAATCCTCGCCGGCAAACTGGTAGGCAGGCGATTCGCTTGCCATCAGGGCGGTGTACTCGGCAGGGGAGACGCGAGCCACGCCGGCCACGCTGTTCAGCGGAATCTGGAACAGCCGTCCGCTCACCGATACGCCAATGGCCTGCATCACGGCCAGGCTGAACGGGATTCGGATGATGAATTGGCTGCCCTTGCCTTCCTCTGACTCGATGTCCAGCGAACCGCCGATCTGTTTGATCTCGGCGTTCACCACGTCCATGCCCACGCCACGCCCTGCCAGGCCGGTAACGGTCTCGGCGGTCGAGAAGCCACTGTGGCGTATGAACTGGAGCAACTGCTTGGGATCGATCTCTGCGTCCTTGTCGAGCAGCCCGCGTTCAATCGCGCGCTTACGCACCGCGCCGAGGTTGATGCCGGCCCCGTCGTCCTGCACCCGAATCACGAACTCGGTGGCTTCGGATTCGACCGTCACGGCGATACTGCCTTCCTCGGGCTTCTTGGCTTTCTTGCGAACCTTGGGCGACTCGATGCCGTGGGCAATGGCGTTTCTCAGCATGTGCTCGAGTGGCGCCGTGATGCGCTCCAGCACGTTGCGGTCCAGCTGGTCGCTCGAGCCGGCCATGCGCAGCTCCAGGCGCGCTTTCTTGCCGGTCTCGGCAGCCGCCGTTCGCACGACGCGGCGCAAGCGTGGTGCCGCGCTGCCGAACGGCGTCATTCGGGTTTTCATCAGGCCTTCTTGCAGGTCGGAGCTGACCCGTGACTGCTGGGCAAGCAGGTTCTCGGCAGAACGCACCGATTCGTCCAGCATTTCGTGCAGGTTCAGCAGGTCCGAAACCGTCTCGGCCAGCCCGCGCGACAGCTGCTGCATGTTGGAGAACCGGTCGAGTTCGAGCGGATCGAATTCGGCTGAATCCTGGTTCGGTTTCACGCCCGAGTCCATGCCGGCATCCGACTTGGTCTGATAGCGAGACGTCATCTGCGCCTCGCTTTCCATGTCCATCTTGCGCAGCTGCTCTTTGAGGCGCTGCACGGTGGCATCAACGTCCTTCAGGGTGTGCCGCACCGAGCCCATCTGCTGCTCGAGCCGTGAGCGGTATATGCTGACCTCGCCCGAGTAGTTGACCAGCTTGTCCATGAGGTCGGCCGCAACGCGGATCTGGGCGCCGGGTGAGGTGTCATCGGACGGCGCCGAGGGTTTGTCGGGAATTTCCTTGATTTGACGTGGCGGTTCCTTGCGACGACCACGATTTTTGTCTGCGCGTCCCGGCCTGCGCGAGACGCGAACGGGTTCGGGCACCTCTGGAGACACTTCCTTGGCGGGGCTTTCCTCGGTATCTCCGACTGGGGCCGCCACGGCGGGAGCCTCGAATTCATCGATCGGCGCCGCGATACCGCTGTGCAGTGAATCGATCCGTTTCTCCAGGCGGGCCTGGGCCGCGTCGGTGTTCGGTATGCTACCGGCCTGAACTTTCTCGACCCACAGGTTGAGGCTGTCGCAGCCCTCCTCCAGCAGCTGGACGGCCAGGATCGTCGCTTCTACGCGGTTTTCGGCGATCTGCTCCAGCAGGTTTTCCATGCTGTGCGCGAAATGGCCCATGCCTTCGAGCCCGGCCATGCGCGCGCCACCCTTGAAAGTGTGGATTTCTCGCTGGAGGTTCTGCACCAGTCTCTGATCAGACAGTTGATCTCGCCAGGTGTTGAGCAGGGTATCGCAGCGTTCCAGCACTTCGGTGGCTTCTTCGAGGAAGATTTCAACGATGCTGCCTTCTTCGACGTCGATGTTCTCGTCTGCGGAGGACGAACGCGTAACGGGCTCGATCGGCTGCGCCGCGTCCGTTGGATCTGCCGCCGCGGCCTCTGTTGCTGCCTCCGATTCGTCGGCGACCGGTGTTACGCCGTCGGCCGAGGCTTGCTCCACAAGCCCCGTCAAATCGGCGATCAACGCCACGTCGTCCTGCGGATAGCAGGCCGTGTTGCCGCTCTCCAGCGTGTAGAGTCTCTGGCGGAAGCGATGCAGCGCGGTCTGCAGCGGTTCCAGCGCATCTGCGGTGGCCGTCATGCCGCCCTGCAGGCTGCGCTCGAGGAATGCTTCCAGGGCCCGGGCGACGTTAGATTCTTCGCCCAGCGGCATCGTCGCAAAAGTGCCCGCCAGCGTATG
>JABDPF010000020.1 GCA_013042915.1 Lysobacterales bacterium
AACCGGGGGTTGTTCCGCAGGTAGTCCGCAACGACGTCCTCTAGCGATGTTTTGTCTTCACTCATTCATGATCCCTCTGAATAGGTGGCTTGCCGGGCCCTTCATCAGCAGGCCGGCGTCCTTTTCGAGCCACTCTATCACAAGACGGCCACCCGGAAGCGTCACCTGGACGCTCTTGTCCGCCAGGCCCCGGCGCGCCAGGATGGCCGCAGCCGCACAGGCGCCCGAACCGCAGGCCAGGGTCTAGCCGGCACCCCGCCAGACCGCGCGCAAGTGGGTGGCGCCTTGGGCATCGAACAGTACGAAATCATCTGCCACGCCGTGGAGCCTGCTGAATTTGAACGACGTCTTTTTCGACTCAGTCCGTAATTCGTCCTTTTACGAACCAATGCCGGTCGCTGCACATCCCGGCGCTCAGGGCGGCGAGGCCCGATTTTTCAAGTTGGTCCCGCACCTCGTCGAGTGTGTAAGCGGCCAGCAGGGAATTGTAAAAATCGTCACGCAGGACAGGCGGTTCGTCGGCGGCGTAATGATCTACCAGGGCTTGTGCTTCGGCCATGCCGGCCGGCCGGCACAGGTCCATTACGAGAACCGCGGCGCCCGGTCGGGCCAGGCGGCGAATGCTGTGCCAGAGAACCAGCGGGTCGGGAAGATGGTGAAGCAGGCTGTTGCTGATGAGCGCGTCCCAGGCCGCTTCTTCGAGGGAATCGTCGGGCAGGTAGCCGTGTTTGAACGTGACGTCCAGTGCTTCACCCTCGCTTCGAAAACGCTCGCGGGCACGTCGAAGCATGTTCTCTCCCGCATCGAGGCCCGTGATGCGCCAGCCGGGATAGGCTCGCGCCATGCGCAGGGCAATATCGCCCGGGCCGCAGCCCAGGTCGATCATCGCACCGCTCCCGGCGCAATCCGGGAACGACTCGGCAAACAACCGGGTGAAAAGCGAGTTGGATTCGTTGAAATCGGCGGCGGCGTAGGCGGCGGTCTGCGCCTCGCTGTCCATCAGTTCAGGTTCGGGTCGTCGCTCCATCGTCTTCCTCTTCCTGATTGACTTCTTCCGCCGGAGTCGCCGCCGTGGCGTCTTCCTCGTTCGGCAGGAACAGCGGGCCACGCTGTCCGCAGGCGGCCAGCGAGCAGAGCAGACAGGCGGCAAGGCCGGCCGCTGCCAGGCGGCTGAGTTGAGTTCGGGCGTTCGAAATATGGCCGTGGTTCATGTGTCTGGCGCTCTCCAAGGGCTGCTACACTATACGCCATGAACACAGTGGAATCAGCCGGTCATGCGTTGGACGAGCCCACCACGCTGGAGACCGTGGAAATCACCACCGGAAACGAACCGACAGCCGCAGTGATCTGGTTGCACGGGCTGGGTGCCGACGGCCACGATTTCGAACCGCTCGTGCCGTGGCTCAAGTGGGATGATGCGCCATCCATCCGATACGTTTTCCCGCACGCCCCGGTGCGACCGGTGACCGTGAACGGCGGGATGGCGATGCGCGCCTGGTACGACATCCGCGGTATCGATATCGATCGCGACCAGGACGAGGCGGGTATTCTCGGCAGCATCGGCCAGGTCACCGCGCTGGTCGACCGCGAGCGGGAACGCGGCATCGAAGTCTGCCGTATCGTGTTGGCCGGTTTTTCCCAGGGCGGGGCCATCGCCGTTCAGTGCGCGCTTCGCTATCCCGAGCGCCTGGCCGGGCTGATCGCGCTGTCGACCTACCTTTTGCGGGCTGACACGCTTCGAAATGAGCGACACGAGGCCAATGCCGGGCTGGCGGTGTTCCAGGGACACGGAGCGTCCGACCCCATCGTTCCGCTCAAACTGGGCCAACAGGCGGTGGAGATGCTCGAGGGCCTGGGTTACCCGGTCGAATCGCACGTCTATCCGATGCAACATTCGGTCTGCCCCGAGGAGATCGAGCACATCGCAACGTGGCTACGGAGACGGTTCTGAACGCGATCACGGGAAAGGAAACGTTCGCGACACAGGGCGAGCGAATTACCGCGGTCTACCCGCCGACGTTCTGCAACTGGCGCCTGTTGCTGGCCGTGGCGGTTATTACCGAAGTCTCCGTGATCCTGGTCGGTCTGGGTCCCGGTGGATTTCCCGGCTGGGGCTGGTTTTTGACGGCGAGCGTTTACGTGCAATGGTTGGCGCTCTTTTGTGCCGCCGGCTTGTGCATCGTCAGCGGCTGGACCGGCCGCTTCAGTTCCGATGGCGCCTGGGTGTTCAGCTGGTTGATCGTGTTGTTTCTCGCCATGGTGTTCAGCTTCGCCGCCTGGCTGGGCGCCGCTATCAGCATGCCCGGCGCGATCCAGGACGACGTCGGCATGTTCGTTCTGAAAAACGTGATGGCGGTGGGACTCGTCGCCCTCGTTTTTTTCCGCTACCTCGTCATGCGCGCCCGCTGGAAGGCAGAGTTGCTGGCCCAGTCCGAAGCGCGGGTCCAGGCCCTGCAGGCACGCATCCAGCCGCACTTCCTGTTTAACAGCCTCAACACGATCGCCAGCCTGGTCCACGACGACCCTGAAAATGCCGAGGCCGCCACGCTGGATCTTGCCGATATCTTTCGCGGCAGCATGCGGCGCGCCGACCAACTGATCCCCCTGCGGGCAGAGTTGAACCTGGCGCGGCAGTACCTGGACATGGAGCAGCGTCGGCTTGGTGAGCGCCTGGAAGTCGAGTGGCGGGTGGATGACCTTCCACTTGCGGCGGCGGTGTTGCCCCTGATGCTGCAGCCCCTGCTGGAGAACGCCGTGGCGCACGGCATCCAGGCCCACCCGGAAGGGGGCAAGCTCACCGTGTACGGCCGGGCGGAAGGAGACCAGGTGGTCATTACGATCGGCAACCCGCTTGCACCCCAAGGGTATTCCGCCAAGGGACACGGGATTGCCATTGACAATATTCGGGAGCGGCTGGTGTATGCTTTCGGCCCACGCGCCCAGTTGCTGATCAACCGGGACAAAGAACAATTCTACGCCGTGATGGTGGTGCCCTATGTGGAACATTCTGATCATTGACGATGAACAGCCGGCGCGCGATCGCCTGCGGCGTCTGGTGGCAGCGATGGAGGACTACCGGGTAACCGGTGAGGCCGCCAATGGCAACCAGGCGCTGGACCGGATTCGCGAGCTCGGGCCGGATATCCTCCTGCTGGATATCTCGATGCCAGGGATGGACGGCATGGCGCTTGCCAACCAGTTGCAGGAAGTTGGCGCATCACCCGCGATCGTGTTCTGTACGGCCTACCAGGACCAGGCATTGAGGGCCTTCGAGGTAGAAGCCGTGGATTACGTGGTCAAGCCGGTGCGGGCGGAGCGTCTCGAAAAAGCGCTCGACAAGGCTGCACGCTACCTGGGCAAGGAGAGCGGAGGCGAGGGCGAGCAACAGCACTTTCTGCGATCCACGGTCGGTGGAAAAGTCGTGCTGACCCCGGTCTCGCGTGTCATCTGCCTGCTGGCCGAGGACAAGTACACCACGGTCATCCACGAGGGAGGCGACACGGTGGTCGACGAATCACTGACGGAACTCGAACAGAGCTATCCCTCGAATTTCTTCAGGGTGCATCGCAATGCACTGGTCTCGCGCAAGCACCTGCGTGGTCTCGAACGGACCCACGAAGGCCACACGCAGGTGTTGTTGAGCGGCACCGACCGACGGCCCGAGGTGAGCCGGCGCAACGTGTCCGCGCTCAGAAAACTGTTAAGCGAACTTACATGACGAAAATCACGATCGCCACGCGCAAGAGCGAACTGGCCATGTGGCAGGCGCGCCACGCCGAGGCGCTGTTGCGGCGCGCCCATCCGGGCATCGAGATCGAGCTGTTACCGATGGTCACCAAGGGTGACATCATCCTGGACCAGCCGCTGGCTGAAATTGGCGGCAAGGGCCTCTTTCTGAAGGAACTCGAAAAGGCCCTGCTGAACGGCGACGCCGACATCGCGGTGCACTCGATGAAAGACGTTCCGATGGAAGACGCGCCGGGCCTCGAGGTGGAGGTGCTGCTCGGACGCGCGAATCCCTTCGATGCCTTGCTGGACCGGGCAGGTCGTGGCCTGGACGATCTCCCGGCCGGTGCCCGGGTGGGCACGAGCAGCCTGCGGCGGCAATGCCAGCTGCGTGCGCTGCGCCCGGACCTCGAATTGGCCGATCTGCGCGGCAACGTCAATACACGGATTCGTAAACTGGAAGAAGGTGAGTACGACGCCATCATCCTCGCCTGCGCCGGGCTGGAGCGCCTGGGCCTCGAGCGCTACATCACGCAGACGCTCGAGCCCCCGCGCTGGCTGCCGGCGGCCACCCAGGGGACGATCGGCATCCAGAACCGGGAGGGCGACCAGCGTGTTCGCGAATTGCTCAAGCCCCTGGGTGACCCGGCGAGCACGCTGCGCACCCGTGCCGAACGAGCCGTGGCCACCGCACTTCAGGGCAGTTGCCAGGTTCCGCTGGCGGTCTATGCCACGCTGACCGGCGATCGCCTCGACCTGAGCGGCCTGGTGGGCACGCCGGACGGCGCAACCGTTCTGCGCTCCGACCACGACGGGCCGGCCAGCGATGCCGACTCGATCGCCGAGCGGGTGACCGCCGACCTGGTCGGACAGGGGGCGGCAGAGATCATTGCCTCGCTCGGAAGCGCCAGGGGTCGATGAAAGCGAGCCACGCATTCCTGACCCGTCCGCGGGATGAATCCACCGCTCTGGCGGCGAGGATTGAACCCCTGGGTCTCGAGGCCGTGATCCAGCCGGCATTTCGCTTCGTGCCCGTCGATGCGGGCGCTGAGCAGCCCGAGGATACAGAAGCGCTGGCCGGGGCTGGATCGCGCGACCTGTTGCTGTTCACCAGTCCCCGTGCGGTAGAACACGGCCTGCCCCAGGTATCCCGGGATGCACTGTCCCGGCTCCGCATCGCGGCGATCGGGCCCGCGACCGCCAGGGCGCTGGCTCGGTCGGGAGTGCGCACGTCCCTGCAGGCCGCCTCGGGCTACACCAGCGAGGACCTGTTGCAAACGCTGGGGCAGGAACTGAAGCAGGATAGCGGCGGGAGCGCCTTCATCCTGGCGGCGCCCCGCGGGCGGATTGCGTTGGCCGAGGGGCTTGAAAAAATGGGCCTGGCCGTCCGGACGTTGATGGTCTATCGCGCAGAGGCCGAACCGCTCGACCGGGAAGCTCTCTCACGCCTGGACAGTGCCCGCGACGTCCTGTCGGTTTGGACAAGCGCCAATGCCATGCGCGCCCTGGCGCAGCGCCTGCCACCCGCGACCTGGTTCAGAATCTGCCAAGGCGAGTGGTTGGTCATTTCCGACCGCCTGGCGCGCCTTGCAAGGGCCTACGGGCCGTCCGACGTTCACCTGGCCACCGGTCCCGGTAACGATGCCCTGGTGTCGTCGATTCGAAATCTGACCTGATCGGATAACGGGCCGCTTGAAATGCCGCACGCCAGGGGTGCAGTGTTGACGGCTTTTCGTTACGATTCCCCTGTTCCCACACTATTGACAGGCCTGCCCGGGTGAACATCGAAAAAACCGAACTGGAAACCACGCCGTCAGAGACCGGCGTAAAGGAGCGCGTGCGCACGAAAGACCGGCAGGGGCCGGACAGGCCTTCGGAGCCGCCGCCTCCCGCGCCGCCTTCCGAACCGCCCGCCGGTCCGGACGATCCCAAGCCGCCTCGGCGGGGGGGCGGTTTCCTCGCCTTCCTTTCCCTGTTGTTTTCGCTGGCCGCGCTGGCACTGGCCGCGTGGATGTGGTGGCAGGCTCAGGCTGGGGAAAGCGCCGTGGAGGCTGAGGCGATGGCGGAAATTGCCCGGCTCGAGGCGAACGACAGCGAATTGTCGTTGAAGATCAAGCAGGTAAGGGACGAGGTGGACAGCCTGGCTTCCGATGGCAACGTCACGGCCGAGTTCGAGGCCATGCAGCGCCGCATCCGGGCGGACGGTGAGAAGATGGCCGAGGTGGAGCAGGTCATGCGCGAGCAGATGGCGCTGTCACGCTCGCTGCAGACCGCGGCCGAGTCTTTGCAGGGGCGGCTTCTGGCTGCCGAGGCCACGGTCACCAACCTGTCGACCCGTGAACTCGACGCGGGGGGGGAACTCGACCTGGCCGAGGTCGATTATCTGCTGCGCCTGGCCAACGAACGCCTGAAACTGTTTTCTGACCCCGAGGCCGCCGACCAGGCGCTGGAAGTCGCGGACATGCACTTAGCGGCCCTGGACAGCCCGATGTACCTCGGCGTTCGGCAGGAGATCGCCTTAGCCCGGCAGTCGCTGGATGCTCTTGAAATGCCTGATTACCTTGAAATTTCCCGGCGAATGGACAAGTTACAGGCGGCAATACCGGAGCTGTCCTTCATCGCCGATGAGGCACCCCTGGAGCCTGTCGCAGACGAGGATGAGGAGGGCTGGTGGGCTAAAGCCAAGTCCGCACTCTCCAGCCTGGTGACGGTCAGGCGTCGGGCCGATACCGACATCCAGCGCATCAGCCTCGAGGACAAAGACTACGTGCGCCAGCGCCTGTGGCTGCAACTCGAAATTGCACATCTCGCGCTGATGCGTCGCGATACGCGTGCATTCCGGGAATCGCTGCTGCGCGTGGAGGAGACACTCGGGGCGTGGTTCGATCCGACGAAGGATGGTTTTGATGGGGTCTCCGCCGAGATCGACGCCTTGAAGGAAACGGCGATCGAGGCCCGAATGCCGGATATCACGGCTCCCTGGTCGATGTTGCGGACGCTTACGAACAACCCGCCCGTCGAACGGCCCGCCGCTCCTGAAGGGCCAGCGGCCGGAGAAGCCGACACCGAGCCGTCGCCGGAACCCGAAGAAACTTCCGAGATCGAGGAATCGCAGGGATGAAAGCCACGTTCGTCGTGCTGATCGCGATCGTGTTGGCCCTGCTGGCCGCCGCGATGGCGCCGGTTTTCAAAACCGACCCGGGCCTGGTGCAGATCAATTTCCTGGGATGGACCGTGGAGACCAGCCTGCTGGTGCTGGCAGGGGCGATTCTCCTGCTCTGGCTGCTGGTGTGGCTGGTGATCCGCCTTTGGAAGATGCCCCGAGAGACGGCCCGCCGGGTGCGTGAACAGCGCGCCATGGCGCAGCTCGAGAAAGGACTGCTGGCGCTCACCGAGGGTGACTGGCAGACCGCGGAGCGTGCATTGGAAAAATCCGCGTCAACCCATGGCCGCACGACGGCGCGTTACTTGGCAGCCGCAGAAGCCGCCGATGGCCAGGACGCGGGAGATCGGGCTGAGTACTACCTGGAACAGGCCGATACCCGAAATCGTCGGCAAAAATTCCTCGTGGAGCTGACGCGGGCCCGAATCCTGGTGTCGAACGAGGAGTTCGAAGATGCCCGCCCCATCCTGGAAGCACTTCAGAAGCAACGGCGCAAACATCCCCAGGTCCTCGACCTGCTGTCGCGGTGTTATTCCGAGTTGGGCGAATGGGAAGCGCTTCTCAAGTTGCTGCCCGTGATGCTCAAAACCGACCTGCTCGACGCGCCGAAAGCGGCAGCGCTCAAGCAGCATGCGGCGGTCGTCGAACTGCAAAAAAGCGCATCTTCCGAATCGCTGCAGGCCGATTGGCGGGCGTTGCCCAAGAACATCCGGCGTGAGCCCGGGGTGGTGATGGCGTTTACCGAGCGCGCCATCCAGATCGAGGCTCCGGAATTGACGGAAGACGTGATTCGAAACACCCTGAAGCAGGAATGGCACTCGAAACTGCTGATCCCCTACAGCAAACCGGGAGCGGACGACATCGGCAAGCGCATCCGCCAGTGTGAGAAGTGGTTGCAGGGCCATCCCGACGACGCCTGGCTGCACCTGGCGTTGGGCAGGTTGTGCGCCCGCGAAGAGCTGTGGGGCAAGGCGCGCGAACATATGGTCCGGAGCCTGGAACTGGAGCGCACGGTGGCCGGTTACGATTCGCTGGGCCAGTTACTCGAGCGCAAGGGCGAGCTGGAAGTCGCCATGGCCTGCTTCCGCAACGCCCTGCGCATCAACCAGGGTCAGGATCCGCTGCCGTTGCCCGGAGAACTCGCCAGCCTCGAGCCCCCCGCAGAGCCTGCCGAGCCGCTCTAAGGTACAGGCGGACCGCTCCCACGAGCGATCAAAGAGACCGGTCGCGCGCCAGCGAGTGTTTTCTCTCCCGTCTTGACGACTCGGGTCGAGCTCTACCGCGAACCGTATTTTTCCAGGGGAACGATCAGGCTCGAGGTATCCCAGCGGCCTCCGCCCATGGCCTGGACCTCGGAGTAGAACTGGTCCACCAGGGCGGTTAACGGCAGGTGGGCGCCGTTTTCGCGGGCCTCGCTGAGCACGTAGCCCAGGTCTTTGCGCATCCAGTTAACGGCGAAGCCGTAGTCGAAAACGCCATCGACCATCGTTGCCGCGCGGTTATCCATTTGCCAGGATTGAGCGGCTCCCTTCGAAATCACCTCGACCACGGCCTTCGGATCGAGCCCGGATTTACCGGCGAAGTGCAGCGCCTCCGACAGGCCCTGGACGATGCCGGCAATGCAGATCTGGTTCACCATCTTGGTTTGCTGGCCGCTGCCGGGGCCTCCGAGTCGCGCCTGCATTTTCGCGAAGCAATCGATCAGGGGCGCGGCGCGTGCTGCAGGCGCCTCGTCGCCACCGATCATCACGGTGAGCTGACCGTTCTCTGCACCGGCCTGTCCACCGGATACCGGGGCATCGATGAAGCCGAAACCGCGACGCTCTGCCTCGGCGTGCAGTTCCATGGCGATTTTCGCCGAAGTGGTCGTGTGGTCGACGAAAACGGAGCCTTTCTGCATCGCCCGAAACGCGCCTTTCTCGCCCAGGGTGACCGATCGGAGATCGTCATCGTTGCCTACGCAACAGAAAACGAATGCGCTGCCGCCGGCCGCGGCTTGCGCAGAGGAGGCAGACCGTCCTCCGTGTTCTTCCACCCACTGGTCCGCCCGAGCCGAAGTGCGGTTGTACACCGTGACGTCATGTCCGGCGCGGGCGAGATAACCCGCCATCGGGTAGCCCATGACCCCCAGGCCGAGAAAGCTGACTTTATGTTTCATCGCGTCACCAGTTGTTCAGAGTATAAAAATGGACATCCCGACGCCTATTGCTGAACCGGCTCGGGTTCGGGCACCGGTGCGCCGGTTACACGCGGCAAAACGGTGGGCTGCACGATCTGTCCAAGGTAAAGCGCGTTGATGTAGAGCTTTTCGGTCCCGCGCCAGAATCCTCTGAACAGCGGGTTGTTGGCGAAACGCACGACCAGGCCGTCTCCCTGTCGCTCGGCGATCACCGCGGGCTGGCCTCGCATTTCGTCCAGTCGCACAGGACCGATAAAACCGGCCAGCAGTGGGTCCGTGGCGTAGCGCACCGGGGTTGCATAGGCATTCTCGCTGGGATCGAGAATCGTGGTTCCCTGGCGGAACAGGGGCAGTTCAGGTCTACTCAGGCCATAGGCCAGCGGATGGCTCAGATCGGCGACGGTCGCAACGATGGCGCCGCCAATCACCAGCCGGGCGGAGTCGTCGGCGAATTCGGCGTATGCGCGCGATGATGGGATTTCCCTGTCTGGCTGAGCTTCCTCCGCCGGGCACTCTTTCTCAAAACAGAGCGACTCCGCCCAGGTGGCGGCGCGCCCTTGCGAAAGCAGGATGCCGCCGTCGGTGACCCAACGCGTGATACGGCGCTCGAGGGTTTCGCCCAACCCGCTGAGGGTGCCGTCGGCAATCAGGAGGTGCGTGTAATCGCGTAGATCGGCTCGGCCAAGATGCTGGTGTTCAATGACCGGCGCCGCCAGCTCGAGCCGCTGGTCGAGGAGGTGCCAGGCGGTGCCGGTGTCGTAGGCAGAAATACCCTTGCCGCCCACGATGAGCGGGCGTACCGGACGCAACAGCGGGAAGTGTCCGGCGCCAAAGTCGGGGCCGGCGGGCGTCAGGGTGCTGTCCACGCTGAATACCTCGAGCCCGTCGAGCGCAGCCTCGTTCA
>JABDPF010000023.1 GCA_013042915.1 Lysobacterales bacterium
TTGCGCCAGGTGCTGGCCTGGCGATGGGCGGTCAATTCCCCCGGTGAAGCGCCGGGCTGAATTCGGCTACCGCTGCGATCAGTGCCTGGAGATGGTCGGGATCGACATCGGGCGTGATGCCGTGGCCGAGATTGAACACGTGGCCCTCGCCGGGACCGAAGCTTTCCAGGGTCCGGCGAACTTCGCGCCGGATCACATCGGGGTCTGCCAACAGGATCGAAGGGTCGAGATTGCCCTGTAGCGCCACCCGGTCACCGACGCGCCGTCGAGCCTCGGACAGGGCAATGGTCCAATCGACACCGAGGGCATCGCATCCGCTGTCCGCCAAAGCTTCGAGCTGTGTGTTACAGCCCTTGCTGAACAGGATGACCGGGATCTTACGGCCGTCGTGCTCGCGCTTGAGGCCGTCCACGATCTGCTGCATATAGCTCAGCGAGAATTCGCGGTACGCATCGAAGGAGAGAGCGCCGCCCCAGGTGTCGAAGATCTGCACCCCCTGGGCTCCGGCCTCGATTTGGGCGTTGAGGTAGTCGGTCACCGTTTCCGCCAGCTTGCCGAGGAGGACGTGCGCGGTGTTCGGGTCCTGGTAGAGCAGTCGTTTGGCCTTGCCGAAGGTTTTGCTGGAGCCGCCCTCGATCATGTACGTGGCGAGAGTCCAGGGGCTGCCGCTGAAACCGAGCAGTGGCACCTTGCCGCCGATTTCCCGCCGGGTCAGTGAAACCGCGTCGGTGACGTAACGCAGCGAATCGGAGATATCGGGTCGGGGCAGGGCCTCGATTTCCGCGCGGGAACTCAGCGGTCTTTCGAACTTGGGGCCCTCCCCGGTCACGAAGTACAGGCCGAGTCCCATCGCGTCGGGAATGGTAAGAATGTCTGAGAAGATGATGGCAGCGTCCAGGTCGTAGCGACGCAATGGCTGAAGCGTCACCTCGCAGGCGAGTTCAGGTGTCTGGCAAAGTTGCATGAAGCTGCCGGCCTCGGCTCGGGTGGCCAGGTACTCAGGCAGGTAACGCCCGGCCTGGCGCATGATCCACACCGGTGTGCGGTCGACTGGTTCGCGCAGCAGGGCCTTCAGCAGGCGATCGTTTTTCAATTTCATGTAAGTGTCCTGTCGTGGCCGGCTCATAGCCGGCTGTCGTTTATAGCGCTGACGATGTCTTCGTGCGGGCTCGAGGCATCGATCACGGCATCGCCAATGGCTTTGAGCAACACCAGGCGAAGGCCCGCTGAAACCGCTTTTTTGTCCAGCATCAGTGCGTTCGCTATTTCCTGGACCCCCAGGTCCCCGGGAATGTCCACTGGAAGATCGAAACGTCGCAGCAAGCTGGCGATGCGGCTGGCGGTGCCGCCGTCACAAAGGCCGCGACGCTCGCTGAGGCGTGCCGCCGTGACCATGCCGATGGCGACGGCCTCACCGTGTAGAAAACGGCGATAGGCAGTCTCGGACTCCAGCGCGTGCCCGAACGTATGGCCGAGGTTGAGAAGGGCTCGCACGCCGGCCTCCTTCTCATCTTTACGCACGATGGCCGCTTTGTTTCGGACTGACCGCTCGATCAGGTAGTCCACGGCTTTTTCATCGCGAGCCGCCACTTCATCCGCGTTTTCCTCCAGCCAGTCAAAAAAGGCCGTGTCACCGATGACGCCGCATTTTACGACCTCGGCCAGCCCCGCGTTGAATTCTCGGGCAGGCAGGGTATCGAGTGTCGCCGAATCGATGACCACCGCGGCCGGCTGGTGAAAAGCGCCTACCAGGTTCTTGCCTTTCACGTGATTCACGCCGGTCTTTCCGCCGACGGACGCGTCCACCTGCGAGAGCAGCGTGGTCGGCGCCTGCAGAATCCGTATGCCACGCATGTAGCACGCTGCTGCAAACCCCGTGATGTCGCCGACCACGCCGCCGCCGAGCGCGATGAGCTGGGCGTCACGGCGGGCCCTGATCTCGACCAGGCGGTCGAGTATACGCTGCCAGTTGTCCACCGTTTTGAATTGTTCGCCATCGGGCAGCAGAAGTGTTTCGCACTGGCGGTTCCCCAGCGCTTGCAGAAGCGTATCGAGGTAAAGCGGCGCCACGGTTTCGTTGCTGACGACCAGGATCTCACCGTCGCCCAGGTGGGCGGGCCAGCAGGAATCGTCCTGCAGTAGGCCCCGTCCCAGGTGGACCGGGTAGCCGTGGTCGGGCAGATCGATATCAATGGTTCTCATTCGTCACTTCCAAAACGCCGGATGGTGCCGGCAAGGTCTCTCGCCACGGCATCGAGTGTCCGGTTCTGGGCTGGAAACTCGATGTCGGCAATTTCCCGGTACAGGGGGTTGCGTTCCTCCGCCAGGCGCAACAGTTTAGCCCGGCGGTCCGGGGTCTGCAGCAATGGCCGCGACCGGTCGCGGCCCAAACGTCGCAATTGTTGCTGCACGGACGTGCTGAGATAGACGACCAACCCGGAATCGGCGAGCATCCGTCGATTCTCCGCGCGTAAGATCACCCCTCCACCGGTGGCCAGCAGGATACCTTCCCGTGCGGTCAATTCCGAGAGCATGCGGGTTTCCCTGTCTCGGAATCCCGCTTCACCCTCTATGTCGAAGATCAACGCCACGCTGGCGCCGGTCCGGTCCTCCAATTCGTGGTCGCAGTCGACGAATTCCAGACCCAGCAAGGCCGCGACGCGCTGCCCGACCGTTGTCTTTCCCGAGCCCATGGGACCCACCAGGTAGACATTCTTGTCAAGCGCTCGCATGGCGCCCCGCGTGGCGTGCAACCGGCCACGAACTTGGGTAAGATTGCCCGCATTCCGGGATTCGCCCGTGGCAGAGTCTTATGATCCGCTTTTTTGTTCTCTTTACAGTTTTGCTTATTGGCCTTTTCACGCTGGAAATTCTACAGCCGGTTGAAATGCACGTCATCCTGCCATTCACCTCTCTGGTGGCGGACGTCAGCGCTTGGATTGTGCAGTTCTTCGACGATAACGTCGTGGCCGTTTCCAATGTCATCCGTGACAAGACGACCGGTTTCGGGGTCCGCATCGAGCGCGGCTGCAATGGCGTGGAAGCCTTGATTATCCTGTTTGCCGCGATCTTCGCTTTTCCGGCTCCATTCAAGAACAAGTTGATCGGGTTCGCGATCGGTTTTGTCGCCATCCAGGGATTGAACCTGGTGCGCATCGTCAGCCTGTTCTACATGGGACAGTGGAACCAGGTAGCCTTCGAGTGGTTTCATCTCTATCTCTGGCAGGCCCTTATCATTCTGGACGCGCTCGTGGTGTGGTTGATTTGGCTGCGAACATTGCCCCAGGCCAAGGCTCGCAGAGCCCGCGAAGAAGAGGAGCGACGGCGCGCAGAGGCCGAGCAAGAATCCGGAACGCCGTCGGAATAAACCGTGCACCTCAGCGACGAGATCATCAGCGAGTTCAACCGTTTCTTCAAGCGGGCTCGGGAGTGCGGCGAGCAGGAGCCTACCGCAATGATTCTGGCGACCAGTGACGGCGCCGGCCTGGTCACGTCGCGCACGGTGTTGCTCAAGGCGCTGGACGAGACCGGGTTCGTGTTCTTTACCAACACGCACAGCATCAAGGCCCGGCAGATGGATGCATGCCCCCGCGCGGCAGCGACGTTCCTTTGGAAGGCCAGCGGTTGCCAGGTACAACTCGTGGGCACGGTCGCGCGCGTCGCGGACGAAGCCGCGGATGCGTATTTTTCGACGCGCGACCGGGGCAGCCAGGTCGGCGCCTGGGCATCGGACCAGTCGGCGCCGTTGGCCAGCCGAGAGGTACTGTTGGAGCGCGTCAAACATATCGAACAAAAATATGAGGGCAGGGAAGTGCCACGCCCTTCGCACTGGACCGGCTATGTGCTCAGTCCCGAAACCGTCGAATTCTGGACGCAGCGGGAATATCGCCTGCACGATCGTTTTCTGTACCGCGCGCAGGACGGTAACTGGAACAAGCAGCGCCTCAATCCCTGAGCCATGGCGACCGGTTCCACGGCATCAATCGAGATTCGCACGCCCGGGCGGGGCTTCAGTAACGCGACCCAAGCCCTGCAGGACGCCGTACGACAGGCCGGACTGCGGCACGGCTTGTGTCACGTGTTCCTGCGCCACACCAGTGCCTCGCTGCTGATTACCGAGAACGCGGACCCGGATGTGCGGGTGGACCTGGAAAATTTCATGACAAGGCTGGTGCCCGACGGTGACCCTTCATACATCCATTCGATGGAAGGTCCCGATGACATGCCGGCTCACATACGTTCCGTTCTGACTGCCTCTGAGTTGACGATCCCGGTCCGCGACGGCCGGCTTGCCCTGGGCACCTGGCAAGGTGTCTATCTCTGGGAACACCGTCATCGCTCTCACCGACGCCGCCTCGATGTAACCCTGGTTTCTATCTGAGCATGCCCTGCGCCGCCGACGCGTGCCTCGTATGCAGGTGAACTCAGCGTCCCAGCATGAGCAACAAAAAACGGATGATGATCAACGCGAACAGCGGGGAGAGGTCGATTCCGGCAATCGGAGGGATGATCCGGCGCAGCGGCCGCAGCACCGGTTCGATCAGCTGGTAGATCAGGGGCACGATGGGGTGACGCACACCGCCGCCCACCCAACTCAGGATCACCATTGCGATGATCAGGATGAAGTAGGTCCATAAAAGCATCGCCACCAGGCTGACCGCGGCGAACAGCACAATTTGGCCCGCCCCCCAGGCCAGCGGGCTGAAAAGGCTCATAAACCAGATGCTGATCGACTCCAGTACCAGCATCAGAACAACCGAGGCGGTATCGAGGCGCCCGATGGAAGGTATGACCCGCCTCAACGGGACCAGAACCGGGTTGGTGACCTTGACCAGGAACTGGCATACCGGATTGTAGAAGTCAGCCCGGACCCACTGTAGCAGCAGACGCAGCAGCACCGCGGTCACGTAGAGGCTGATCAGGGTGCTGACAAGGTAAGAAATGGCGGCGGAGGCGTTCATTTAGTATCACCTGAGAGTTCACGGCTGCGCCGGCGCGCGGCTTCGGCTGCCCGTTTCACGATATCACGATAGCCCTCTTCGTCGAGCAGGCTCATTGCGGCGTGCGTGGTGCCGTTGGGTGATGTCACCCGGCGCCTCAGTTCACCGGCCTCGCCCGGGCTTGACGCCAGCATCGCGCCGGCCCCGAAGCACGTTATGGAGGCGAGTCGATCGGCCGTCTCCGCCGGCAGCCCCATGTCCCGGGCAGCTTCGGCCAGGATCTCGGCCAGTAAAAAGAAGTAGGCCGGGCCGGTTCCAGAGATGGCCGTGACGGCGTCCATCAGGGACTCGTCGTTGAGCCAGACGACATCGCCCGCAGCCATCAGAATTTCCTCGGCCTGCTGACGCTGCACTTTGGTGCAACTGCTGCCGGCGACGGCTCCAGTAATGCCATGGCCGATCAGGGCGGGTGTATTGGGCATCGACCGGACAACGTCCATGTCCTGTCCGAGGTATTCGTGGATCAGGTTCATGGTGGTGCCGGCCGCGATGGACAGCACCAGTTGTCCGGGCTTTACCCGGTCCTTCAACTGGTCCAGCACCGTGGACATGATCTGGGGCTTGATCGCCAGCAACACCACGTCGGCCCCTTCGACCGCTTCTCGTGAGTCGGCGAACGTCGTGACCTTGAAGGTGCTTTCGAGATGCTCGCGGGCCTCGGGGTTCGGGTCCGACACTCGAATTCGGATGTGGGTGCGCGGCGGGTTGACCAGTCCGCTGATCAGCGCGGTCGCCATGTTGCCACCGCCGATAAAGGTTATCAGCATGAATCAGTCTCCAGCGGGGGGCGCGGGCCGAGCAGGTCGGTGCCGATGCGCACCATGGTGCTGCCGTGCATGATTGCGGCCTCGAGGTCGGCGGACATTCCCATCGATAGCGTGTCCATCTCGAAGCCCTCCTCGCAGAGTGAGTCGAACAGTTCGAGCATGCGTCGGTAGCTGTTCGCCGGATCGTGATCGGCCGAGCCCGGCTGTGGAATGCACATCAGCCCACGGAGACGCAAGCCGGGCAACCCGGCACAAAGTTCTACCAGGTGCCGAACCCCGGACGGAAGCACGCCGGCCTTTTGGGGCTCCCGGTCGATGTTGACCTGGAGACAGACGTTCAGGGGCGGAAGATCCTTTGGACGCTGGCTCGACAAGCGACGCGCGATTTTCTCGCGGTCGACGCTCTGCGCCCAGCGAAAATGCGTGGCTACTTCGCGCGTCTTGTTCGATTGCAGTGGCCCGATGAAGTGCCATTCGATCGGGACGCCGTCCAGCTGCTTCATCTTGGCCACGGCTTCCTGGACATAATTTTCTCCAAAACAGTGCTGGCCGAGGTCGTGCAGCTTCGCAATTTTTTCGACCGAATGACGCTTGCTCACCGCCAGCACGGTGACCTCGTTCGCTGGTCGATCGGCCGTTCGGCAGGCCAAATCTACCCTTGAACGAATCTTCTCAAGATTTTCTTTTAAGTTCTTCATCTTGCAGGCAGACTTAGCATGAACTATGGTTATGTTTGTTGCGTGTGACTCATGGACCGAAAAATGCGTTGCCTCGGTCTCGTGACGCATTGTAACGCGACAAGGTATTCAAGGAGGGAATATGGATATCGCCGAACTGCTTGCCTTCGCAGTAAAAAATAACGCCTCAGACCTACATCTTTCGTCCGGGCTGCCACCGATGATCCGAGTCGATGGCGATATCCGCCGTCTCACGTTGCCGGCGCTCGACACGGCGCAACTGCAGGAACTGCTCTACAGCACGATGAGCGACCAGCAGCGCCGCGATTACGAATCCAACCTCGAGGTGGACTATTCCTATTCGGTGCAGGGCCTGGCCCGGTTCCGTTGCAATTGCTACCACCACGACCGTGGCGTCGGCGGTGCTTTCCGCACGATTCCGGATACGGTCTGGACACTCGAGGACATTGGTGGGCCGCCGATCTTTCGCGACATTATCGATGCTCCGCGCGGACTGATCCTGATGACCGGCCCAACCGGTTCGGGTAAATCGACGACGCTGGCCGCGATGATCGACCACCTGAACAATCTGGTCGAAGGCCACGTGCTGACCATCGAAGACCCGATCGAATTCGTGCACCGCTCGAAAAAGTGCGTGATTAACCAGCGCGAGGTGCACCGCGACACCCATGGTTTCAACCAAGCGCTGCGCGCCGCGCTGCGAGAAGACCCGGACATTATCCTAGTAGGTGAGATGCGTGACATCGAGACAATCCGCTTGGCATTGACGGCGGCGGAGACCGGCCACCTGGTGTTCTCCACGCTTCACACGAGTTCCGCCCCCAAGACCATCGACCGAATCATCGATGTCTTCCCGACGGGTGAAAAATCCATGGTCCGCTCGATGCTGTCCGAATCCCTGCGCGCGGTGATCACGCAAACGCTGCTCAAGCGCATCGGCGGCGGTCGCGTGGCGGCATGGGAGATCATGGTGGCCACGCCGGCCATTCGAAACCTGATCCGGGAGGATAAGGTGGCGCAGATGTACTCGGCCATCCAGACCGGGCAGAACGTGGGTATGCAGACCCTCGACCAGGCTCTCGAAACCCTGGTTCAGCGAGGCATTGTCAGTAACATCGAGGCGGCCCGGCGGGCTGTCGACAAGCGGATGTTCCGCTAGGAGGCGTGAACATGAAAATTATAGATACCTGGCTCAAGCAACTTCATGATGAGGTGGGCTCGGACCTTTTCATCACGGCCGACGCGCCGCCCTGTATCAAGGTGCACGGCAAGATCAAACCGGTCACAACCGACTTGCTCTCGGCAGACAAATGCCGGGAAATCGTGCTCAGCTTGATGGGAGAGCGGCAAAAAGAGGAATTCCGCAATACCCAGGAGTTGCAGTTTGCCTACTCGCTCGGGCCGGAAGTCCGCTACCGTATCAGTGCGTTCATTCAGCAAGGCATGACCGGTTTGGTGGCTCGTCGGATCGAGACGCGCATTCCCAACTTCGAAGAACTCGGCTGCCCTGACGTGATGCAGGAACTGGCGCTGGAGAAGCGCGGTATCGTGCTGTTCGTGGGTGCGACCGGTACCGGTAAATCAACGTCCATGGCGGCGATGGTCGGATACCGCAACCAACGCATGACCGGCCACATCATCACCATCGAGGATCCCATCGAGTACGTGCATCAGCACGGCAAGAGCCTGATGACCCAGCGCGAAGTCGGAATCGATACCGAGTCCTTCGAGGTGGCGTTGCGCAATACGCTCCGCCAGGCGCCGGATGTGATACTGATCGGCGAGGTACGTACCCGCGAGACGATGGAGCACGCGATTACCTTCTCCGAAACGGGACACCTCGTGCTGGCCACGTTACATGCCAACAACGCCAACCAAGCGATGGACCGTATTTTGCACTTCTTCCCGGAAGACCAGCGCGAGCAGATCCTGCTCGACCTGTCATTCAACCTCAAAGCCACGATCGCTCAACAGTTGATCCCCTCGGTCGACGGCTCTCGACGATGGGCGGCGTTTGAAGTGCTGATGGCCACTCCGCTGGTCAAGGACCTGATCCGCAAGGGTGAAATCGGCGAACTGAAGTTGGTGATGCGCGATTCCGGTCACCATGGAATGATCACGTTCGATCAGTGCATGTTCAACATGTACAAGGCAGGTCAGATTTCCTACGATGACGCTTTGCGCTTTGCTGATTCTGCCAACGAGGTACGGCTTATGATCAAGCTCGACGAAGGCGGTGATGTCGATACCCTGACCAAGGGTCTCGAGGGCGTCGAGGTCATGGGCGACAAATTCTGATCGATGCGCATTCTCATCATTGAAGACAATCCGGACATCGCCGCCAATCTCGGCGATTACCTGGAAGACCATGGGCACACGGTAGATTTCGCGGGCGACGGGGTCACCGGCTTGCACTTGGCGGTGGTCAATGATTTCGACGCCATCGTGCTCGACTTGGCCCTGCCGGGCATGGACGGGCTCGAGGTCTGCAGGAAGCTTCGAGGCGAAGCGGGCAAGGACACGCCGGTGCTGATGCTGACGGCGCGCGACCGATTGGAAGACAAACTGGCCGGTTTCGATACGGGGGCAGACGACTACCTGGTCAAGCCTTTTGAATTGCAGGAAGTAGCGGCACGCCTTAAGGTACTGGCCAGCCGAGGCCGCCGTCGCAACCGCCGCGAACTCACGGTCGGTGACCTGATTTACAATCTTGACACCCTGAGCGTGCAGCGTGATGGAAAAGAGATTTATTTGAATCCGATCGGCCTAAAATTACTCCACTGCCTGATGGAATCCTCACCCAACGTGGTTTCCCGCGCCGAGTTGGAAATGGAAGTGTGGGGGGAGGAAATGCCGGACAGCGACAGCCTCAGGGTCCACATCCACTCCCTGCGCAGCGCGATCGACAAGCCGTTTGGCAGCAATATGATCCAGACCCGCCACGGGATCGGTTACCGCCTGGTCGAACCGGATGCAGTATCGTCGTAGGCTTCGCAGCCGAATCGTCCTCTCGTTCCTGGTATTCGGAACGCTGCTGAGTGCGTTGTTTGCCTTCAGCACGCTACTGCTGCAGGAACTCGTCGAAGACAAACTGATCGGGGAGACCCTCGAGAAGGAACTCGATGATTACTTGACCCAGCTTAGGATTGACCCGTCCGTCGTAGAACCTTTTTACACTCGAATCCAGGGTTACATCACCCGGCCAGGCGACCCCAACCAGGTTGTCAACCCTGAGTTTCGCGGGCTGGAGCCGGGGGTGCACCATGTGCAGACAGCCGAGGGGGCGTACAAGGCGGCCATCCGAAAGGAGAATGACCTCTGGGCGTTCCTGATCTACGACGTGAGCGAGAACCAACGCATCAAGCAGCTTCTGCTGATCTCGTTGATCGGCGTCGTCGCACTGTTTTCCGTCTTTTCGTTCATGCTGGGTGCTACGGCTGCCCGGCGTGTCATGAAACCGGTGACCGACCTGGCGGCCCGGCTCGATACGCTCAGCGAAGAAGGCAAGCCCGAGCGGCTGTCCGTTCATTTCGCCGACGACGAGGTGGGCCAGCTGGCCGTCGCCCTCGACAGCTACGCCGATCGGCTGCACGAGCTGGTGGAGCGCGACCGCGAGTTCAACGCCGATGTCAGCCACGAACTCCGTTCTCCGCTCACCGTTATCACCGGCGCGACCGAACTGCTGCTCGCGCAGCCGGACCTCGATGCAAAAGTCAGGACCCGCCTGTTACGCATTGCCCGCGCGGCGCGCCAATCGGCCGATATCACCACCGCGCTGCTGCACCTTGTGCGGGCCGAGCAGGGAATCGACCGGGACAGCGCCGCACACGACGTCGGGAAAATCGTGAACGAGGTCGTGCACCTTTACGAGCCACTGGTGGGTAACAAGGAACTGCTGTTGCGGGTCGAAGAGCAGAACCGAGTGAACGTAATCGCCCCCGAGGCCGTCGTCGCGGTCACGGTCGGCAACCTGATCGGCAATGCCATGCGCTACACAAACGAAGGCGAAGTGGTGATAACGATCGGCAACGGCCGAGTCACGGTGGAGGATACCGGTCCGGGCATTCCAGAAGAAGACCTGGATCACGTGTTCGAGCGCCACTACCGCGGGCAGAACATCGCGGGCAAAGGTGCGGGCCTCGGGCTGGCAATCGTCAAGCGCCTGTGCGAACTGTACGGCTGGTCCATTGAATTCAGCAACCGCGAAGTGGGCGGTTTATGCGCCAAGCTGGGATTTTACGGAGAGTGACATGAGCATTGTCGGCTGCCCTGACTGCGGCAAAAGAATATCCAGCAAGGCACGGATCTGCAGCTACTGCGGCCATCAGCTCGGTGAGGCCACCGAAGAAGACCGCGCGGTATTCGAAGCGCGCCGCCTGAGGGATCGCATTTACCGGCTCAACATGTCCAGTTACCTGGTGATTACCGTCTTCCTTGCCGGTTTCGGTTGGTACTGGTGGGCGTCAGCCGGGTTTACCCGAATGCCCTCGGTCGGCCCTTTCGTTGTGATGGGCTTGGCCTCGGCAGCTTATCTGCTGGTGCGTTTTCTGCTGTTCCGGGCCCGGCGCGATCGAAAAGCGATGCGCGAGAAAGCGCGAATGAGCAGCGAACTGCGGCGCAATCTCTGAACCCGGTTGCAGAGACCGAGCCTCGATGAGGCGCGAAGCTATCCGCTACCGGGTTGGATTTTTCTCTAGCCGACGCCCTATTGGATGCGCCTGACTTTCGTCTTGGATCGGTGGCCTTCCACGTGCAGGTGCCAGGTATTGAACATGCCGGGCTCGATCACCGCAACCGGATTCTCAATGTCCTTTACGTAAAACGTGTCCTTGTCGGCTTGCACCCAGATCATCCCGTTTTCGAGCTTGAACACCGTCTGGCCGTCCCAGCCGTCGAATTCGCCCAGGATGGCGCTGCGGATGGGACTGTCGTCTTCGACGTCCTTTGAAAGCCCCCGACGGTCGCCGCCGGCGGCGGTTGCCGTTGAATCAGAGGCCGCCGCGGCAGGGGCCTCGGTTGGGGTGTTCAGGGTCGCCAGGGAGTGCCGGCGTATCCAGTCGTTGAGTGCATCGAGTTCCTGTTCGGACAACTTGCTCAGTCCGGCCTCCGTGAACTCCTTGCCGGTCATTTGCTCCTCGAGCGACGAGAAGCCTTCGGCAAAGACCAGGGATGGAAACGCGGCAAGGACAAGCAGTGTGAGAAGAATCTTTTTCATGCGATAAACCTGAAACGATGAAACGGCGGAAGTCTATCATGGACCCGCGAAAGGGCGCGATGGTTCCAGCCGAAAAGAAAGCGGATTGCGGTCAGAGATCCTGCTTGTAGCGAACGTATGGAATACGGCCGTAAATCGATTCGAGGGGATCAACCGGCGGGCTGTCCGCGCTGGTGGTGACTTCGGCGCCCGCGTCGAGGACATTGGTCGCGCCAACCGTCAGGTTCGCATTCCAGGGCGTACGCCAGGTGAAATGGACATCGAAGGTCGTCAGGCTGTCAACGGTGTTCCGGTTGAGGAAATCGACCGAGTCCCGATAAAAGCCCTGGATGCCGCCGCTAAAAGCGCCGCGAGACCATTCGAGGTTCATTCGTGACGAATTGAAGGGTTCGGCCAGGGTCCACGAGAGCGCTTCGCCAGCTCCGTAGAGGCCATCGAATTCAGCATCGAGCACGTGTGAAAATGCCAGACCCAGGCGGATGTCGCCTGCGTTGGTCGTTGCGACACCCAACTTGAAATTTAGATTGACGCCGCTGGCCTCGCTGTTCAGGTACTGGAGCGGGTTTCCGCTTGACAAGTCGACCAGGGGATTGCCCAGGTTGGGAGACAACAGTGCTCCGTTGCCTGAAATCGTACCGGATGGCTGCCCCGCCATTCGGACCATGGATTGGCTGGCGCTGTTTCGCTGCTCGAACCAACCCAGCGTGGCTGAGGCATTGTCGAAATCCATGCGCGCACCCAAATCAATGCGCTGCTGACCGGTCGATGCGATGGGTTCAGTGACGAATCTGCACCCGGATGCGGTATAGGAATCGACGCGCAGGGTCCCATTCATGCACCGGATGCTTCCAAGTGATTGAAACTGGGCGTTGCGCAGTTGCTGGTTCGTGCCGGCACTGACGCTGAAATTGTCGGCCAGGGGCAGGTTGAGCGTGGCATCCAGGCCGAGGAGGTCGCCGCCATCGTCGAGAACCTGCGAAGACAGCCCGCTGTGCAGTGACAACGGTTGCGCTAGCTGCAGCTGGAGCTTCTGGGTTTCACTTCCACCAAGGTCGAAATCCAGGCCGCCTTCCGGCGTGATCATCAAGGGATAGGGCTGAGCAGAGGCTTCGGCCGCGGATTCGGACATCAAGCTCAGGGCGCCGTTGGCGATGGCCAGATAACCGGGAGCACCGTCAGCTTGCGCCGCTCCGGTGCCCAGGCACAGCAAGAGGCCTGTCGTGAAAAACGACACCCTTAATCTCTGCACTGCCTGTTTGTTTCCCATCAACTGCAGGGCCCTTGGGTTGACTGTCACCGGACTGCTTTTTTCACTGTCTTTGAACGCCCGGACAAATAAAAGTTTAGAACAATCCTAGCAAATTTCCACCGCGTTCGCGCCGTTATCGCCGCTCGGGCTGCGCTGGTATAATTTTCAATGTTCATTTACTGCTGGATTTCAACCATGGTACGTACCAATCCACCCGTCTGCGATTTTGGGGTGCCCGCTCCCGATTTTTCACTGCCCGGCACCGACGGCAGAATTTGGACACTCGAGGACTGCAAGGGCCGCAACGGACTCCTCGTCATGTTCATTTGCAATCACTGTCCTTACGTCAAGGCGATAAACGACAAACTGGTGCGGGACACCGCTGAACTGAAGTCTCTGGGTGTGGGCAGCGTCGCCATCATGTCCAACGATCCGGTCGAATACCCCGAGGATTCATTCGACAACATGAAGCGGGTCGCGGTGGACCATGGTTACCCGTTCCCCTATCTTTGGGACGAATCGCAGGCGGTCGCAAAGGCTTTTGGCGCGGTTTGCACGCCGGATTTCTTTGGCTACAACGCCCGGCTGGAACTCCAGTATCGGGGCCGGCTGGATGCGAGCGGCCGCGATCCGAACCCCGGTCCTGCCGAGAGAGAGCTTTTCCAGGCAATGAGGCGAGTCGCCGAATCCGGTGCGGGTCCGAAGGATCAAACCCCGTCGATCGGGTGTTCGATCAAGTGGAGGAGTAACTCGGCTTGATACCGGATGAAATGAAGCACTATCCTTTTCGCGTTTCACAGCGCACCAAACGAGGGAACTATCCATGAGCAAGGTATTGCTGGTCGGCGTCGACTGCAGTGACTGCAGCAACCGGGCACTCGAGTATGCCGCCAAGGCCGCGGAGAAATCCAAGCTGCAGATGATCGTGGTTCACGTCATCGATTGGTCTCCATTCAGCTTCAACACCGCGAAAGAAAACGAAGAGCGGCATCAGCGGCGCGAAGCCGAGTTGGACCGCGCGCACAAGGAAATCGTTGACCCCGTGGTGAGCCACCTCAGAGAGCAAGGTCTCTACGCGAGGGGCGTCGTTCGACACGGCCACCCGGCCGAGACCGTCAACGCGTTGGCGCAGGAATTCGGTGCGACCAACATCATCATCGGAAAAACCGGGTCCTCTCGACTCAAAACACAACTGTTCGGAAGCGTGGCCAACACCTTGGTTCAGATCAGTGAATTGCCGGTGACCGTGGTTCCCTGACGGGGCCGGAAAAAAGCAACAAACGGAGAGTTTCTATGCGGTCTACCAGAGCGGGGCGATTGGCCGTCCTGTTTGTCTATTGTTTTGGGCTGCCCCTGTCGGCCGCGGCCGCCGAGAACGTCGATCAGCGCATCGACGACGCGATCCGCCCGTGGGCGGACGGGATTTCCGGTCTCATTTTTTCATCGTTTCCCGTGGCGGGCGTTGATATACCTATCGTGCTGGTATGGCTGATTTTCGCCGCCACTTTTTTCACACTCTATTTCCGTTTCATCAATTTTCGAGCGTTTCGGCACGGTTTCCAATTGGTGCGGGGAGATTACAGTGATCCGATGGCGGCAGGCGAAGTCACCCACTTCCAGGCCCTGGCGACGGCTTTGTCAGGAACGGTCGGACTGGGCAACATCGCGGGCGTCGCGGTCGCCGTGTCCCTGGGCGGTCCGGGCGCTACGTTCTGGATGATCCTTGCGGGTCTGCTGGGAATGTCGTCGAAATTCGTCGAGTGCACGCTTGGCGTCAAGTACCGCAACGAGTACACCGATGGCACGGTATCCGGCGGCCCGATGTATTACCTCTCCAAGGGCTTGGCCGAGCGGGGGCCCAGGCTCAAAATCCTCGGCAAATTTCTGGCCGTGATGTTCGCGGTCTTCTGCGTCGGCGGCTCGTTCGGAGGTGGCAACATGTTCCAGGCCAACCAGAGCTTTGTCCAGTTGCTCGCGGTCACCGGTGGAGAATCGAGCTGGCTGGCGGGCAAAGGCTGGGTTTTTGGCCTGGTCGTCGCCGCGCTCGTAGGACTGGTCGTTATCGGCGGAATCCAGGGCATCGCGCGGGTGACTTCCAGGATCGTCCCCTTGATGGCCGTCATTTACCTCGCGGCCGGTTTAAGCATTATTGCGATCAACGCCGAGGCGGTTCCGGCGGCGATGGGCGCGATCGTGTCGGGCGCATTCAGCCCGCAAGGCGTCGCCGGTGGCGTGGTTGGCGTATTGTTCCAGGGTTTCAAGCGAGCGGCTTTCTCCAACGAAGCCGGTATCGGTTCGGCCGCCATCGCCCATTCCGCTGTGCGCACCTCCCGGCCCGTCAGCGAGGGGTTCGTCGCGCTGTACGAGCCGTTCATCGACACCGTCGTGGTCTGCACGGTAACGGCGCTGGTCATCATCATTACCGGCACCTGGAACCCCTCGATCGACCCCAGCCAGGGTGTGGCCCTGACCTCGTCTGCTTTCGAATCAGCCATTCCCTGGTTTCCGTGGGTGCTGACCATCGCAGTTGTCCTGTTCGCGTTTTCGACCATGATTTCATGGTCGTACTACGGGCTGAAGGCCTGGACATACCTGTTCGGGGAATCGAAGATAGCGGACGCTCTTTACAAAATCCTGTTTCTCGCCTTCATTGTCGCGGGTTCCTCCATGCAACTGGGTTCGGTGATTGATTTTTCCGATGCGATGATCTTCGCCATGGCCTTCCCCAACGTGCTCGGCATTTACTTCCTCCTGCCGGTGGTGAAGCGCGAGCTGGATGAATACTGGGCGGATTACAAGGAAGGGCGCTTGCCGAAATTCGGCAAGGCCGCGCGACTCGATCGTGTCGCAGGTACAAAAAAGTGATCCTCTCTGCATGTATTTGACCCATTTGCGCTTGTCGCTGGGGTCAATAAAGAGCAAAATTAACAGTTGCCCCGAATCCCGGTCACACGTCAATCGGCGCCCGGTTTTGGCGCCCGTGTGCCGTTGTCTCGAGAAAAGGACTCCCGATGCCTGACCAAAGAACGCTCGCCAATGCCATCCGCTTTCTGTCGATGGACGCGGTACAGAAAGCCAACTCCGGTCACCCGGGCGCTCCGATGGGCCTGGCCGATGTCGCAGAGGTCATCTGGCGCGGAAACCTGAAACACAACCCCGCGAACCCGCACTGGCCGGACCGCGACCGCTTCGTGCTGTCCAACGGGCACGGTTCGATGCTGCTTTACTCATTACTGCATCTGAGCGGTTACGACCTGTCCATCGAGGACATCAAGGACTTCCGCCAATTGCATTCGAAAACGCCGGGGCACCCCGAGTTCGGTGAGACCCCGGGCGCGGAGACCACCACGGGGCCCCTCGGACAAGGTGTCGCGAACGCGGTCGGCATGGCGCTGGCTGAGAAAGTCCTGGCGGCCCGTTTCAATCGTGGCGGTCATGACATCGTGGACCACCATACCTGGGTCGTCATGGGTGATGGTTGCCTGATGGAGGGTATCTCGCATGAGGCGTGCTCGCTGGCCGGCACTTTGGGTCTCGGCAAGCTGGTTGCGTTTTGGGACGATAACGGCATTTCTATCGACGGCGAAGTCGAGGGCTGGTTTACCGACGACACGCCGGCCCGATTCGAAGCCTATGGGTGGCAGGTCATCCGTGGCGTGGACGGGCACGATCCGTTTGAAATTCAGCAGGCCATCGACACCGCGATAACCGAGAGCGAGCGGCCCACCCTGATCTGCACCCGCACCGTGATCGGCTTCGGAGCGCCCAACAAGCAGGGTTCCGAATCTGTGCATGGCGCACCGTTGGGCGACGATGAAATCGCGGCGGCGCGGGAACAACTGAATTGGCCCCATCCCCCGTTCGATGTGCCCGCAGACATCTATTCCGCCTGGGACGCCCGTGAAGCCGGGCGCGAGGCAGAGCAGGCCTGGAGAAAAAAATTCGAGGCGTACCGCGCTGACTTCGCCGGTCTTGCCGAAGAATTCGAGCGCCGCATGTCTGGAAAACTACCGGCAAACTGGCAGGAAGAAGCGCGCAAAATAATCGCAGACCTCCAGTCAGAGGGTGGGGCCGTCGCGACCAGGAAATCCTCGCAAATTGCCCTGAACGCATTCGGCCCCATGCTGCCCGAGTTAATTGGCGGTTCGGCAGACCTCGCCGGTTCCAACAACACGATCTGGAGCGGCAGCGTCAACGTGGCGGATGACAGCGAGTGCGGTAACTACATCTATTTCGGCGTGCGCGAATTCGGCATGACCGCCATCTGCAGCGGCCTGGCCCTGCATGGGGGCTTCGTGACCTACAACGCGACTTTCCTGGTGTTTTCCGACTACGCGCGAAACGCGGTTCGCATGTCCGCCCTGTTGCCGGCCCAGAACATTTATGTGTACACGCACGATTCGATCGGGTTGGGCGAGGATGGCCCGACCCATCAACCGGTCGAACACGTCGCCAGTCTGCGGCTGATCCCCGGCTTGGACGTGTGGCGCCCTTGTGACACGGTAGAGACCGCGGTGGCCTGGCGATGCGCCATCGAGAAAGGCAACGGGCCGACAGCCCTGATCCTCTCACGCCAGGGCCTGCCCCAACAGCAGCGCGACCCCGCTCGACTGGACGACGTGGCCCGCGGCGGTTATGTCCTGCTCGATTGTGGCGAAGAGCCCGATGCCGTGATCATCGCCACCGGCTCCGAAGTGGCGCTGGCCACGGACGCAGCCAACCGCTTGTCTTCCGAGGGTACCCGGGTCAACGTGGTCTCGATGCCAAACCCGGGCCGTTTCATGCAACAGGATGCGGCCTACCGGGATTCGGTACTACCGCCGGAACTGAAGGCAAGAGTTGTTGTCGAGGCAGGTGTGACTTCGTGCTGGGCCGGCATGGCCGGAGACCGTGGTAGGGTTCTGGGCGTTGATCAGTTCGGCGCGTCGGCGCCCGCCGGTGTCCTCTTCGAACATTACGGGCTGACGGTAGACAGCGTCAGCCAAGCCGTCAGGGACGTCCTGGCGTAACATCGATTCATTCAAACCTTTGAAACAAGGAGCAAGAAATCAATGACCATAAAAGTAGCAATCAATGGCTATGGGCGTATCGGCCGTAACATCATGCGTGCCCTGCATGAGTACGGCTGGCTCGACCGCATCGAGATCGTCGCCATCAACGACCTGGGTGACGCCGACACGAACGCGCACCTGACCAAGTACGACACGGCGCACGGCATCTTCGCCGGTGATGTATCCGTAGAGGGCGGCGACCTGGTCGTCAACGGCCAGCATGTCAAGGTTTTCGCAGAACGCGATCCGGCCAAGCTCCCGTGGGCAGAGCTTGGTGTGGACGTGGTCTACGAATGCACCGGCTTGTTCCGCAGCAAGGAAACCGCCGGAAAGCACCTCGAAGCCGGCGCCAAGAAAGTCATCGTCTCGGCCCCGGGTCAGAACGTTGACAATACCGTCGTGTACGGCGTCAACCACCGCGACCTGAAGCCCAGCGACACCGTGATTTCCAACGCATCCTGCACGACCAACTGCCTGGCGCCTGTAGCCAAGGTGTTGTACGAGACGGTCGGCATCGAGTCTGGCTTGATGAACACGATCCACGCCTACACCAACGACCAGGTGCTGACCGACGTATTCCACTCGGACCTGCGCCGTGCCCGTTCTGCAACCATGAGCATGATCCCGACCAAGACCGGCGCCGCCGCCGCGGTTGGCCTGGTATTGCCGGAACTGAACGGCAAGCTGGACGGTTTCTCGCTGCGGGTTCCGACCATCAACGTGTCCGTCGTCGACCTGAGCTTCATCTCCAGCCGTCCCACGACCGTTGAAGAAGTCAACGCGGCGGTCAAGGCAGCGGCCGAGGGTGAACTCAAGGGTGTGCTCGCTTACAACGAGGCGCCCCTGGTCTCTATCGACTTCAACCACAACCCGGCTTCCTCTACCTTTGATGCAGGCCTGACCCGCGTCAGCGGCAACCTGGTCAAGGTGCTGAGCTGGTACGACAACGAGTGGGGCTTCAGCTGCCGCATGCTGGACACCACCGTTGCGCTGATGAACGCCTGAGGAACAATGAGCTACCAACGCATGGAAGACCTGGATCTGGCCCGTAAGCGGGTCATGATCCGCCAGGACCTGAATGTCCCGGTCAGCAATGGCCGGGTCACCTCGGATGCGCGCATTCGCGCTTCGCTGCCGACGATCGAGTTGGCGCTTGAGAAGGGGGCGGCCGTGCTGCTCTTGTCCCATCTCGGCCGCCCGGTCGAAGGCGAGCCCGATCCGAAATTTTCGATGCAACCGGTAGCTGACCGGATGTCGGAACTGCTGGGCAGGCCCGTTCGACTTGAAAAGGACTGGCTGGACAGTGTGGCCGTCGAGCCGGGCGAGGTCGTTCTGTGCGAGAACGTCCGTTTCAACGAGGGCGAAAAGAAAAACGACGATAAGCTGGCGCGACGCTACGCGGCTTTGTGCGATGTGTTCGTGATGGATGCGTTCGGAACGGCCCACCGTGCTCAGGCGTCCACCGAGGGCGTTACCCGCCACGCGCCCGAGGCTGCCGCAGGCCTGTTGCTCAGTCGTGAGCTGGATGCATTGGAAAAGGGTCTGAAAAAACCCGAGCGTCCAATGCTGGCCATCGTCGGTGGTTCGAAGGTATCGACGAAGTTGTCGGTGCTGGAAACCCTTCTGGACAAAGTCGACGAGATGATTGTCGGCGGGGGAATCGCTAACACCTTCATCGCCGCTTCCGGCCATGGCGTAGGCAAATCTCTCTACGAGCCGGACCTTTTGCACGACGCACAGCGCCTGATCCAGAAAGCCCACCAGAAAGGTGGTTCCATACCGATCCCCCGGGATGTAGTGGTGGCCAGGGCGTTCGAGGAGAATGCCGAGGCGACGGTCCGCAAGGTCGACCAGGTGCGCGATGACGAGATGATTCTCGACATCGGTCCACTGACTGCAGCGGAGTATTCAGAGATCATTGCCGGAGCCGGCACCATCATCTGGAACGGTCCGGTCGGTGTTTTCGAGTTTCGCAATTTCGCGGCGGGAACGCGCGCGATGGCTGAGGCGATAGCGCGATCGTCCGCCTACAGCATCGCCGGGGGCGGTGACACGTTGGCCGCCATCGACCAGTTCGGTATCCGTGAGGACATCAGCTACATCTCGACCGGCGGAGGCGCTTTCCTGGAGTTCGTCGAAGGGAAAACCTTACCCGCGGTGGCGGCACTCGAAGACGCTGTCAGCCGCTGACGACAGTTTAAGTCGGCCGGGTTCCCGGCCGGCTGCATTTGCGCACGGCAACCCCTGGTCGACCACCGCCGCGGGCGCTGCTAGGATAGAAACCTTAATTACAGCGAGAGAGAGCGACACATGACCTCGACATTCAAAACGGTGATTGCCGGCATACTGGTTTTATTCTTGTTTACCGCTTGCGCGCCCAGCGTCAAGGTCCGCAGCGATGTCGCCCCTGATGTCGACCTTTCGCGCTATGAGTCCTTCTCGTTCTTCAACCCGATGGGGATCGAGGACGATCAGTATTCAAACCTCCTGGGCCAGCATTTCCGTGATGCAGTCAGCCAGCAGATGAGTGCCCGAGGATTCACGCCGGCCGACAGCCCGCAGCTGAGAGTCAATGTCTCGGTGGGCGCCAAGGACAAGGTGCGGGTCAACACCTACCAGGAGCCCTACGTCTACGGCGGCTACTACGGTTACAGCGGTTACGGTTACTACGGAAGCCCCTGGGGGTACGGTGGAACCCGTACCACAGTCCGCCAGTACACCGAAGCGAACGTTTACCTGGATGTGGTGGACGCCGGCACGCACAAACTTCTTTGGCAGGGCGTGGCCACGTTCACGCTGACCGACAAAATGCAAAAACAGCTTCGCGAAACGGTGTTTTCAACGGTCGAGAGCATTTTCGGGCAGTTTCCCGTAGCGGCGCCTGGTCAGTAAGGCGGCCCGGGTTTGATTTCCAAAATCACTTTGCACAGAGCACGCTTCGCGCTGGCCCTGTTGCTTGCGGGCTTGCTGGCAGCGTGCTCGTCGGGGCTGAAGGTTCGCAGCGACGAGGATCCTAATGCCGATTTCGGCAGCTACCGCACGTGGAACTTTTTCAATGAACTCGGCGTGGAGGGCGGCTACAACTCCCCCATCTTCGGCGAACACTTCCGCGCGGCCATTACCCGCGAAATGACAGAGCGAGGGTATCGGCAATCCAGCGATCCCGATCTGTTCGTCAACGTCACGATCCGGTCCGACGACAAGGTCAAGATGAAGAGTTACACCGCGCCGTACATGAGCGGCGGCTATTACTCGCGCCCGGGCAGTCCCTATTACGGCTCCTCGATGGGCCTGGGCGTCGGCAGCGTGCGCCGCGCGACGGAGATCACCGAAGCGTCTGTTTTCATCGACCTGGTCGATAACGCCTCAGACGGACTGGTCTGGCAGGGAGTGGCCGTTACCGAGGCCAATGAAGCCACGGCCAAACGATTGCGCGACGCCATTTACACAGCGGTCAATCGCGTATTCGAGCAATTTCCCTACTCCGCCCGACCTTGAACCACCTGCCGGGCGGTGCCCCTCACGGGATGTGGGGGTTTTCAAAAGATCCACTTTTTGCCATCAATTGCCTTTATAATCGGCCGCCATGAATGCTGACGCCCATAAAAACGCGAGCCATCGGCGGCGGACAAAAATCATTGCCACGATGGGACCGGGTACCGACGACCGCAAAGTGTTGGAGGGTCTGATCCGTGCGGGGGTCGACGTGTTTCGCCTGAACATGTCGCACGGCGACTCGGACGAGCAGATGAAGCGCGCTAGGATGGTCCGCGAGGTGTCCAAGGAATTGCGCTGGCAGGTTGCGATACTGGTCGACCTTCAGGGGCCGAAGATCCGCATCGAGTCGTTCGCCGACGGCCCGGTCGAGCTGGAGAGTGGCGCCCATTTTATTTTCGATACACGTGATCCGGACAAGCCCGGCGACCGTCATCGCGTCGGCGTGAGTTATGCGGCGCTGGCGGATGACGTTTCGCCGGGTGACACCCTGCTGCTAGACGATGGACTCATCTCGATGCAGGTCCAGAAGATCAATGACGGCCGCGTGCAGTGCGTGGTTCAGCACGGTGGCATGCTCTCTGACCGTAAAGGTCTCAACCTCCACGGCGGAGGGCTCTCCGTATCCGGTTTGGCGAAACACGACCTGCCGCACATCAAGCTCGCGGCTGAGATGGGTGCCGACTACGTTGCGGTTTCGTTCGTGAGTTGCGCGGGAGATATCGAACGGGCCCGGGAGCTGCTGCGGGAAGCCGGAAGCGAGGCTGCCCTGGTGGCGAAAATAGAGCGGATGGAAGCCCTCGAAAACCTGGCCGAGATCTGCAACGCCACCGACGTGGTCATGGTGGCGCGGGGAGACTTGGGCGTAGAGATCGGCGACGAGGAGTTGCCCGGGCTGCAAAAGCACATCATCAGGACCGCGCTGAAACACAATCGCATCACGGCCACCGCGACCCAGATGATGCAGTCGATGATCGACAATCCGATTCCTACCCGTGCCGAAGTGCTCGATGTTGCCAACGCGGTGCTGGACGGAACCGACGCGGTGATGCTTTCGGCGGAGACCGCGGTGGGCCAACATCCGCTTAAGGTCATCGAGGCCATCAACCGCATTTGCCTCGGAGCCGAGCGCCACTTCGAAGCCGAGGGAGGGGACTTCAGGCAGCTCAATGTCCGCTTCCAGCGCATCGACCAGGCCATCGCGATGGCCGCCATGTTCATGGCCGCCAACGTGTCCGTCCATGCCATCGTGGCCCTCACCGAATCGGGCTCGACCGCCCAGTGGCTCTCGAGAGTTCAGTCATCCGTCCCCATCTTTGCTTTTTCGACCAATGACCAAAGCCGACGCCGGATGGCTATGTTCCGGGACGTGTTTCCGGTCAAACAGGAGCTTGAGAGTGACGATGCCGATGCCGTCGTGGCCGAAGCCCTGAGCACCTTGCTGTCTCACGGCGCGGTCAAGAAGGATGAGCGCGTACTGCTCACCATGGGGGACCGGATGTGCCGTTCGGGTGGCACCAACACACTTCGTTTTTTAAAATTGGATGATAAGACCCGGGAACGGTATGGTATTTGAGGACATCTACAAATGACCCAGGAACTCGACAAAATCCAAAGCGATTTGGACCAGGAAGAAACTAAAGAGTGGCTCGAATCGTTACAGGCCGTGATCGAACGGGAAGGGCCGGAGCGCGCCCACTACCTGATCGAACAGCTGGTTGATTACACCCGGCGCTCCGGGGGTTACCTTCCCTACAAGGCGACGACCGCCTACATCAACACGATTCCGGCCAACCTGGGCAAGAAGCACCCGGGCAACACCCAGCTGGAACGAAGGATCAAGTCGTTCATCCGCTGGAACGCCATGGCCATGGTCGTGCGAGCCAGCAAGCGCGGGGGCGAACTGGGCGGACACATTGCCAGCTTCGCCTCGGCGGCGACCCTTTACGATGTCGGTTTCAACCATTTCTTCCGCGGACCCGAGCATCCCGGCGGCGGCGACCTGGTCTACATCCAGGGTCATTCCTCGCCGGGTATTTACGCGCGCTCCTACCTGGAGGGTCGCCTGGAAGAAGAGCAACTGGACCGATTTCGTGAGGAGACCGGAGGGGATGGGCTCAGTTCGTATCCGCATCCCTGGCTGATGCCGGACTACTGGCAGCTGCCCACGGTATCGATGGGGCTCGGCCCGATCATGGCGATCTACCAGGCGCGTTTTCTGAAGTACCTGCACCACCGGGGTATCGCGGATACGTCCGACCGGAAAGTATGGTGTTACATGGGAGACGGCGAGACGGACGAGCCGGAATCTCTGGGCGCGATTTCCCTGGCTGGCCGCGAAAAGCTGGACAACCTGATCTTCGTCATCAATTGCAATCTACAGCGCCTGGATGGCCCGGTACGCGGCAACGGCAAGATCATCCAGGAGCTCGAAGGCGTGTTCCGCGGGGCCGGCTGGCGAGTCATCAAGGTGATCTGGGGATCCTACTGGGACAAACTGTTCGCCAAGGACAAGGACGGGCTTTTGCGTCAGCGCATGGAAGAGGCTGTCGACGGCGAATACCAGAACTACAAGGCCAAGGGCGGGGCCTACACGCGTGAGCACTTCTTCGGCAAGTATCCCGAGCTGCTCGACATGGTGGCGACCATGAGCGACCAGGACATCTGGCGCCTCAACCGCGGTGGGCACGATCCGCACAAGGTTTACGCGGCCTACGCCTCGGCGGTGGCGTCACCGGAGCAGCCCACCGTGATCCTGGCCAAGACGGTCAAGGGTTACGGTATGGGTGAAGCCGGGGAGGCCCAGAACATAACGCACCAGCAGAAAAAAATGAACCTCGATGCGGTGCGGCATTTCCGTGACCGTTTCGGCGTTCCGGTACCGGACGAAGAACTCGAAGAGGTCCCTTACTATCATCCGGGGCCCGACAGCGAGGAAGTTCAGTACCTGCTCGAGCGGCGCAAGCAGCTCGGAGGCTTTATTCCGCAGCGGCGCAGCACCGACGGTTCTATCGAAGCGCCCGAGTTGTCCGTGTTCGAATCCATGACGAAGTCCTCCGGGGACCGCGAGATCAGCACGACGATGGCCTTTGTGCGCGCCCTGTCGCTGTTGCTGCGCGACAAAAGTATCGCAAACCGTATCGTTCCGATCGTGGCCGACGAAGCCCGCACCTTTGGCATGGAGGGCATGTTTCGCCAACTGGGTATCTACTCGTCCGTGGGTCAGCTGTACACCCCGGTCGATTCTGACCAGCTGATGTTCTACAAGGAGGATCAGAAGGGCCAGATCCTGCAGGAAGGCATCACCGAGGCCGGAGCGATGTCTTCATGGATCGCGGCCGCGACGAGTTACTCGGCTTCGGGCGAGACGATGATCCCGTTCTACATCTTCTACTCGATGTTCGGATTCCAGCGAATCGGGGACCTGGCCTGGGCGGCCGGTGACATGCGGGCCCGCGGTTTCCTGATCGGCGGTACGGCCGGGCGCACCACGTTGAACGGCGAAGGCCTGCAGCACGAAGACGGCAACAGCCACATGATCTCGTCGATGATTCCCAACTGCATCTCCTACGATCCGACCTTTGCTTACGAATTGGCCGTCATCGTTCAGGACGGCATGCGCAGGATGTTCCAGGAAGGCGAGGACACTTTCTATTACATCACCGTGGAGAACGAGAACTACACGCACCCCGACATGCCGGAGGGCGCCGAGGAGGGCATCCGCCGCGGCATGTACCTGTTCCGTGAAGGACCCGATAACGCCAAGAAGGTCCAGTTGATGGGCTCTGGTGCGATCCTTCGCGAAGCGATCGCCGCGGCCAATATCCTCGAACAGGATTACGGTGTCAGTGCGGACATCTGGAGCGCCACGAGTTTCAGCGAGTTGCGTCGCGATGGCGTCGATTGCGCCCGCTGGAACCGACTGAACCCGGACCAGGACCCGAAGATTCCGTGGGTGACCGAGTGCCTGCGCGATCGCAAGGGCCCGGTCGTGGCGGCCTCGGACTACGTCAGGGCTTTTGCCGATCAGATTCGTGGATTTCTGCCGCAGGAAGACTACATCGTGCTCGGAACCGATGGCTTCGGTCGCTCGGATACCCGCGAGCAGCTGCGCCGGTTCTTCGAGGTCGATCGCTATCACATCACGTACGCGGCGCTATACGCCCTTTACCGCGGCGGAACGCTCAGCATGGGCGAGTTGACAGCAGCGCGCGAGTCACTGGGCATCGAGCCCGGCAGGGCAAACCCGGTCACGGTGTGAATCGAGACGAAACCGACAGACGGAGCGGAAGGTGAGCAATACGATTGAAATCAAGGTTCCCGACATCGGTGACTTCGGCGATGTGCCGGTCATCGAGCTACTGGTATCGGCGGGCGACCGCGTGGACGTCGACGACGGCCTGATTACGCTGGAGAGCGACAAGGCCACGATGGAAGTGCCCTCGAGCGCGGCGGGCGTCATCAAGGAGTTGCTGGTTTCTCTGGACGATACGGTTTCGGAGGGCGACGTGGTGGCCGTCCTGGAGGCCGAGGAAGACACCGACGGGCACGGTGACGAGTCCGACCCGGAAGGAGCACCCGACCCGGAACAGCAAGAAGAAACGGGCCAGGACGAAGAAGCGGCGGCCAAGAAAGACGACGAGTCAGAGCGCGGTGATGACACGGCGGACGGAGAAGCTGAAGAGCAAGAGGAAGATGCAGGGCGCGACGTTCCGCCGCCCGAACAGGACGAAGCTCGACCCGAGCCGTCCAGCGCTCGCGCCAGCGGTCTCGCTGCCGTCGACCCGTCGCGCGTCCCCTATGCAAGCCCCTCTGTGCGCAAGTTCGCCCGTGAGCTGGGGGTCGATCTCGCGGCAGTAGAGGGCAGCGGGCGCAAAGGGCGCATCGTGAGGGACGATGTCGCCGCGCACGTCAAAAAGGTATTCTCGGGTGAGAAGCCGGCCGCGGGAGCGGCGAGCGGCTCGATCGGTGGACTCAAGCTCGACTTCCCGACATTGCCCGAGGTTGATTTCAGCCGCTACGGCGAGGTCGAACGCAAGACGCTCTCCCGCATCCAGAAAATTTCCGCGGCACACCTTCATCGGAATTGGGTCGGCATCCCCCACGTCACCCAGCACGACGAAGCCGACATCACCGACATGGAGGCCTTTCGCCGCGACAACGTGGAAGACGCCAAGGCACAAGGCTTCAAGCTCACGCCGCTCGTGTTCCTGATGAAGGCCATGGTGGCGTCGCTTAAGGCGTTTCCTCGCTTTAACGCTTCGCTCGATTCGGATGGCGAAACGCTGGTGCTGAAGCAGTATTTCAACATCGGAGTGGCGGTCGATACCCCCGACGGCTTGGTCGTGCCGGTGGTCCGCGATTGCGACCGCAAGGGCATCATGGAGCTGGCGCGTGAATTGGCGGACACCAGCGCCAAGGCACGCGAGGGCAAGCTGAAACCGCAGGATATCCAGGGTGGCTGCATCTCGATATCGAGCCTGGGTGGAATCGGCGGCACTGCTTTCACGCCCATCATCAATGCGCCCGAGGTGGCGATCCTGGGCGTCTCACGCTCGGCGATGAAGCCCGTCTGGAACGGTGAAGAATTTCATCCCCGGTTGATGCTGCCCCTGTCCCTGTCCTACGATCATCGCGTGATCGACGGCGCCGCGGCGGCTCGCTTTACTCGTTTCCTGGCGAGTCGCCTCGAAGACCTGAGGCGCCTGACGCTGTAAGCGAGCGCCTGTTGGCCAGAGATCCGCAACAATCGTCCGCTACGAAGCCGCGCCGTTGGCTGGCCTGGTTGGCGGTCGGCGGCCTGATGCTGGGGCTGACGGCGTTCTACCAGGCGGTGATCCCGGAACGCGGCGGCTTGGTGCGAAGCGAGTCCGGCATGGCCGGCGCCGCCATCGAACTGCAACGTGACCGTGGCGGTCACTATCGTGTGCCGGGTGAAATCAACGGCTATGCCGTGAGCTTCCTGGTGGACACGGGCGCAACCGATGTCGCGGTCTCCGAGCGCCTGGCGCGCGAGATCGGATTGGATTTCGGTCCACGAACGATGGTCATGACAGCAGCCGGCCCGGCGCCCGCCTGGAGAGCGCGACTGGATCGCGTGACCGCCGGTGTGCTGCAGCGCGATAACGTGCGCGCGACGATTACGCCCGGCCTGGGAAACCAGGTGCTGCTGGGTATGAGCTTTCTCAGGCACTTTGAAATCAGACAACAAGGTGAGCGCCTCTTGATCCAGAGTGCAGTCACCGACCGATGAGGATTCAATAAGGTGAATGGCATGCCGGAATACGATTATGACGTTGCGGTCATTGGCGCCGGTCCGGGGGGTTATACGGCCGCTTTTCGCGCCGCTGACCTGGGGTTAAGAGTGGCGCTCGTCGAGCGGTATGACGCCCTGGGCGGCGTCTGCCTGAATGTGGGATGCATCCCTTCGAAGGCGCTGCTGCATACGGCCGCCGTCATCGACCAGGCGGCCGCGATGGCGCCCCACGGTGTGACGTTCGGCGCCCCGGAAATTGATCTGGACGCGCTGCGTTCGTTCAAGGACGGCGTGATCGGCAAACTCACCGGTGGGCTGGCCGGCATGGCGAAGCAACGCAAGGTCGATGTCCTCAAGGGGATGGCGGCCTTCACCAGCGATCACGAACTGGAAATCGAGACCGAATCCGAAAAGCGGGCAATCCGATTCAAAAACGCGATCATCGCGGTGGGTTCTCGCTCGGTGGAACTGGCCCATATGCCCTGGGGTGATCCGCGCCTGATGGACTCGACGAGCGCGCTGCAGTTGGAAGAAATCCCAGAACGTCTGCTGGTTGTCGGCGGGGGGATCATTGGGCTGGAGATGGCCTGCGTGTACGAGGCGCTGGGCAGCGAGGTCACGGTGGTCGAGTTGACACCCACGCTGATGCCGGGAACCGACCCGGACCTGGTTAAACCCCTGGAGCGCCGGGTCAGGAAGCGCTACGCCGCCATCCACCTCGAAACCCGCGTGAGCGGGATCGACGTGGCCGACGACGCCCTGGTGGTGCACTTCGAGGGAAAACACAGCGCCGAGGAGCGGTTTGAACGCGTGCTGGTGGCGGTCGGTCGGACGCCCAACGGTAAGCACATCAACGCCGAGGCCGCCGGGGTGGACGTTGACGAGCGGGGGTTTATCGCTGCCGATGCGCAGATGAGAACGAACGTACCGCACATCTTCGCCATCGGAGACGTGGTCGGCCAGCCGATGCTGGCCCACAAGGCCACCCACGAGGGTAAGGTGGCGGCCGAAGTTTGTGCCGGCCAGAAAAGCGCCTTCGAGGCCCGCGTGATTCCGTCCGTGGCCTATACCGATCCGGAAATCGCTTGGGTGGGGCTCACCGAAACCGAAGCCCGCGAAGCCGGTGTCGACTACGGGGTCGGGAAATTCCCCTGGGCCGCCAGCGGTCGGGCGCTGGGTAATGACCGGGCGGAGGGTTTCACCAAGTTGCTCTTCGAGAAAGGGACGTCCCGTCTCATCGGCGCCGGCATCACGGGCCCGCAGGCCGGTGACCTGATCGCCGAGGCGGCGCTGGCCATCGAGATGGGCGCCGAGGCGGAAGATATCAGCCTGACCGTGCATCCCCATCCGACGTTGTCGGAATCCGTAGCCATGGCGGCCGAGGTCTACGAAGGCACGGTGACTGATCTGTACATCCCCAAAAAGAAATAGAGGGTTCTGTTGCAATGGCTCCCGAAATTACTTACATTCCAGCGCATGACTGATTTACGGGCAATCAACGGTTTTCGCTACTTGCGCCGATCCTGGGCATCCGTTCCAGGCTGGGTTGCCATGTAGGTCATCGAAAAGCAGATCACCATCAAGAAACCCGGCCAACGGCTGGGTTTTTTGTTTTGGGAGGGACAGATGCCACATTTTCTGAGCACCATCGACTGGTCACGGGAAGAACTCGACAACTTGCTCAAGGTTGCCGGGGAACTTAAAAATGAGCCGATCAGGAACAGCATGAAAGGCAGATCGATTGCCCTGTTGTTTCTTAACCCCTCCATGCGGACGCGAACGTCTTTTGATCTCGGCATGCAGCAACTGGGTGGAATTGCCATTGTCCTGCAGCCGGGTAAAGACGCCTGGGGTGTGGAGTTCGAACCCGGCGTGATCATGGAGGGCGATGCAGAAGAACACATTGCGGAAGTGGCGGGCGTTTTGTCGCGTTATTGCGACCTGATCGGGATACGGGCTTTTCCCCAATTCAAGGACTGGTCGGTCGATCGGGAAGACCGCGTCATCAAGGCCCTGGCCAGGTATGCCTCGGTGCCGGTGATCAACATGGAGACCATCGTTCACCCATGCCAGGAAATGGCGTTGATGATGACGCTGAGAGAACACCTGGGCGATGTCCAAAATCGTAAATTTCTGTTGACCTGGACCTGGCACCCTCGGCCGCTCAATACGGCCGTGGCCAATTCCGCGGCGTTGATCTCGACAAAATTCGGCATGGACGTCACCCTGCTGTGCCCCGAGGAGGCCTACCGCCTCGACGCGCAATTCGAGGAGGCAGCCACGCGTTTCGCCAGTGAGCAGGGCGGTTCGTTCCAGGTAACGCACAACATCGAGGAGGCCTACAGTGGGGCAGAAATTGTCTACGCCAAGAGCTGGGGCGCGCTACCCTGCTACGGTCGACCCGACGAGGAGCGTATGTTGCGCGAAAAATACCGCCACTTCATCGTCAACGAAGAAAAAATGGCCATGACCGACGACGCGCTGTTCAGCCATTGCCTGCCGCTGAGGCGAAACGTGAAGGCGACCGACGGGGTGATGGATGCCGACTACTGCGTGGCCATCGACGAGGCCGAAAACCGCCTGCACGTGCAAAAAGCCATCATGATGAGGCTGCTGGGCACGGCGCCGCGCAGGTTCTGACACTGAAATGACACTTCTATTTTGCGAGCAACCACGATGACTGAAAAAATTGTACTGGCCTTTTCAGGCGGACTCGATACCAGCTACTGCGTTTTGGACCTGGTCAACAAAGGCTTCGAGGTTCACACGGCCTTCGTCGACACCGGGGGGGTCGACGATGCTGAACGACGCTTCATCCAAGAGCGCGCGGCCAGCCTGGGTGCGATCCGCCATCACGAAATCGAAGTCGGCCAGGAAATCTGGGATGAGTTCGTTGTGCCGTTGGTCTGGAGCCATGCCCGGATGCTGGGTGAATACCCCCTGTTGTGCAGCGACCGCTATCTTATCGTCAAGCGTTGCCTCGAACTCTGCGACGAGTTGGGCACGCGGCACTTCGGGCACGGCTGCACGGGAATGGGTAACGACCAGCTGCGTTTCGACCAGACGGTGCGCAGCCTGGGTGACTACGAAATCCATGCGCCCATTCGGGACTTGCAGTCACGTGTGCAGGCGGTGCGGGACTTCGAGCTCGAGGAGATGGCCAGGGCGGGCATACCGGTCGATGAATCCGCCAGCCGGTACTCGATCAATGCCAATCTCCTGGGCACCACGATCTCGGGCAGCGAGATCGACGAATTCAAGCCGCCCGCCGACGACGCATGGACCCGCACGGCGTCGAGGTCCGATTGGCCCGGCGGTTGCCTGGACCTGCGTATCGGTTTCGAACAGGGCGAGGCCGTCAGCCTGGACGGTGAGGCCATGTCCGGCCCGGAGTTGCTGCGGCAGCTCAATGAAACCTTGGGGGCCTGGGGCGTAGGGCGGCATATCTATACCGGGGATGTCACCATCGGACTTAAGGGGCGAATCGCCTTCGAGTGCCCGGGAATCGACGGTTTGCTGGCGGCACATCAGGCCCTCGAAGACGCCGTCAATACGCGTTTTCAGAATCAGTTCCGCCAATCCGTCAGCGATCGTTGGGCTGAGCTCGTCTACGCCGGCTTCTTCTACGAGCCCCATAAGTTCGATCTCGAGGCCTACCTGGAGAGCTCACAGGTGATGGTTACCGGAGAGGTCACCCTGCGCACCGACGGCGGTGCCGTCGCCGCAGTGGCTGTCGACAGCCCCTACCAGCTGAAGAACCCCGACGCCGTGTATGCACAGAGCGCGGACTGGACGCCCGAGGAAGCCGTCGGGTTCATCAAGTTGATCGGCCAGAGCACCACGCTGGCCGGAAAGGTCAGGGGCGGATGAATTCATCCTCGCTATTGACCCATCTCGAAAAACTGGTGACCTGCGACACGCAGAATCCGCCGCGCGAGATCACCGGGGATTCTGAGATATTCGACTACTGCAGCGAAGTCGTCGGTTCGGGATTTCGCATCGCCATCCGGGACCACGGCGAGGGTCACGTCAGCTGGTTCGCCGTGCGCGGGCGTCCGGGGGTGTTGTTCAACGTCCACCTCGACACGGTGCCGATCGGCGAGGGCTGGGACAGCGACCCGCTGACCCTCGAGATTCGTGACGGGCTGGCTTTCGGCCGTGGTGCGTGCGACATCAAGGGCGCGGCTGCAGCCCTGCTCGCGATCGCCGCCGATGCACCCGAACACCTGGCCCTGCTGTTTACCTCGGACGAAGAAGGTGCGGGCGGTTGTTGCGTGCAGAATTTCGTGGAGTCAGGAGAAGGCGAGCGGTTCGGCCAGATTATCGTGGCAGAGCCCACGAGGTGCCAGGCCGTCCTGGGGCACCGGGGTTTTCTTTCGGTGAAAACACGCTTTACCGGTGAGCCGGGACACTCCTCTGAGGCGCGAGCTTTGAGCGACAACGCCAATCACCAGGCCGTGCGCTGGGCAGCCGCCGCGCTCGAGGTTGCAGCCGCCAGCAAGCAGGGCCCCGACGACGCGGGCAGTTGCCTCAATATCGGCCTGATCGATGGCGGCACCAAGAGCAACGTGATTGCGGGGGGAGCGTTTCTGCACTGGAGCGCCAGACTGCGTCCGGGCGATTCCAATGACGCATTTCTGCGGGAAATCCAGGCTTGCCTGCCTCAAGGCTCGACGGCCGATTGGGAGGTCCCGTTCAAGGGCGAGCCGCTTCCGGCCGGCGGTCAGACTGATCGAACGGCAAGGCAATTCTGTGAGCGGCATGATCTTCGAGGGGCGGGCCCGGTCGACTTCTGGACAGAGGCGTCGCTGTTTTCCGCGGCCGGCCTGCCGGCTATCGTTCTCGGTCCCGGGGACATCGCCCAGGCGCACGCAGCCAACGAATGGGTGGCCATCGAGCAACTCGAAGCCGCCGCGCAGATCTATTCGAATGTGGTGCAACGAGATGGCTGAAATTCGCAGTGTCGTCAACCAAGTGCTCAGCCAGCTCGGCACCAGCCGTGAGGCCCGTTACTACCTCAACCAGTACAGCGAAGATGATCTTCAGTTTGCGGTCATAAAGATCGGTGGCGCGGTGCTCGATGAGCAGATCAAGCCGCTCGCTTCTGCACTGGCCTTTCTGGCCAACCTCGGGTTGATGCCAATTATCCTGCACGGCGCCGGCCCGCAGCTGGACTCGGCTCTGCAGGAGGCTGACATTCCAACGGTCAAACGAAGGGGGCTACGAGTCACCTCGCCGGAGGTCATGGAGGTCGCGCGGCCGGTGATCTATCGAGCCAACCGGAGACTGGTGCGGGCGCTGGAGGACGAGGGGGTTCGTGCCGCGGGGATTCAGCACGGGGTTTTTGTGTGCGACTACCTCGACCGGGCCGAACTGGGCCTGGTGGGCGACATCAAGCGAATCGACCTGGAAGCCATTCGCGAGGCGGTTGAGCGTGGCGTGCTGCCGGTGGTGGCGTGCCTGGGCGAAAGCTCGACCGGCCAGGTGATGAACATCAACGCCGACATTGCTGCGCGGGAACTGATTTGGAAGGTCAAACCGCACAAAATCATTTTTCTGACCGGCACCGGGGGTTTGCTGGACGAGAATGGCCGTATCATCTCTGCCATCAGCCTGAGGACCGACTACGAGTGGCTGATCGGGCAAGACTGGGTCCACTCGGGTATGCAATTGAAACTGGAGCAGATCGACCAGTTGCTGTCCGGGCTTCCCGACAGTGCCTCCGTTTCGATTACCTCGGTCGGCAGCCTGGCGCGCGAGCTGTTTACGCATCGCGGTGCCGGCACGCTGATCCGCAAGGGCGAGGAAATTATCGAGTTTTCATCGTTTACGCCGCAACTTCAACAGAAAACGACGCGACTGCTCGAGCAGAGTTTCGGTCGTGTGCTCAAGGGCGACTACTACGACGATCTGGCCATTGAGTGTGTGCTGGCCAGCGAGTCTTTCGGCGCAATGGCGATCGTTCTTCGAGGCGTCGACGGTGTCGCCTACCTGGACAAGTTCGCGGTCACACCCGAAGCGCAGGGGGCCGGCCTGGGTGCGGCGGTTTGGCAAGCGCTCGTTCATCGGTGTCCCGAGCTGTACTGGCGCTCACGTACCCGCAACCCGATCACGCCGTGGTATTTCGACCAGGCCGACGCCTGTTTTACCAGCGACCACTGGGTGGCTTTTTCCGTGGGAATCGATGATTTTGACCGGCTGAGGCGTTGTCGAAAAGACAGCCTGGCGCGGCCGGAAAGCTGGCTGGAGCAGAAAGATGCTTAAGATTGCCGTTGTCGGTGCCCGTGGCTACACGGGCGCCGAGTTGTTGCCATTGCTTTATCGTCATCCGGTGTTCGATCTGGTTGCCGTGGGATCGGGCAGCGCCGCCGGCGAGGTGGTCTCGGATCACGTGCCGGGGCTCGATGGCTGCCAGCTCGGGTTTACGGACCTGCGCGCGGAGGATCTCGGGTCGCTCGAAATCGATGCCTGCGTGCTGGCGCTCCCGAACGGTGCGGCGGCCCCCTATGTAAACGCCATCGACCGGCATCGGCCCGACACCGTGATCGTTGACCTCGGTGCGGACTACCGTTTCGATGCGACCTGGGCATACGGCCAGCCCGAACGATTCGCCGATCGAATTGCCGGCGCAAAGCGCATCGCCAACCCGGGTTGTTACGCCACGGGGGCACAACTGGCACTGGCGCCGTTGGTGGGTCGTATCGTCGGCGCGCCGGTGGTTTTCGGCGTCTCGGGTTTCAGCGGCGCGGGCAAGGCGCCCTCGCGCAAGAACGACCCCGAAGTTTTGCAAGACAACCTGCTGCCGTACCAGTTGGCCGACCACATCCACGAGCGGGAAGTCTCCTTCCACATCGGTCGCACCATCCGTTTGCTACCGCATGTGGCGCCGTTTTTCCGGGGCATCAACCTGAGCGTTGCCGTGACGCTGGCGAGCGGCACCTCACCGGATGAAATGCTGCAGTGGTTCGGTGAGATTTATGACGATTGCCCCCTGGTCGAAGTGCGGGCCGAAATGCCGGAAGTCAGAGAGGTCTGCAACAGCCATCGTGCGATCATCGGCGGGTTCACCGTCAGCGTGAACGATCCAAGACGGCTGTCGCTGGTCGCCGTGCTGGACAACCTGCTTAAAGGCGCTGCGACCCAGGCGGTCCAGAACCTCAACTTGGCATTTGGCCTGGATGACCTGTCCGGCATTGCCCATTCGGGAGAGAAGTCCAAATGAAAACTTACCTCTGGCAGGAAGAGGGCGATGCGATCGACCGCAGCATCTCCGAATTCACCGCCGGCGAGGACGTCATACTGGACCGCCAGTTGTTCGTGTTTGACATTCGAGCGACTGCGGCCCATGTACGCGGGCTGCAACGAATCGGCATTGTTTCCGAAGACGAATGCACAACGCTTTGTGGCTGGCTGGAACGACTGGAATCAGAGTTCGAGGCGGGTGACTTCGTGCTCGACGAGCGGTTTGAGGACGGGCATTCGGCGATCGAAATCTACCTCACAGAGAAAGCCGGTCCGGCGGGTGCGCGAGTGCACACCGGACGAAGCCGAAACGACCAGGTGTCGGTGGCGACCCGTCTTTACCTGAAGGACCGGCTGGCCCAACTGGCCGCGCTGTGCGGGCGAATCGCCGAGGCCTGCCTGGGTCGCGCCGAAGCCGAGCCCGACCTGCCGATGCCCGGCTACACTCATTTGCAGCGCGCCGTGCCCTCGAGCAGCGGTCTGTGGATGGCGGCTTTTGCCGAGGCGTTCACCGATAACCTGTCATTGGCCACGGCAATGGCTTCGGTCATCGATTGCAGCCCGTTGGGAACGGCGGCCGGTTATGGCGTGAACCTGCCTTTGGATCGGGAAGGTGTTGCGGCGGACCTCGGGTTCGCGCGGTTGCAGGTCAACCCGATGTACGCGCAGAACAGCCGGGGAAAATTCGAGTTGATGGCGCTTCAGGCGGCCTGGCACTCGATGCAGGACGTGCGACGCCTGGCCTGGGACCTGAGCCTGTTCACGACCAGCGAATTCGGCTTTGTCCGTCTGCCCAGAGAGTACATCACCGGTTCTTCGATCATGCCCAACAAGTTCAATCCGGACGTCGTTGAACTGTTGCGTGGGCGGGCCGCCACGCCCGAGGCCGCCATCACCGAGATCCAGTCCATCCTTTCCCTGCCCTCGGGCTACCAGCGAGATCTGCAGTTGACCAAGGCGCCGCTGATCCGCGGAATGGAGTCTTCGTTGCAGGCCTTGTCCATCGTGCCGGCATTGATCGAAGGCATGGAGTTCCAGGCGGACAGGATGCGCTCGGCGATTTCTCCGGATATGTTCGCTACGGACATTGCGCTGGAACAAACTGCGGCCGGGGTTCCGTTCCGGGAAGCCTATCTCGAGGCCAAGCGAAAACTTGACGAGATGGACGCGCCCGATGTTGAGGCGAGTCTTGCGCAGCGGGTGTCTCCGGGCGGGTGCGCAGACCTCGGGCTCAAGCTGATCCGGCAGCGACTGGCTCAAGCCAAATCGCGTCAGGGCGACATTTGAATCAACCGTTGATAAATAAATTCGATTTAAATGGGTTTAGGGGTTGACGGGGAATCTCGCAGGCCTATAATGCGCTCCTCTTCCGGTCAATCCGTTGGCCGAAGATTCGGCCCAGAGGATTGGATGTTATATTTTTTCCTCGAAGGCATTGACCAGATTTCAACGGTCAATGTATAATGGGCGGCCCGCCCAGCACAGGGTGGAGATTCAAGAAATTGGGTCCACCTGCGCGGCGAAAACCACCAGGTTTTAGCTGCGAGGACTATTCTTGTGCCACGTCGGGAACCAGGGAAGCGAAACGCTCCCGGTCGCAATCATCGAAACGATGAGTCTTCGGACAAGCGACTAGCGCCGTAAGCAAGGTGCAGTTTTTTAAAAAGATACAGGTAACTTGTGTGGGCGCTCGCGTTAGTGACTTTGCCATTAACGAAAGCGACCATGCCCTGATAGTAATAGTAATCAGGAGCAAGGTTCAGCTTTCAGCTAGAAGCATTAGATGAAGGACTTCGGTCTGGAATCGAAAACTTTAAACTGAAGAGTTTGATCCTGGCTCAGATTGAACGCTGGCGGCATGCTTAACACATGCAAGTCGAACGGAAACAGGACGCTAGGATCCCTTCGGGGTGACTTTGTCGCTGTCGAGTG
>JABDPF010000026.1 GCA_013042915.1 Lysobacterales bacterium
GACCACTACTACGAGCGCGGCGCGGAGCTGAAATCTCACACCGCGGCCCTGTTCTCCAATTGGACCGACCGCTTCTCGACCGAGGTCCGCGTCTCCATGCTGGACCTGGACAACCGCCAAAACTCACGCTCCGGTGTGCGTGATCTGGGCGTGTTCGGTGAAGCGCAGGTGGAAACCTGGGCCGACGTCGACGGCGACGGCGCCTTCAGCCGCGCCGTTGTTTACCTCGGCACGGATGATTCGCGCCAGGCCAACGACCTCGATTACGAGGCGCTGAACCTCAAACTCGCGGCCAACTATGAGCTGGGCAACCATCTCATCACCGCTGGTTTCGAGCAGGATGACCTGGACGTTTACAACCTGTTCATCCAGCACGTCGAAACCGAGAACCGCTTCGACGAGGAATGCAACCCCGGTAATCCGAACGGTTGCATCGACGCCTTCCGCGAAGCGCGTCCCGACGACATCTACTACGGCAACGCGGCGCCTTCCAATGATCCGTTCCAGGGTGCGGCAGAGTGGGCCTACAAGATCAATACCGCATATCTGCAGGACGAGTGGGTCACCATGGGTGGCGACCTAACCCTGGTGTTCGGCATTCGCTACGACTGGTACTCCAGCAGCGACAGGCCGGCCTACAACCAGAACTTCGTCGACCGGCAGGGTTTTGACAACACCGAAACGATCGACGGTCTCGACCTGCTGCAGCCGCGTCTCGGCTTCAACTGGACCGTGACACCCGAACTCAGTGTACGCGGTGGTATCGGCCTGTACTCCGGCGGCAACCCGAACGTCTGGCTGTCGAATAACTTCAGCAACGACGGTTTCCGGATTGCGCAGCTGCGTGAGCGCACCATCGAGCGAGATCCGCCTCCGCCGGAAAATTGCGGTGAAGGGCGTGACTTCTCACTGTTCGACATTCCGCTGGCCGGCGGCGGCAACCCGCTGTACGATGTGCCGCAGTGCCTGGTCGACGCGATCGCGTTTGCCGACCCCAACTCCGGTGTCAACGCACTCGACCCGACGTTCGAGCTGCCGAAAGCCTGGAAGTACAACCTGGGCATGACCTATGACTTCGCCGACGGATATCTGGTCAACGCCGACCTGATGTACACCAAGGCTGAAGATTCAGCCATCGTCATCAACGGCACGATGGAGCAGACAGGCTTCGCGCCTGACGGTCGTCCGGTTTACAACGATCCGCGCTTTTTCAACTCTGACTACATCCTGACCAACGTGACGGGCCCCGACGCCGAGTCGCTGCAGTTCAGCGTGAACCTGTCAAAACGCTACGAGAACGGTTTCGACTGGTCTCTAGGATACGCCTGGACCGATTCGAAGGATGTCAGCCCGATGACCAGTTCGGTGGCGTTCTCCAATTACGCCAACATCTCGGTCCGTGATCCGAACAACCCGGGCCTGTCGACGTCGAACTACAACATACCGCACCGCTTCAGCTTCCGCCTGGGCTACTCGGCCTACTGGTGGGGTGACAATCGCACCAACTTCACCTTGGTCGGTTCGCACAACGAAGGCCGTCCTTACTCGTTTACCTTCGCCAGCGACGACGGCGATGGCGGCCAGTTTGGCGACCCGCCCAATATTGGTGATTGGATCAGCAACCGTCATCTGCTGTACGTGCCCTCGGGCATTGACGATCCGCTGGTACAGTTCGCGGATTCTTTCAATACTGATGCATTCTTCGAGTTTGTCGAGAATAACGGCCTGAGCAAGTACGCTGGCCAGATCGCGCCGCGTAACGAGTTCAACAGCGACTGGTGGACCTGGTTCGACATCCGCGTCGAGCAGGAATTCCCGGCGTTCGCCGAAGGCCACAAGCTGGCCGGCTGGATCGTCATCAAGAACTTCTGCAACCTGATCAACGACGAATGGTGTGTGCTGCGCCAGGTGAGTTTCCCACGGCGCCAAGGCATCGTTGATATGCAGATCAGTGACGATGGCAAGCAGTACATCTACGAAGAATTCATTCAGCCCTCGGGCCAGGGCCGCGTTACGGATCCCTCTTTGTGGGAAGTCCGTGTCGGTCTGACCTACCGGTTCTGATCGTTCTTCACGACCAAGAAGCCGGGGCGGGTTTCCCGCCCCGGTTTTTTTTGGCTGGCAAAAAAGGCTCCCCGGCTTGAAATCGGCGCGCATGTTCGGCATTTAGTAGGGTATTCGCGGCATTTCGCCGTCAGCAGACAAAAACAGCACGACCCCAACATCGGAGAACTCTATGTCCGCAGCATCCGTCAGCACCCGCGTCTATCCCGCGGGCATGCTCAATACCCTCAGCCAGCGCGAGGTCGCCCGCCTGCAGGACATCAGCCGCGGGGACCTTGCCGAAATGCTTCGCCGTTGCGCGCTGGCCGTGCTGACCAGCGGAAACGAGAGCGACGACGCTGAGGCCCTGCTGGCGAAGTTCTCCGATTTCGAAATCGAGGTTCAGCAGGTCAACCGCGGCCTGCGCCTGCAACTCAGCAACGCACCGGGCTCCGCGTTCGTCGATGGTCAGATCATCGAGGGCATCAGGGAACAGATCTCGTCCGTGGTGCGGGACCTGGTGTATTTCGACAGTGAAATCCGGGGCGATCCCCATCATGACCTGAACACCAGCGAGGGCATTACCGGCGCGGTGTTCGAGGTGTTGCGCAATGCACGAGGGTTCATTCCGGAAGTCGAGCCCGATCTCGTGGTGTGCTGGGGCGGCCATTCGATTGCCCGTCCCGAATACGAGTACACCAAGAACGTGGGGTACCAGCTCGGCCTGCGGTACTTCAACATTATCACCGGCTGCGGGCCGGGCGCCATGAAGGGCCCGATGAAAGGGGCGACGATCGCGCACTCCAAGCAACGTAAGAAGCTCGGGCGGTACATCGGCGTGTCGGAACCCGGCATTATCGCCGCCGAGTCGCCCAACCCGATCGTCAACAACCTGGTGATCATGCCGGACATCGAAAAGCGGCTCGAGGCCTTCGTGCGGCTGGGTCACGGCATTGTCGTCTTCCCGGGCGGCGTCGGCACGGCCGAGGAGATTCTGTACCTGCTGGGCATCCTGCTGCATCCCGCGAATGCCGATAATCCTTTCCCCCTGGTGTTTACGGGTCCGGCGGCTTCCAAGAGCTACTTCGAACAGATTGATCGTTTTATCCGCCTGGCGCTGGGCAAAGAGGTCAAGTCACGTTATCGCATTGTCGTCGACGATCCCGAGGCTGTGGGCCTGTACATGAAGAAGGGGCTGGAAAAGGTCCGCCGCTACCGGATTCGGACCAACGATGCGTTCTACTTCAACTGGCTGCTGAAAATCGACCGCGCCTTTCAGGAACCTTTCGAACCCACCCATGAGAACATGCGGGCCCTTGAATTACACCGCGACTTGCCCAGGCACGTCCTGGCGGGAAACCTGAGGCGGATGTTCTCGGGAATCGTGGCCGGCAACGTCAAGCCGGACGGCATCAGGGCGATTCGCGAGCGGGGTCCGTTCGAAATCCAGGGTGAGGCCGAGATCATGGAATCGCTGGATGATCTGCTGGCGGCCTTCGTGCGCGACCACCGGATGAAGTTGCCGGGTGGTGGGCAGTACGAGCCGTGTTACCGCCTGGTGCGCTGAAGTAGCGCTATTTTGAATACACCCTGTCGGCCAGGGCGGCAGGGTCGATCAGGCGACGCGCTTCGTGCAGCGGAATGCCGAGGAGGAAGATCCATCGGTCTTCGCCGTACGCCTCGATGGCGCCCCGGGCCAGTAGAAGGTCACGGCGCTGCGGCAGCAGGTCCTCGTCCGCGACGATCGCGTAGCGGTCGGCAAAGTTCATCGGTATCGCCAATCGCTCCAGCTTGTCGCCTAACCGGATTCCATCAGCCGGGTATCTCAAGGCGTAGCGGTTATCCGGGTCCACCAGCACGTCGAGCGCGCAGCCCTCGGGATGCGCGCGAAAGCGTTCCGGGTCGTCGGGATCGCGAACCAGGAATACCAGGTAGCGGCGCCCCTCTTCGAACACGGTGGGGTTGGGGAAGTAACAGGCCCGTTCGTGCAGACCCTTCTCGTAAATTTCGAAAATTTCGACTGTATCATCGCCCTTGTAGGTAATCAGCGGGCGCAGATAAGCGCTGCCACTGACGGGAATTTCCCGTCGCATGCGGTAATCGGTGTCGCGCACCTGCGCGACCGCGACGAGGTCTGATCGCCGGGCGAGTTCAGTCAGGCTCGCCGGGGCGATGGGTTCGGCCTGCGCGGCAAGCGAGGCCAGGCTCAGAACGAGGACGGTCAGAAGCCCCCGCATCGTTTATCTCAGGGTACCCAGGCGCTGGCCCATCAGCACGGGCTCATTCGGCTCGAGGTGCTCCAGTGTGGCGATCGCCGTGGGTGGCCACAGTACGATCACGGTCGAACCCATGTTGAAACGACCCATCTCCTGTCCCTTTTCGAGGCGAACATCGCGACGCGACCAGTCGCCCACCTGGACCCGTCGCGCCCTTGGCGGGGTGACGGTGCCCGACCAGACCGTGTCCACGCTCGAAACCAGCATGGCGCCCACCAGGATCACGGCCATCGGGCCATGCTCGTTCTCGAAGAGGCTCACCACGCGCTCGTTGCGGGCAAACAGGTTCGGTACGGCGCGAACGGTGCCGGGCGAGACGCTGAATGCCCTGCCGGGAACGTGGATCATGCGCTGCAGTTCGCCGTCTGCCGGCATGTGCACCCGGTGATAATCGCGCGGGGAGAGGTAGACCGTGTGAAAGTAGCCGTTGATGAAGGCGTCCGATGCGGGGTCTTCGGCCAGCAAGGCGCGAACCGAGTAGTGGTGCCCCTTGGCCTGAAGAATACGACCGCTCGTGATGCGCCCACACTGGCTGATTCGTCCGTCCGCCGGGCTGACGAAGCTGCCGGGGTCGGGATCGATAACGCGCGCACCCTGGTGCAGCTCGCGCGTGAAGAAATCGTTGAAATGCTCGTATTCGCTCAGTTCCTGACGGTCCGCCTCGCTCCAGTCCACCCCGGCCAGGCCGCCGACCACCGTAATCAGCAGATTTTTAATCGGTCTGAAGCGAATCCGCATCAGGCGGAAGACCAGACCGGAAATAAAGTGGTGGGGCAAGGGATACTGGATGGCTGCAAAGAGTTTATCGAACATCAGCAGGCATTCCTCAGCTTTCGAGCCGGTCTAATTCAGCAGCCATCGCGGTGATATCGAGGGGCGCGGGAAATACCCCGTAAAGACGTCCCTGCGGGTCCATCAGCAGAACGCTGGCGGAGTGATCGACGGTGTACTCTGCCGCGCCGTCCTCATGCACAGAAATCCGGTAGGCGATGCCCAGCTTTCGGGTCAGCGGCAGGAGTTGCTCGTGGCTGCCGGTTACGCCGATGAATTCTGGGCTGAAGTAGGTGACGTAGTTCTTCAGCCGGTCCGGCGTATCCCGCTCGGGGTCCACCGAGACGAAAACGACCTGGGTCGCCAGGGAGTGACCCTCTTTCTCGAGCCGGGCCTGCAGCTGCTGGAGATCGAACAGGGTGCCCGGGCAGATGTCGGGGCAATGCGTGAAGCCGAAGAACAGCATCGACCACTGACCGCGCAGGCGGTCGGGGCCGTAGGCGCCGCCCTCCTGGTCTACGAGCTCGAATGGCGGTATTTCGCGCGGTTCGGGAAGTACGAGCAGGGCCGGCTGTTCGCCGCTGCCACGGTCTTCGACGGCCCGCCACACCAGGGCGCCCGTCATGGCGCTGATGACGGCAACAAGAACCAGGGCGATGTAAAGAAATTTTCCGTTCATCGGACTCGCTTTCCGGGGTTTTTCGGGCGTCTACGACGTTTCTTGCCTGACCGGCTCGATTATACTTCGTCATTTGACGCGATGTGTGCCCCGGGCCCGACAAATGACGGGCGGGGCGGGGAATAAAATGACGCGGGAACGAACGGTGGTTGACTGGGTAGAAAGAGTGGCCGGCACGCTGCAGGCAGCCGGGCTGCATTTCGGCCACGGTACCGACAACGCCACGGACGAGGCTGTCTGGCTCGTGCTGCACGCGTTGGGCGAAGCGGAGGACGGGTCGTTCGAGGAATGGCAGCGGCTCGTGACACCGGACCAGGCGCTGTTGATCGAGCAGTTGACCGAAGCGCGTTGCGGAACGGGAAAGCCCCTGGCTTACCTGCTGGGCGAGGCCTGGTTTGCCGGACTGCCGTTCGAAGTCAACGAATCGGTTCTCGTGCCGCGGTCACCGATCGCGGAACTGGTTATCGACGGCTTCCGGCCCTGGGTCACCCGAATCGGGTCCAGCCGCGTGCTCGACTTGTGCTGCGGCAGCGGATGCATCGGTATCGCGATCGCGGCCCATGCGCCCGGTTCGCGTGTCGAACTCGCGGACATCAGCCCCGATGCGCTCGAGGTGGCCCGGCGCAACGCCGCGCGGCACCGCGTGGTCGACCGGGTCGGTTTTATCGAATCCGACCTGTTCAAGTCGCTTGACGGGCGCCGATACGACCTCATCGTGAGCAACCCACCCTACGTGCCGGCCGACTCGCACGAGGACCTGCCCCGGGAGTACCGCGCCGAACCGCGAATCGGC
>JABDPF010000029.1 GCA_013042915.1 Lysobacterales bacterium
TCCGTGGGCACTCTTCAGGCGTTCCAGACACCTGAAGCCCCTGGAAGGAGGCACCCAACGCCTTCCCTGATTTCCGAATTTGCCGGCGTCACGGTCTGCGTCCGAAAGAAACCCCGCGTTTGCCATCATCCCCGCGGGTAGCACGTCAAGGGAGGCACCCTCCGCAACCCTGGCTTGTCCCGACTTCCGCCGGTGGTAAAACGCCAGTTTCCCGTTTGCTCTTACAGCACTTCTGATCTCAGGTCATCGAGAAAACGCCGCATGATATCCGCCCTGCGCTGCGCTTCGCGGCGCCCGGATTCGGTTTGCATCGTTGCCGGCAGTTTCAGCAGCTTGGTATAGAAATGGTCCAGGGTGAACTCGCCGTCATCCGGATCCCGGTGATCGCAAAACGGATCGTCCGGGTCGAACAGGGGGCGGCCGAGTTTGCCGCCGACCAGCATGCACCGGGCGATACCGATCGCGCCGAGTGCGTCGAGACGGTCGGCATCCTGCACGACGCGCGCTTCGATCGTTCGGCAGGGGATTTTCGCGCTGAAACTGTGCGCTTCGATGGCGTGGGCAACGGCCGGGATCAGTTCGCCGGGGTAGTCAATTCGGTTCAGAAAGTGAGCGGCCCTCTCGGCCGCAAGACGTGAACTCTCGGACCTCTTCGGGCTGTCCTTCGGAACATTGACGCAATCGTGCAGGCAGGCTGCAGGGAGCGTAATCTTGATTTCAGCGCGTTCAAAATCAGTAAGATAACGAGTATTCTTAATAACGCGCTTTATATGCGATATATCGTGGGCCGAATCAACCGGGCCGAGCGACCCGAGAAAGGCCAGGCACCGGGCCTGCAGAGTATCCAGGTTCACCGTCGACGTCGTTTTCCCGGGGCCGGTTTGCGCCTGCCGCGGGTTTTCTTGCCAGCCGGCCCTCCGACCTTGCCTCGCAAGCCCTGCAGAACCAGTCCCGATGCCGGTCCCGACAACCCCACGTCCTCGCGCAGGACTCTGTGGTCGCGGGCTTCGACCTCGTGCCATTTGCCGACCAGCAGGCGCTTGGGCAGGAAGGCGGCGCCGTAGCGGACGCGTTTGAGCCGGCTGACGACCAGTCCCTGCGAATCCCAAAGCCGGCGGACCTCGCGGTTGCGGCCTTCCATGATGGTGACGTGGTACCAGTGGTTCTCACCGCTGCCGCCGGCCGGCTGAATATCACTGAAGCGGGCCGGGCCATCGTCGAGTTTGACGCCTTCGCGAAGCGCCTGGAGTTGCTTTGGGCTCGCTTCTCCGCGAACGCGGCAGGCGTATTCCCGGTCGACGTTGCTCGAAGGATGCATCATTGCGTTCGCCAGTTCTCCATCCGTGGTCAGTAGCAACAGGCCGGTGGTGTTGAGGTCGAGGCGGCCAACGGCCACCCAGCGTTGGTTGTGCAGTCGCGGCAGCCGGTCGAATACCGTGGGGCGACCGTCCGGGTCGGAGCGGGAGGTCACCTCTCCCTCGGGCTTGTTGTAGATCAGCGTGCGATGGGACAGTGCCTTGCTGGCCACCTTCCAGCGCCGTTGGCCGTAGGTCACCGTGTCGCCCTCGCGGACGGTGGCGCCCAGCGTGGCCGGCTCGTTGTTGACCATCACCTCGCCCGACTCGATGACTTTCTCGAGGGCGCGACGCGACCCGAGGCCGGCGGCGGCCATCAGTTTCTGCAGACGCTGCGGCGCAGCGCTCCTGGGTGTCTCGTTTCGGGGCGTCACGTCCTCGTGGACTCCCCGTCTTCCGGCTCGCTTTCCGAACTCTGCGGGACGACCGGCTCTCGGTCGCCTCGATTCTCTTCCACGTCAGGCGCGCCTTTTTCTGAAGCCGCCTTGTCCTCGGTCGCGGAACCGCCCTCGAGGTCGAGCTCGGGCTCGAGGTTTTCCATGTCCTTGATCTCGGCCAGGGAGGGCAAGTCGTCGAGATTGCTCAGGCCGAAATAGTCGAGAAAGGCCTTGGTCGTTCCGAACAAGGCGGGTTTGCCCGGCACGTCGCGATGGCCGACCACGCGAATCCACTCGCGCTCCTGTAGCGTGCGAATGATCGATGAGCGCACCGACACGCCACGCACCTCCTCGATGTCGCCGCGGGTGATCGGCTGCCGATAAGCGATCAGGGAGAGGGTCTCTAGCAAGGCGCGGGAATAACGTTGGGGGCGTTCCTCCCACAAGCGGGCGACCCACGGATTGACCTCTTCGCGAACCTGGATGCGAAAACCGCTGGCGACTTCCTTGAGCTCGATGCCGCGGTCGGCATAATCTTCCTGGAGCTCCGACAAGGCCGTCCCGATTTCGGCGTTGGAGGGTCGCTCCTCTTCGCCGAACACCGAGGCCAGTGCCGCCATGTTGAGCGGCTCGTCGGTGGCCATCAAAACGCCTTCCAGCAGGCTTTTCAGTGAAGTGCGTGTGGTATCTCCGATTCGTGCCATCAGGGGTTCCTGTTCAATCCGTCTCGTGCTCGCCGCCATTGGGAAGTTTCAGGTAAATCTGACCCATGGGTTCGTTCTGGATGAAGTCGATGACCCGCTCTCGGGTGAGCTCCATCATGGCCAGAAACGTCACGACCACACCTCTGCGGCCTTCTTCTGCGGTGAAAAAGCCCTGGAATTCGAGGTAAGGAGTTCGGCGCAAACGGTCGACGATGGCGGTCATCCGCTCGCGCACGGACAAGGGTTCCATCTGAATCTGGTGGGTGCTGAACAGCTCGGCGCGACCAAGCACGTCGCGCAGGGCGGCCAGCATGTCGTCCAACGCCACGTCCGGCGGCACCTGGACGATGCGGCGATCAGGGACGAAGGCGCCTCCGACCACCCAGTCCCGTCCCTCGCGCGGCAGGTCGTCAAGGTCTTCGGCGGCCTGCTTGAATCGCTCGTACTCTTGAAGTCGGCGAACCAGTTCGGCACGGGGGTCATCTTCGTCTTCGTCTTCGCTGGGTCGCGGCAGCAGCATACGCGACTTGATCTCGGCCAGTATCGCGGCCATGACCAGGTACTCGGCGGCCAATTCGAACTGCAGTTCCTTGAGCATCTCGATGTAGCCGATGTACTGCCGGGTGATCTCGGAAATCGGAATATCGAGTATGTCGAGGTTCTGGCGTCGGATCAGGTACAGCAGCAAATCCAGCGGCCCCTCGAACGCCTCGAGAATCACTTCCAAAGCGTCCGGCGGAATATAGAGATCCTTGGGAACCTGCGTCAGCGGTTGCCCCTGAACGATCGCGAACGGCAGCTCTTCCTGCTGAACGGGTGGGGTCTCGCTCGGGTTTTGCGGGTCGGTAACGGATGCCATCGGCGGGCTGCGGTAGGGGCAGGCTAGAAGTCTACCACGCCCTGTCCCATGCGCAGCACGACGGGTTCGGTGCCCGTGAGGTCGAGCAGGGTCGTGGGTTCGAGTGGACAGTAGCCGGCGTCCACGAAGAGGTCGATGTCCTGGTGGACGGCGTCGTACAGGTCTTCCTGGTCGTAAATTTCCTCTTCCATGTCCGGCACGATAAGCGAAGAGCTCAGGATAGGCTCATCGATGGCCTCCAGTATGGCCTGCACCACTGCGTGGTCCGGAATCCGGATGCCGATGGTGGCCGGGCGCTTGTTCTTGTGATTTCGGGGTACATGACTGGTGGCCGGCAGAACGAACGTGTACGGCCCAGGTGTCAACTGCCGCACCAGCCGGTGGGCCCAGTTGCTGACCTTGGCAAACCGGCTGACGTCCGAAATGCTGCGGCACAGGTAGGTAAAATGATGTTGGCCCTCGATCCGCCGAAGCCGGACGACCCGCTCGGCCGCTTTGCGGTTGTTAGCACGCCAGCCGAGGGCATAACCGGAATCCGTCGGGTAGGCGATCAGGCCTCCCCGCACCAACTCGGCAACGATATCGTTAATTCTCCTGGGCTGGGGTCCGTTACCCCGAACCTCTATTCTCTGTGCCATTACTCGTTCTCTCAGGTTCGCGCCATTCTAATGCAGTGTCCGGTTGCGCGAAACCACCGATTAGCTTTACCTGCGCCGGTGCAGGTTTTAAGCTTGCGGCATGTGGTACGTCATCTACTCGCGGGACCGGGACAATGCCCTGCAAGCCCGCCTCAACGCACGGCCCGATCATCTCGAGCGGGTCTCCCGCCTCGTCGACGAGGGCCGTATCCTCCTGGCGGGCCCGCGGCCCGCCATCGACTCGCCCGACCCCGGTCCGGCGGGCTTCGAAGGTTCGTTGATCGTGGCAGACTTCGACTCGCTCGAAGACGCCCGGGCCTGGGCCGAGAGCGATCCCTATGTGCTGGCAGGGGTGTACGAATCGGTGGAAATCTCTCCGTTCATCCAGGTGTTGCCCTGATGAATCCGAAAGTACGCAAGGCGGAAATCGTCAAGCGCCTGAACGATGCCTTCGAGCCGGAAAACCTGGGCGTGGAGGACGAGAGCTACCTGCACAAGGGGCACGAAGGCGCGAAGGACGGCCGCGGTCATTTTCGTGTGCTGATCATCGCCGAGGCCTTTACCGGCAAAAACCTGCTGGACCGACACCGAATGATTTACCGCGTGCTGGACGAAATGATGCGCATCGACATCCACGCCCTGGCCATCGACGCCTGGGCCCCGGAAGAACTCGACCGCTGATCGAACGGATCGCCTGCGGCTCCTTAGGATTCCTCTTCCGGCCAGTACTCCGCCTCCACGGACGTGTACACCCCGCCGCGCACATTGAACGTCGCGTTCAGGCGGGCAAAGCGGGGCTTCAGTACGGCGACCAGGTCATCCAGGATTCGATTGGTCACGGCCTCGTGGAAGGCGCCCTCGTCGCGGTAGCTCCACAGGTAAAGTTTCCAGGATTTCAACTCCACGCAGAGTTCGTTGGGAACGTATTCCAGTTCGAGGTGGGCGAAGTCGGGCTGGCCGGTCTTTGGGCAAAGGCAGGTGAATTCGGGAGTTTCAATTCGAATGGTATAATCCCGGCCCGGTTTGGGGTTGGGAAAGACGTCGAGATCTTTGCTGGGTTCGGTGCTCATGGCATCTCCGTAAAATTCCCTGTAGATTAGCCCGATACCCTGAAGGGACCGGGCCTCGTGATCGGTTCAAAACAAGATTAAACCACGAAAGACCAGGCAGTTTAGCGACTTCATGAACAGAACTTCAACGGCTTACGAAGCGGCTGGCCACCGCGGGTATCCAGGATGAGGCTATCCGCAATCAAACTGGCCGGATTCAAGTCCTTCGTCGACCCGACCGTATTCCAGGCTCCATCCAATCTGACCGGCATCGTCGGCCCCAATGGCTGCGGAAAGTCAAACATCATCGATGCCGTGCGCTGGGTGATGGGCGAGGGGTCGGCCAAGGTGCTGCGCGGTGAATCCATGGCGGACGTGATTTTTTCCGGTTCCAGCACCCGCAAACCGGTCAGCACCGCGCAAGTGGAACTCGTGTTCGACAACTCGGCGGGCCGGGTCGGCGGCCAGTTCGCGGGCTATAACGAAATCTCGGTCAAGCGAACCGTCTCGCGCGACGGCATCTCGCTGTATCACCTGAACGGCACGCGTTGCCGCCGCAAGGACGTGCGCGACCTGTTCCTGGGCACCGGCTTGGGTGCGCGCAGTTACTCGATCATCGAGCAGGGCATGATCTCAGAAGTGGTCGAGGCCAAGCCCGAAGAGATCCGCGGTCACCTCGAAGAAGCTGCGGGCATCAGCAAATACAAAGAGCGGCGGCGCGAAACCGAGCGGCGTATCCAGCATACGCGAGACAACCTGTCGCGCCTTGCCGACCTTCGCGAGGAAGTCGGCAAGCACCTCGCGCGACTGAAACGCCAGGCAAACGCCGCCGAACGATACAAGAAATTTAAGCAGGAGAAGCGCGATCTCGAGTCCCGCCTGGCTTCCTTGCGCTGGAAAGCGCTGATGGATGACGCCCGGGCCGGCAAAGAGCGGCTGGCGAAAAAAGAGACGGGACTGCAGGAAAGCATCGCCCGCCAGCGCGCGGCCGAGGCGGCCCTGGAAGATCTGCACCAGAACCAGGGCGAGGCGAGCGAGGCGCTCAACGGTGTGCAGGGTGAGCTCTATTCCGTGGGCAGCGACATCGCGCGTCTCGAGCAGACCATCCAGCACGCCCGCGAACTGCAGGAACGTCAAAAGGCGGAATTCACCGAAACCGAGACCGCTCTGCGCGACCTGGAAAAGCACATGGGGCTGGACAAGGCTCAGGTCGGGGATTTGACGCATGCGCTGGCCGAGGTGGAACCGCGGTTGGGTAAGTCGCGGTCCGAAGAGGCGGCGGCGCTGAAAGCGCTCGAGGCGGCCGATGCTGAGGTGGCGGCCTGGCAGCAGGCGTTTGAGAAACACCACCGGGAAAGCACCGAGCAAAATCGCGAGGCGGACCAGGCGCGGGCCGGCATCGAAGTGCTCGATCAGCGCTTGCTGCAGGCTTCTCGCCGAATAGAGGCCCTCGATGCCGAGGCCGGAACGATTGATACCCGGAGCCTCAAGGATGAATTGGAGCGGCTCGCTGCGGAGACCCGCCAGCTTGGCTCGACAGAACAATCCGGCCAGCAGAAACTCGACCGACTGCGAACGGAACTGGCAGAAACGCGGCAGCGGTTGGAGCAGCTCGAAGAGCAGCGGCGCATCGTTCGCCGGGATCTTCACAGCCGGGAAGGCCGCCTCGAATCTCTGCGCGCCATGCAAGAGGCGGCGCTCGAAGACGAGAATATCAAGGGCTGGCTGAAGCAGAACGACCTGGGCGATGCCCCCCGGCTGACCCGGATTCTCCAGGTCGAGGAAGGTTGGGAGGCCGCCGTGGAGGTGGTGCTGGGTCACTGGCTGAAATCCGTCGTGACCGGAGAACGCCAGGAACACGCCATGGACCTCGGCACCCTCGAGCAGGCGTCCATGGACCTGCTGGTCGACCGGCGCGGCCAGGTCAAGCCGCTTGGCGGCACGCTGGCTGAAAAAGTTCAGGGTCCGGACGCGGTGCTGAGTTGGCTCAACCGCGTGAGTCCGGTCGACTCGCTCGAGGGCGCCTGGGCTGCGCGCGGCCAACTGGAGGAGGACCAGTCGTTCGTGACCCCGGCCGGAGAATGGGTCGGCAACGGCTGGGTTCGGGTGGCCAGGGGACAGGCCGGCCAGGAAAGTACGCTCGAACGTGAGAAGATCATCTCGCGGCTCGATAGCGATGTCGAAAAGCTCAGCCGCGAGGCCGAGAAGTTGACAGGCGAAGTCGAGTCGGGCCGGCGGCGGGCCGCTGAACTCGACAGTGACATCCAGGGCCTTCAGGCAGATGTGAACGCAGCTCATCGCCGGCGCAACGAGGTCGATGGCCGGTTGGAAAGCCGCCAGTCCAGTATCGGCATGATGGGCGAGCGCCAGCGCGCGATCGGCGAGGAAGCCTCCCAGTTGCGTGAACAGGTCAACGTCGACGAAGCCGCCGTTCGTGAGGCGCGTGGCAAGCTTGAAAAACTGGTTGGCGCCATGGCCGGCCTGAAAAGCGAACGCGATGCGCTTGAGTCGCAGCGCAATGAACTGATGCAGCGCCGCGAGACGGCCCGTCAGCGGGTGGCCGAGACCCGAAACACCCGGCATGAACTGGAATTGAGGACCGAATCGCGTCGCGCCAGCCTGGACTCGCTGCGCCAGTCTCTCGAACGCATGGATACCCAGCTCAGCCAGCTACAGGCGCGCTATGTAAAACTGAGCGAACTCACGGCCAGGGCGGATCAACCCGAGAATCAGCATCGCGACAAAATGAACGCTTTGCTGGAACAGCGTCGAGAGACCGAGGAGCGGTTGACCGGGGCGCGCCGTAAAGTGCAGGAATTGGAAAACGAGTACCGCGAAAAAGACGGAGAGCGTCAAAAAGCGATCCAGCATTCCGATGAAATTCGACAGGACCTGGAGCACGCGCGCCTGCAACAGCAGGAACTCGAACTCAACGCACGGGCCATCCAGCGACAGGTCGAGGAACTTGGCGGGCAGGTCGAGGAACTTGCCGAAGCGCTGCCCGAGGGCGTGGCGCCGCACGATTGGCAGGAGCAAATCGAACAACTCTCCACGCGAATCGCCCGCCTCGAACCGGTCAACCTGGCGGCGATCCAGGAGTTCGACGAAGAGAGCCAGCGAAAACACTACCTGGACGAGCAGAACGACGATTTATGCGAAGCACTGGCAACGCTGGAGAACGCGATCGCCAAGATCGACCGTAAAACGCGAACTCGTTTTAAAGAGACGTTTGAAAAGGTGAACAAGGGCGTGCAGGAACTCTTCCCGCGCCTGTTCGGCGGTGGCCACGGCTACCTCGAACTGACCGGTGAAGACCTGCTGACCACGGGTGTCGCCATCATGGCGCAACCCCCCGGCAAGCGCATCAGCAGCCTCCACCTGCTCTCCGGCGGGGAAAAGGCGCTGACCGCCGTGGCGTTCGTGTTTGCGATCTTCCGCTTGAACCCGGCGCCATTCTGTCTCCTCGACGAGGTCGACGCGCCGCTGGACGACGCCAACGTGGTTCGGTTCTCCACCATGGTGAGCGAGATGGCGGAGTCGGTGCAGTTTATTTTTGTTACGCACAACAAGATCACGATGGAGATGGCCCGCCAGATGAGCGGTGTTACGATGAGGGAACCGGGCGTCTCGCGCCTCGTTCAGGTCAATATCGACGAGGCGGCCGAGCTGGCCGCCAGCTGAAAATACGGAGAGGAACCGGGTGGAAGCTTCAACCTTGCGATGGATACTCGTCGTGGTCGGCATCATCGTCGTCGGCTCGATCTTCCTGTTTGGCAACCCCAACAAGAAAAAAACACCAACGGCGTCGCGACGGCGCAAAGAAAGACTGCAAGGCAAGGAACGGGTACGTCGCGAACCGACCCTGGCAGGCGAGGCAGAGCCGGACGATCCCATGGCACGTGTGGAGGCCGGCGGGCAGGGTGAGCTCGCAATCGAACCGGAGACGAGCCCCGCAGTTGCTGAGCACAAGCCGAAACCCAGGGCACCCCTCGAGCCGCCGCCCGACCGGATCGTGACCCTGTTTTTGCTGGCCCGTGAATCGCACACCATCACCGGCGCCGAACTGCTCCAGGCCACGGTGAGCACCGGCCTCGAGTTCGGGGGCATGAAAGTCTTCCATCGCATGGCAGACGGCGAAGAAAAGCCGGTGTTCAGCCTGGCCAATGCGGCCAAGCCCGGCCATTTCGAGCGTGACGAGTGGAATACCTTTGAAACCTCCGGCGTTGCGCTGTTCATGACGCTGCCGGGGCCGATGCATGCCCTGGATGCCTGGGACGCGATGTTGGCAGCCGCGCGCCGCATTGGCGAGCTACTCGATGCCGACCTGCTGGATGCGGAGCGCAATCCCTTCAGCCGTCAGCGTGAGGCGCAGATCCGCGAGGAAATGCGCGAGTACGACCGCGAGAAGAACCCGGTCCGCTGACCGCAACGCCAAGCGATGAGCACACTGCAGGAACGCGTCCAGGGTCTGCGCGCTGAAATCGAGCGTCATAACTACGCCTACTACGTCCTCGACCAACCGTCGGTGCCGGATGCCGAGTACGATCGCCTGTTGCGGGAACTCGAAGGCCTGGAGAACGAGCACCCCGAGCTGCGCAGCCCGGATTCTCCCACCCAGCGGGTGGGCGCGGAGCCGCTGGACGGTTTCGACGAAGTCCGCCATCGCACCCCGATGCTCTCCCTGGCCAACGCTTTCTCCAAAGACGAGGTGGAGGCCTTCCACCAGCGCGTGCTCAAGGGGCTTGAAACCGATCACGTCGATTACGTGGCTGAGCCCAAGCTGGACGGGGTCGCGATTTCGCTGCGTTTTGAGGACGGCCGGCTCGTGCAAGCAGCCACTCGTGGCGACGGGACCACGGGTGAAGACGTCACGTCAAACGTGCGCACGATCAGGGCCATTCCGCTCAAACTGCGCCGTTCCGGATGGCCGCAGAGCCTGGAAGTCCGGGGCGAGATCTACATGCCGCTCAAAGGGTTTCATGCCTGGAACGCCAGGGCCCGCAAACAGGGCGTCAAGGAATTGGTCAATCCACGCAATGCGGCCGCCGGCAGCCTGAGACAACTGGATTCGCGCATCACCGCGCAGCGTCCGCTGGCGTTCTATTGCTACGGCGCCGAGGCCGGCGACCCGCTGGCCGAGAGTCACTATGAGCGCTTGATGCAGCTGCGCGACTGGGGCTTTCCGGTCAATCCCGAAGTCCGACGGGTGCGGAATGCCAGCGGCTGCCTGGACTACTACCGCGCGATGGAAAAAAAACGCGAAAACCTCGGCTACGACATCGACGGCGTCGTGTTCAAGGTCGAGATGCGCGAACAGCAGCAGACCCTGGGTTTCGTCAGCAGGGCCCCGCGTTGGGCGCTGGCGCAGAAGTTCCCAGCCCAGGAGGAAATCACGCGCCTGCGGGCCATCGACGTTCGCGTCGGCCGCACCGGGGCCTTGACCCCGGTGGCACGCCTCGAGCCCGTGTTCGTAGGGGGCGTTACCGTGACGAACGCGACCCTCCACAACATCGATGAAATTCGCCGCAAGGACGTCCGCATCGGCGACTGGGTCATCGTCCGCCGCGCCGGCGACGTGATTCCCGAAGTGGTGCGCGTGATCGCCGAGCGCCGCGAGGGCGAGCTCGAAGAATTCCGGATGCCCTCGCACTGCCCGGATTGCGGATCGATGGTCGAACGCGAGGAAGGCGAGGCCGTGTTTCGTTGCACCGGCGGACTGGTCTGCCCCGCGCAGCGCGTGCGCAGCATCAAGCACTTCGCCTCGCGCAAGGCCATGGACATCGAAGGGCTGGGCGACAAGCTGGTCGACCAGCTGGCCGACACGGGCCTGATCCATACCGTGGCGGACCTCTACACCCTCGACAAAGACCAGGTGGCCGGCCTGGAACGGATGGGTGAAAAATCGGCCGAAAACCTGTTGCGGGAGCTCGAGCGCAGCAAGTCTCCCGAGTTGGGGCGTTTCCTCTACGCCCTGGGTATTCGCGAAGTCGGTGAAGTGACCGCTGAGTCCCTGGCCCGGCACTTCGGTGCGCTCGACAAAGTCATCGAGGCCAGCGTGGAAGCGCTGGAGGACGTGATGGACGTCGGACCGGTCGTGGCCGGGCACGTGCATGCGTTTTTCCGCGAGGACCACAACCTGGAAGTGCTGCGAGCGCTCGAAGACGCAGGCGTCCGCTGGCAGCACGTTGAACCCGACACCGGTGCCCAGCCGCTGGCCGGCCAAACCTGGGTGTTGACCGGCACTCTGAGCATGCCGCGCGCCCGTGCCAAATCACTGCTCGAATCCCTTGGTGCTCGCGTGACCGGCAGCGTCTCCGCGAAAACCGATGTGTTGCTGGCTGGGGAAGCTGCCGGCTCGAAACTGCGCAAGGCCGAGTCACTCGGCGTGCGAATTATGGACGAAGATGGCTTTTCCGACCTGATGGAATCCCACGGCGCAGTTTGAAACGGTTCATTTCAATCTGAAAAACAAGGGCCTTTCGAGACGTGCGTCGCTCCTACCTTGGGAACGTTTTGTGGTTCTTTCGTTGCGGCGTCTGCTCCGGGTGCAGATCCAGGCGATGCAGGGGGGCAGGGCGCCGCTCCGTGGTCACGTACACCGAGTAGCCATCGGCACTGAACGCCACGGCTTCCTGGTGGGTTCCCGGTGGACCGACGATTTCGATAGGCGCTTTTTGAAACGCCTCGACCCAAGTCTCGTCTGAGCATCGTTCGAACAAGTACAGGCTGCGGTAGGTGATAACAGCGGCGCGCCGGCCATCGGGGCTGATATCCATACCGGTGGGTTGGGATACGTAAAAACCCCGCCCGGGCTGAACCAGAATGTCCTGGGCAGTGGGTGGTCTGAAGCCGGGCACTTCGGCCAGGAACTCAGCCTCGACGCGGCGCTCGGCCAGTGCGGTGGCCAATGGCACCCCGTACAACCGCGGCGGTCTATCGCGTTTCGTCAGCAGGAACATCATCCCGGATGACGGATCGTAGGCCATCGATTCGGTGTCACGTGGTCCGTCGGGATACCGCAGGCTCACGGTGTGAATAACCTCGTGGTGTCGGTTGAATTCGTCGGGCCGGGGTTCATCGAAAAAAAACAGCTCCACGTCCTTGCGCCGCGCCCGGTTGTCGCCGACATCGCCGATCACCAGCAAGGGTCCGTTTGGACCAGGTGCCCGGGCGATATCCTCCCAATCTCGGCTCCTGGCGCCGTCGAGCTTGAACGATCCCAGGTCCCGGCCGCTCGGATCAATGACGAAAATATCGCGTTTTTCGTCGTTGTGAACGAAGAAGACATCGCCTCTTCCGGCCTGCAGTCCACTGGCCTCATCGATGCGGCGGTTTTCCAAAGTGCCGGCCACGATGAACTGGGGCGTTTCCCCGGCGATGCCCAACGGGGTGATTCCGATCGCCAGGACAGCGGCCAAAAACAATTTCAGGTGAGTCATTCGGCTGTCTCGTCTTTCGGGACAGTATAGAATTTCGACAACCCCGCTTCCCGAAAAATTTTCCCGGCTCTGATCATGAAACAATTCCTTGCTCTTCTCAGCTTGATGTTACTGGTGCTGGTTCCGTGCGGGCCCGCCTTGGCCGCCAAGACCGATATCGTCGTGCTCAAAAACGGCGACAAGATGACGGGCGAAATCAAGAGCCTGTTGCGCGGCAAGCTTGAATTCAGCACCGACAGCATGGGCACGGTGTACATCGATTGGCAGGACATCGGTACCGTGATCAGCGACACCGGCCAGTCCCTGGAATTGGCCAACGGCCAGCGATTCTTCGGGCCTCTCGCACAATCCGGCAGCGAGGAGATGGTCGCTATCGAGACGGCCCAGGGCCAGGTCGGTCTCAGCCTGGACGACGTCATCGCGATGTACCCGGTCGAAGCCGGCTTCTGGGATCGTCTCGACGTGCGAGCCAGCCTGGGCCTTTCCTGGGACAAGGCCAGTTCGGTCGGAAAATACAGCGTTGGGCTCGAGGCTGAGTATCGGCAGCCGAAAGCGATGACCCGGGCCAACCTGGCCGCCGAGATCACTTCTCAGGAAAATGCAAGCGACACTCGTCGGGCGAATGCGTCGATCAATCACATCCGTTTCAACCGGCAAAAGCGCTTCGTCAGTTACTTCGGCAACGTCGAGAGCAACGATCAACTGGGTATCGACTTGCGTGCATTGGCCGGTGTCGGTTATGGCTGGGTTCCTATTCGTTCCAACAGCAATTGGTTTCTGCTGACCGCCGGTTTGGACGTCAACCACGAAATTCCATCCGGGGGAAGTGCTGAGACCAACGTGGAGGCTGTTGGTCGCGTCAGCTATGAGTATTTTCGGTATTCGAACCCCGAGCGAAGCGTCAGCGTCAACCTGACCGTTTTTCCCAGCCTGACCGATTTTGGGCGATGGCGCGCCGACTTCGACACGGATTTCCGGCTGGAATTCGTCAATGACCTGTTCTGGGTATTCAGCGTGTTCGCCAACTTCGACAGCGACCCGATCGACCCCGAGGCCTCAAACAGCGACTACGGCGTCAATTCGTCCCTGTCGTACAAGTTCTGATTGCCGGCGGATTCGTAGTAGAGTCGCACAGCATGAAATCGCTCCTGGTGCTCAATCCTCACGCGGCAGGCGGCCGGGCCGGCCGCCTGGCCCCGATGCTTGAAACAGCCATGTCGGGCCTCGGCCCCGTCGATCTGCACCGCACAGTCGGGCCGGGAGACGCACGCCGCTTCGTGGAGACCGCGGACCTGTCCGCGTACGGCGCCGTGGTGGCCGCGGGAGGGGACGGTACGTTGTTCGAGGTGCTCAATGGGCTGTATTCCCATGCAGCGCCGAACCGCCCGCCACTGGGCGTGCTGCCGATCGGCACGGGCAACGCTTTTTCGCGTGACCTTGGCCTTCAGCCCGGAGATTGGCAGGGCGGGATCAACATCCTCGCGGCAGGCCAACCCCGCCGCTTCGACACCGGGCGCGTGCAGTGGAGCGGCGGGGCCTATCACTTTTTGAACATTGTCGGTGCCGGGCTGCCGGTGGACGTGATGGCCTCCACGCGGCGTCTGAAGGTCCTGGGTCGCTCGGCCTACACGCTGGCGACCCTCTGGAAGGCGATGCAGATGCACTGCTACCCGCTGCGAATCACCCTGGACGGGCGCTCAATCGAGCGCGACTGCCTGTTTATCGAGGTTGCCAACACGCGGTATACGGGCACGTCGTTCCTGATCGCCCCCGACGCCCGGCCGGACGACGGCGTTCTGGACGTCGTTCTCGTATCCCGCCTGGCGCGGACGCGCGTGCTGCAACTTTTCCCTTCGATCTACTCGGGGTCACACGTTCATTACGACGAGGTCGAAACGTTCCGTGCTAGGGAGATTCGGATTGAAGCGGATGATGCGCTTGGGCTGGCGCCCGACGGCGAGACCGAGGGCGCCATGCCGGTCACGATTTCCTGTCGGCACCGGGATATCGAGGTGTTCTGCAAAGCCGGGTGAGGCGTTACCCCAGCCCCTCCACGGTTCCGTCGGCGTGGAACTTCACGGATTCGGCCAGCGGTTTGCGGGGCAAACCCGGCATGCGCATGATCTCGCCGGTCAACACCACCAGGAACCCGGCGCCGGAGTTGATCTGGATGTTGCGCACGGTGACCTGGAAGTCGCGCGGCCGGCCGCGCAGCGCCGGGTCGTCGGAAAGCGAGCTCGGCGCCTTGGCAATGCAGACGGGTAACGAATCCAGACCGAGCTCCTCGACCCGCTTCAAGTCGTTTTCGGCGGCTTTGGTGAAGGACACGTCGCCGGCTCCGTAGATCGCGCGGCTGACCGCGCAAATTTTTTCAGGCACCGACAGCGTCAATTCGTAAAGCGGGTGGTACGCGGTCGTTTGGCCGGCCGCCGTCATCACTTTTCGGGCCAGGTCTTCGGACCCGGCACCGCCCTGTTCGAAGTGCCTCGAAACCGAGAACGGCACGTCATGGCGTTCGGCACGTTCGCGCACCAGGCGAATTTCTTCCTCGGTGTCGCCGGCGAAGTGGTTGAGCGCCACGACCGGCCTCTTGTGGAACAAGCCCACGCTCTCGATGTGCTTGTCCAGGTTTTCCAGGCCCCGTTGAACCGCCGCCGGGTCGGGGTGCCCGCACGCCGAATCGTCCGCTCCGCCGTGCGACTTGAGGGCGCGAATGGTTGTCACCAGCACCACCGCGTCGGGGTTGAGGCCGGCCGACCGGCACTTGATGTCGAAAAATTTCTCCGCGCCCAGGTCGAAACCGAATCCGGCTTCGGTGATGGCCCAGTCGGCGAAGTGCATGGCCATGCGGGTGGCGAACACGCTGCTGCAACCGTGGGCGATGTTGGCGAAGGGGCCGCCGTGCATCAGAACCGGGGTGCCCTCCAGCGTTTGGACCAGGTTGGGGTGGAGCGCGTCGCGAAGCAGCGCCATCAGGGCGTCGGTAATGTTGAGGGATGCGAGATAAACCGGTTCGCCCGCGTAGTTGCTGCCAATCAGGATGCTGTCGAGGCGCAGGCGCAGATCGTCGAGGTCATTGGCCAGGCAGAGGATCGCCATGATCTCCGAGGCCGCCGTGATGTCGAAGCCCCCTTCGCGAGGAATTCCCTGGTAGCGTCCGCCCAGGCCGAGAACGATATGCCGCAGGCTGCGGTCGTTCATGTCCATCACCCGTCGCCAAGCCACCATGCGCGGATCGATCCCCAGCTCGTTTCCCCAGTAAATGTGGTTGTCGATTGTCGCCGCCACCAGGTTGTTGACGGTTGTGATCGCGTGAAAATCACCGGTGAAGTGGAGGTTGATCCGGTTGGCGGGCACGGCCTGTGCATAGCCCCCGCCGGTTGCGCCCCCCTTGATGCCCAGGCAAGGCCCAAGGGAAGGTTCTCGAAGGGCGATGCAGGCCGATTCGCCCAGCCGCGTCAGCGCCTGTCCCAGTCCGATCGAGGTGGTCGTTTTGCCCTCACCGGCCCGGGTCGGAGTCGTGGCCGATACCAGGATAAGCTTGCCCGGCGGCTTGGGTCGGGTTCGGTTCGCGGGCGGGGCATTCAGCGCGTCGATGTGGATCTTGGCGATTTCGTGCCCGTAAGGGATCAGGTGTTCAGCGCCCACGCCCAGCCGGTCCGCGATATCTGCGATGGGCGCACGGGGCGTGGAAGCGGCGATTGCGGTGTCTGAGAGCATCGCTCTGGAGTGGGGGCGGCAGGCGCCGCACCCACGTGTTCATCCTCCGTTCGTTACTTCTTGTACTTCGGGTCGTAGGTGAATTTCTGGCCGCCGATGGTGCCCTCGACCATCAGGCCGCCGCCGGCATGCGTGAAGACGACCACACCCTTGTCGTAGTTGGCATCCGTCGATGCGCCCTTGCTGATCGCCACGGCCGAGGCCTGGGCGCCGAATTCAATGTTGCCACGTTTGAAATTCTCCAGTGCAGCCTGGTCGCGGAAAAAGATGAACTGGCTGTATTTCTGGCCGCCTGCCTGCAGTCCGACCGTGGCCTGGGACATGGTGGTGAAGCCGTCGACCTGCTGGTTGACGATCACCAGACCCTTACCGTAAGCGCCTCCAACGATCAAACCGCCTTTGCCCACGTTGGGATAGACCGCGTAACCGGCGGCGTTGTCGAAAAAGGTCTCCATGCCCGGGTCGGCCGTCTTGACCGCAACGATCGCCCGCGCAACATCGAGCTCCATGGCGTCGTTGGTGTCGGGCTCAAAAGCCATTGCGTTCAGGCTGAAGATCAGGGTGGCCACAAGGGCTGTCAGGGTCGTGAAACTACGCATGGTGTTCTCCGTTGGTGAATTTGCGTGGCAGTTAATCACATTCAATCGCCTTGCGCTACGCCTGTCGGGCTGCGCTGGGCGGCATGCCGGTCCAGTTTTTGAACGCGCGGGAAAACGAACTGACCTCGGAGAAGCCGAGCAGGTATGAAATCTCCGTCAGGGTTTTACTGCGATCCTGGATGTACTGGCGCGCCAATTCCTGTCGGATTTCGGTCAGCAGGTGCTTGAACGAGGTCTCTTCCTTCATCAGCTTGCGATGCAGGTTGCGCGGCGTCGTGAACAGAGATTCGGCAACGGATTTCTCGGTGACCGAACCGCTGGCGAGCCCGTCGATGATGGCCGCCTTGGCCTGGTTGACGATGTCTTGGCGCTCGCTGTGGGCAAGGTACTTGACCACGATGTGCTCGTTCAGGTTGGCCAATTCATCATTGGATCCCAGCAGCCGCTTATCTACATCCCGACGTTCAAAAGCCATTTCCGTGTGCTCGCGTCCGAATTCGATCGGGCTGCGGAACAATTCGTAGTGAAAGGACGTGTTTGCCGGTTCGACCTGGCGAAACCGAACGCGGGCCGGGCTGAGATCCTCACCCGCGATCACGCGACAGAAGCGAATCAGTGCGGCCAGGGCGCTGTCTTCGCGGGTGCGCCAGTCATCCTCTTTCACACGCGGGTCGACGCGGACCCAGAACAACCCGTCCTCCTCGTGAGTCTCGACCAACAGATTTTCCTGGATCACGCGGGCATATCGGCTGATGCGGTGAAAGGCTTCGCGCAACGTGGCGCTTGCCAGCCAGGCGAATCCCAGTGCCCCGAGGTGCGCCGGCCTCAGGTATTCATAGGCGCGCAGACCGAACTGGGGGTCCCCTGACAGCTCGAACGCGAGGTCTCTGACCGCTTGCTGATTTTCAATTGGCACGCGGGCGCCCGCGTCGAACATCGTTTCGGGGTCAATGCCTGCTTTGCGGAACACGGGGTCGGGATCGATCCCATACCCTTCCAGCTGTTTCCACAGCGCGCCCAGTGTTGGAGCAAAAACGGACATGGACGGACCTCGGCAAGCGGAAGTGGTGCCCTGCATTCTCACTGAGCCTGGCCGGGTCCGTCAACAGGGAGTCCGTCACGGTCAAGCGATCGGCATGCACCAGGCATAAAGTGCCTGCATACCGAATTCAGGAGCCGGCAATGGCCGACACAAAGCACATGGCCTGCGCGCAGACGGATATCGCAAACGCGCCTGGCCAATTGAATGAATCCCTGCTCTGGTCCGAAATCGAGTTCTGGCAGGAGATGATCGAGACCCGGTGCGACGACCTTCCCGGGCCCACCGTGGAGCGGATGCAGTTCGCGCTTGCCCTGGCGAAACGACGCCTGGCCGAAATTCGCGATCCGGCGCGGCACGACCAGCCGGATGGCGTCGTAACTAACCCTCAAACAAGGAGTGCACAGCCATGAGCAATCCCGAAAAGACCCTGGCACGGGACCTCGTCACCATGATTGGTCGCGTACCCGAGCCGCAACTTTGGTGTGCGCTGCAGGAAATCGCCCGAACGGGCACCGATCTGGACGAAATCACGTTTGAACGCCTCGATGGCCACATGCAGGGGTTTTTGTTCCTGCAGGAACACATCCACATGCGCGAAGCGCGCATAGCCTTTGCGCGTTCGCCCAAAAACATGGCCTACCTGCGCGATGCGGCGGGTGGCCGCAATGTGTGGATGACCGATGCCGAGTTCGGTGAGTTGGTCGAGCAGGACGATGCCGAGACACTGGCCTGTTTCGGCCGCTGCGAGGACATGGAGCCTCACCACCTGCTATACATCGAATACACGCTTACAAAGCAGCCACATCGCAACGACGCGCTGGCGAGTGCCGACGAGGCCATGATCACGACCAAGAAGGCGCTCGAGCGTCGGGGCTCGACACGCAGCATGGCGCTGATGCGTCTTGCCAAGGCAGCGCTAGAGGGTTCCGCGGACATCGAAACCTCGCTGGCCGCGCGCCTGCGCCGCTCGGTGGCAGTGGCGGTGGCGGGCGATGAGCCTCGCGCGCTGTGGCAGGCATACCTCAACCTGGAATCTCTGGACGTCAAGACGCTGGTTCACCTGATCGAGCAGGGCGCGGCGTCAAGCGATCGTCCGGCCGGGTCAAGCGGTATCGTTTTGCGCTCCGTACACTAGATTCATGGGCTCACATCGAGCCTGGTCTCTCCTCAAAGAGTGTGTGCCTTCGAGGGGCGGGAAACCGCCCCTTTTTTTTTAACGGGGACGGTGAAATGAAAAAAGCGACCAAAAGTGCCTTGGAAAACCTGTTCAGGCTGTTCCGCTTTATCGTTTTGTACGGGGCTGCCCTAACTATTCTCATCCTGGTGATGCCTGCGATCGGATCACTGCTGGAAGTGCAGTACGAGGCTCTGAGTGGCACGGTCAAAGTGGCGTTCCTGTCCGGTTTCCTCGCGGTCATCGCCATTTGGCAGGGCATGCGCCAACGTGAACGCATACGCCGGAGATGACCGTCTACTCAAGTAAAGACGACCGGTAGGTCAGGGCTCTTCGGCCTCTCAGGGGAAGCGATCGCTCGCGCGTGCCCGACATTCTTCGTAAGTCAGATCGAGCCGCTCGTTCGTCTCTCGATGGACGCAGACACAGGTGCCGAGGTCCGGGTTGGTAACCCGGCAGACCTTGTCACTGTCGAGCACCTCCTGTTGCCTGGCCTGGAAGCCGCCTGATTGGTACCGATCCCAGGACCACAAGACGACTTGCACCAGTATCAGAAGAACGGCTATCCGGACGATCCATGTCATCAGTTTCCGCATGATATTGCACCTGTTTCAAACTCTCTTCACCTTCCTACAGCATACCAGCGCATGCCACCCGCGTGCTCAATGCTTGAATTTCCACGCTCCGGACAGCATTTGATCAACGGTGTGGGTTGGGTTTGGACGCACATCGCATGAATTGCACGGGAGCGACGAAATGAAGAGCAAGCTGGAACAGCTGAGGGAGATGACCCTCGTGGTCGCGGACACGGGCGACATCGAGGCCATGAAGCGATTCAGACCGCAGGACGCGACGACCAACCCCTCGCTTTTGCTCAAAGCTGTAAACCTGGAAGGCTACGACCGGAAACTCGAGCTCGCTCGGGAATGGGCCGCCAAGCTTGGCGGTTCGGATGCGGAACAGTTGGCCAACGCCTGCGACCGTTTCGCGGTGTCCGTCGGCAGGGACATCGTGTCACTGATCCCCGGCCGAATCTCAACCGAGGTCGACGCGCGACTCTCATTCGACACGACCGCGAGCATCGAGCGCGCCCGGAAACTCATCGGCCTGTACGAAGAGGCAGGCGTGCCCCGCGATCGAATCCTGATCAAGCTCGCGTCCACCTGGGAGGGTATTCGCGCGGCCGAGCAGCTCGAGAGGGAACAGATCAACTGCAATTTGACCTTGCTGTTCGGCTTTTCCCAGGCGGCCGCCTGCGCGGACGCGGGTGTCTACCTGATCTCGCCGTTCGTCGGCCGGATTCGTGACTGGTACCTTGCTAATACCGACCTAGAGATCAAGCGCCCCGAGGACGATCCGGGCGTGCAGTCCGTGCAGCGCATATACGCGTACTACAAGCAGCACGGCTATCAAACAGTGGTGATGGGCGCCAGCTTCCGCAATACCGGGGAGATCGAGGCCCTGGCTGGCTGCGACCGCCTGACCATCAGCCCGGATCTGATGGAGGAACTGGACCACGACATGGGCGAACTGCCGCGGCAACTCTCGCCCGGCAACGTCCGCAGCGACGACCCCAAGGTAGCGCCCTCGGAAGCCGTATTCCGCTACGACCTGAACGACGACGCGATGGCCATTGAAAAACTGGCGGAGGGCATCAGGAATTTCGTCAAGGACCAGGTCAAACTCGAGAACCTGATCCGTCAAGGCTGAGCCCTCACAGCTCCGCGGATACGGCGAACACTCAATGCTATGCAGCGCACAAGTTAAGTTGGACCCGTTCGGATCTCATTACAGATCCTCAGCATCCCGGATCGCTTGGGCCACGTCATGAAAAAGATTCTGCCGCTCCTGATCCTGGCCGCGCTGTATTTTGCTTATGAGCTGAACCGGGACGCCCCCCCGACATCACAGCCTTCGCCGGCGGTCGCCGAGTCGGTGCTGCAGCAGGCCTATGCCAATCGCCAGAGTGACGTGCAGGTCCGCGGCGTGGCGACCGTGGTCAAAGTGCTGCGTGATGATTTGCAAGGCTCTCGACATCAGCGGTTCATCGTTGAACTGCCGTCCGGCCAGACCTTGCTGGTCAGCCACAACATCGACCTGGCGCCCCGCGTCGAGGGCATCAGGGCAGGGGATCGGGTGGAGTTTTTCGGCGAATACGAGTGGAATGACCGCGGAGGGGTCATCCATTGGACGCATCACGATCCGGCGGGCCGACACGTCGGGGGTTGGCTCAAGCACAGAGGGCAGATTTACCAGTGAGGGCCGAAAAACGGTGCAGATGCGCCGGTCTCACAATTCACGTATCTTCATGACGATAGAAAAACCATTACTTTAGGAGAACATACCATGGGCTTGCTCGATAACCTGACCAAAAACCTCGATTTGGGCGGCATCGCTGAAATGGCGTCAAACAACCCGGACCTTGTCAACGCGGCGATGAGCCTGTTGAATCCCAAAGACGGTTCCGTGGGCGGGAACGGCGGCTTGGATGAAGTGATGGGAGCCTTGGCCAGCGGTGGCCTGGCAGAGAAAGTGACTTCCTGGCTGTCGCAGGGCGGTAACGAGTCGATTTCCGGGGAAGAGGTTTCACGGGCTCTCGATAACGACACCCTGGCGCAATTCGCGGCCAAGGCCGGGATCGACGCCGACAAGGCCGGTGAGGCGCTGGCGGGCGTGCTGCCCGGTCTGGTCGACAAACTCTCGCCCCAGGGAGAAGCGCCTTCCGGCGATGCACTGGCAAACCTGATGTCGCGCCTTGGCGGGCTGAAGTAGGTTTCGAGTCACAACATCCAAAGGGACTTGATACGTGACCATCTCCAAGTCAAAGCTCGACGCCACCGTAGACGCCATCAGTTCGGTGCTGATCGGCAAGGAGCAGGAGGTACGCCTCGCGCTGGCCTGCCTGCTTGCCCGTGGACATTTGTTGATCGAAGACCTGCCCGGAATGGGCAAGACCACGCTGGCGAACGCCATGGCGCGTGTCCTGGGTCTCGATTTCAACCGGATACAGTTCACCAGCGATCTGCTACCGGCCGATATCGTGGGCGTATCGGTCTACGACAAGAACCAGGCCGCGTTTCAGTTTCATCCGGGTCCGGTGTTCTGCCATCTTTTGCTGGCGGACGAGATCAACCGCACCACGCCCAAAACCCAGAGCGCGCTGCTGGAGGCCATGGCCGAGGGCCAAGTCACGGTCGAGGGCGAGACACGCGACCTGCCTGGGCCGTTTTTCGTTGTCGCCACGCAGAACCCGGTGCAGTATTCCGGTACCTTCCCGCTGCCCGAGTCGCAACTCGATCGGTTTCTGATGCGGTTGTCACTGGGTTACCCGGATCTGGCGTCCGAGAAGCACATCCTCACGGGCGGTGACCCCCGCTCGCGGCTCGACGAGTTGGAGCCACGGCTCTCTACTCAGGAGCTGCTGGCCTTGCAGAAAGAAGTCGATGAGATCGGTGCTGCCGAACCCGTCGTGGATTACTTGCAACGGCTGCTGCAGTTCACGCGCAGCAGCGACGTGTTCGACTATGGATTGTCGCCTCGCGCGGCGCTCGCCGTTCTTCAATCGGCCAAGGCGGCCGCTCTTATCGACGGACGATCGTTCGTGATCCCCGAGGACATCCAGGCCGTGTTTCCGGCCGTCGCCAACCACCGGTTGCAGGGTGCCGGTCGGGGTCACGACAGCGGCAGCCGGGTCCTGATCCAGGAAATGCTCGATACCATCGACGTCATCTGAGCGAGACCGGATCGGCAGATGAGCCTTGTGACGCGAGCCCGGCAAGCATTCAAACGTCGTTATCGGCGTTGGGTCGATCGCCGCACGCGGGTCGTCAGCGTGTCGCGTCTCAATCACAGGCGGCTGTATATTTTTCCGACGAAAGCAGGTTTCGCTTTCCTCGCCCTGGTCGGTGCGATGTGGCTGCTGGCGACCAACTTCGAGAACAACCTGGTGTTCCTGCTCAGCTTCCTGCTGCTCGCGTTTTTCGTGGTCAGCATCCATTTCACCCACGCCACCTTGTCTGGACTGACCGTTCGACCGGTCCGTGCAGAATCGGTCTTCAAGGGCGAGGCGGCCGCGGTCGAACTCTGCCTGGCGCAGTTGAGGGCCCGGCGGCGCGAACAACTGGTGCTGCGTTTCGCGGGGGGAGATCCCGTGATGGCGGCGGTCGAGAAAAGTGGCGATACCTTCGTCACGGTGCTGGCGCCGACAAGCCACCGAGGCTACCTGGAGCCGGAGTTGTTGACCATCGACAGCGTTTACCCGGTAGGCCTGTTGCGGGTCTGGACGCACATCCGCTTCCGCTTCGACGCGGTCGTTTACCCTTCGCCCATCGTGGACCGCATCGCGGTGCGAAACCGGCGCGGTAAAGGCGAGGGGCATTACGAGGGTACATCCGGTTCGGAAGATTACGTCGGTTTGAAAATCTATGAAGTGGGCGAATCGCTGCGCCACGTCGCCTGGAAGCAATACGCCCGGGAACAGGGCCTCTGGTCCAAGCAGTACGGCGACCTAGTGGACAGCCGGGTGTGGGTCGACTGGGACACGTTCGACGGTATGGATACCGAGCAGCGGCTGTCTCGCATGTGCTGGCAGGTCTGCGAATGCGAAGCCTCGGGGGGGGTGTACGGTGTGAGGCTGCCCGGGATGGAAATGGCACCGGACCGGGGGATGCCACATCGCCAGAAAGCCCTGAAAAGACTCGCACTCCACGGCATCGACAAGCGGACAGGGGCAAACGATGAAGCGTCCTGACTGGCAATTGTCGCGCAATGGCCTGTTCTGGGTGCTGCTGGCCTTCCTCGCCGTGGTCGGCCTGCATTTCACCCACTTGCCCGTCTGGGTGACGGCGCTGGCGGCGCTTTGCGTGGGATGGCGCGTGCTCGAATACCGTGGTGCCGTGCCGTTTCCGCCCTGGCCGTTCAAGGTGGTGCTGGTGTTGGCGTGCATGGTGGGGCTCAGCATGACCTACCCGTCCCTGCTGGGCCTCGAGCCGATGCTGGCCATGCTGGTGGCGGGCTTCGGTCTCAAACTGCTGGAGATGCATCACAAGCGGGACGCCGTCGTGCTGGTTTTCCTGTCCTATTTCACGGCAGCTGTGCAGTGCGTTTTTTCGACGGAAATACCCAGTTTCTTGCTGGTGGTGCTCACGTTTGTTATCGCCACGACAGCGCTGGTCAGCATCAACCAGTCCAAGGCGCTGGGTTTTTCCCTGCGGCCCTCCGGCATGGCAATGCTCATGCTGGCCACCTCATTGCCCCTGATGTTGGCCCTGTTCCTGGTGGTGCCCCGGCTGGGCGCTTTGTGGTCCATACCTGTGCCCAAGAACCAGGCGCGAACCGGGATCAGCGATACGCTTGCGCCGGGCGGAATATCCAAGCTGGTCAGGTCCGACAAGCTCGCTTTCCGGGTGCGTTTCGATAACGACATACCGGACCGGGCACGCCTGTACTGGCGCGGCGTGGTGATGTCCGAGTTCGACGGCAGGCAATGGAGCCAGGCGGATTTCTTCGGCCCGGATCAGCCGGTGCTCGACCGCCTGGACGAGGAAGGGATTGTCCGGTTGGGGGAGCCCGTTCGATACACCCTCACGATGGAACCGACCCAACGGCGCTGGCTGTTCGCCCTGTCCACGCCGGCTTCGGCCGAGCCCGGCGTGCGCCTGACGCGGGATTCACGCTTGATCAGCATGGACAGGGTCAGCATGTCTCGCGGTTACGAAATACGCTCGTGGCTTGATTATCGATTGGAGCCGGAGGGGCTGCATCCCTATCGACAGGAACTCGAGCGCTACATACCCCCCGGGTCCAATCCCGAGACGGTGCAGGTTGCGGCCGACTGGGCCCGGGAAACCCCGGATGCCGAGGCGCTCATTGCGAGGGTGCTCGACCTGTTCTACGAGTCTTTTGTATACACGCTGGAACCGCCCCTGCTGGGCCAGCACTCGGCGGACGAGTTCCTGTGGGAGAGCCGCAGGGGGTTTTGCGAACATTTCGCCAGCAGCTTCGCGTTCTTCATGCGAGCGGCCGGTCACCCGGCACGGGTCGTCGGGGGATATCTCGGCGGCGAAATCCATCCCACCAGCCGCTTTGTGACGGTGCGTCAGTACGACGCGCACGCCTGGGCCGAGGTGTGGGTCGAGGGACGGGGCTGGGTCGTGGTCGACCCTACCGCGGCCGTGGCGCCCGAACGGGTCGAGATGAGTCTGGCCGACCTGTTCGACATCGAGGACGGATTCCTGGCCGACAGCCCTCTTAGCCTGATGCGCTTTCGTGAAATCGGGGTAATCAACTGGCTGATCCTGCGCCGCGACTATGTCGATTACATGTGGGGCGCCTGGGTGCTGGGGTACGACAAGCGTCAGGCCGGGTTCCTCAAGCAACTGCTTGGCAAAGTGAGCGCACCCCGCTTGGGGCTGCTGTTCCTGGTGGCCGCCGGCATCACCGGGTTGCCGTTCGCGATGGCCTGGCTGCTGAAGCGCCGACAGAGCCGGCCTGACCCGCGCGATGCCCTGGTGCTGCAATTCTGCAGAAAAATGGCCAAAGCCGGCCTGCCGCGCCGGGCGGGGGAGGGCATCTCTGACTACGCCCGGCGCATCGCCCACCAGGACCCCGGGCTCGGCCGGGAAGCATTGGCGATTGCGCAGGCTTACAACACCGGCCGCTATGACGACCGGTCCCCGTCCGGAATCGAGGAACTCCGTGCCCGGGTGCGCCGTTTCAGGACGGCAAAGGCAAGGCTGCCGGGCTAGGCCGGGATAATCCCATGCGCACATCCCGACGGACCGAGCGAGTCGTGCAAGCGATCGGGAAATGTATTCGGGCGACTGGAATGCGGGGTTCGAAAAGGACAGAGAAAATCGGGCCTGCGACCGTCATGATTTTGGTCTAAACTCTTACAGGTTACCGGGTGCTTCCGGGATGGTTTCAGGCGTTTGTTTCACGTAACGCGCAGCAGGATATCGGGGCACCCATCATCCGCACGCAGACACCAAGAGGGAACACCATGCTACCAAGAGGGAAGTGCCGCTCCCGTTATTCATCCCGTCATCTTTTAGCCCGCTTCGCACCATCCGGCCTGATACTCGCAGTGGGTCTCGCCGGCGCCCAGCTGGTCCAGGCCGCAGACATCGCCTGGGACATGGTCGACGGAACCAGCCAGAATCTCACCAGCTACAGCAATCCCTGGACCGATGCATTCGGATCAGCCGGGGACGGGTTCCAGAAGTACCAGCGCGGCGTTTCTCCGAGCATCCCCTTTGCGGTGCTGGACGACAGCCTGGTCATTTTTCCTGCCGACAGCCTGGGAATCGTGAAAGACGGCAACGTCAACGAGTTCTTCGGCATCGTCGATACGGAAAACGGCGACAATGCAGGGGCCGTCAGCGCGACCTGGGAATTTGACGTCAGCGGCGCCACGGGACTGGCGCTGTCGATCGAGATGGGCGCGATGGGCGACTTCGAATCCAGTGACTTTTTCGAATGGACCTATTCGATCGATGGCGGTCCGGACCTCGTCGCCTTCGCCAGCACGGTGGACGAGGAGGGAGCTAATACCTACGTCCTCGAGGGAGGGGCCAGCTTTACGCTCAGTGATCCGATGTTGGTCCAGGACACGATCCTGACCGATGACTTGGCCGCATTCAGCGCGCCGCTAACCGGTTCGGGTTCCGTGCTGACCCTGACGCTGACGGCCCAGTTCAATGGCGGCACCGAAGCCGTGGTCTTCCAGGATATCGTCATCAGCGAGAGCGGGGTTCCACCGGACGCGTCGGCCTTCGACATGGTCGGGAGTGAAAGCCAGAATCTCGTGGCCTACACCAACCCCTGGACCGATGCATTCGGATCAGCCGGAGACGGCTTCCAGAAGTACCGCCGGAATGTTTCGGCCAGCATACCGTTTGCGGTGGCTGACGACAGCCTGTCGATATTTCCTGCCGACTCGCAGGGCATCATCAAGGAGGTCAACCAGGACGAATTCTTTGGCATCGTCGACACGGTTAACGGCGACACCTCCGACCCGGTGAGCGCCACTTGGGACTTCGATGTCAGTGGTCTCGGTGGACTCGAACTGTCCATCGACATGGGCGCGATGGGCGATTTCGAATCCAGTGACTTTTTCGAATGGACTTACTCGATCGATGGCGGCCCGGACCTCGTCGCCTTCGCCAGCTCGGTGGACGAAAACGGGTCATTCACCTACACGCTCGAGGGCGGCGCCAGTTTCACCCTGAGCGACCCGATGCTCATGCAGGGCACGATCCTGAGTAATGACCTGGCGACCTTCAGCACGCCCCTGACCGGCTCCGGCTCCACGTTGAGCCTGACGCTGACGGCCCAGTTCAACGGTGGGTCAGAGGCTGTCGCTTTCCAGAACATCGTGATTACCGAAGGCGACGGGCCACCGCCCACGCCGGAACTCGAGATCTACGAAATCCAGGGCGACGGCCCGTCCAGCCCGGTAGAAGGGTCAATCGTCTCGACCATGGACAACGTGGTCACGACCCTGGCTCCGGACGGCTTCTTCATCCAGACCCCGAACGAGCGCAGCGACAACGACGTGAACACGTCCGATGGCGTCTTCGTTTTCACGGGCGCACCGCCAGGCGTCGCGGTTGGCGATGTCGTGGACGTGACCGGTGAAGTCGACGAGTTCTTCGGCTTCACGGAAATGAAGAACGCGGAGGTATCGGTCGATGGATCCGCTGCCTTGCCGGATGCGGTGGCATTCAATGGCGCCACGCCGTCACCCGACCCCCTCGCGCCCAGCTGTCTGATCGAGTTCGAGTGCTACGAAGGCATGTTGATCGATATTGCCGAGGGTGCCGTGAGCGGCCCCAACCAGCGTTTCAGCAGCGACCTTGTTGCCGAGGTCTACATCGTTGCCGGCACCCCGCGGGCCTTCCGTGAACCCGGTATCGAATACCCGGGCGAATTCGGCTATCCCGAGTGGGACGGCAATCCCGAGGTCTTCGAACTCGATCCCGACAAGCTGGGATTGCCCAACCAGGTGATCCCGGCAGGCTCGACGTTCAGCGCCGTGGGCGTGCTGGGCTTCGAGTTCGGCGGCTACGAATTGTGGCCCAGTTCCCTGACCGTGCAAGCGGCGCCGCTGCCGGATCCCGTCCGGGAATCTCTCGAGGGCGAAATGACGGTAGGAACGCTCAACCTGTTCCGCCTGTTCGATGACGTCGACGATGCGCCTGACATCGCGGCCGATGGGCGTGAAAGGGATGACTTCGTGGTCTCGACCACCGAGTACGCCCGCCGCCTGGCGAAGCTATCGGAGCACATTGTCAGGGTGCTCGATGCACCCGATATCCTGGCCGTGCAGGAAGTCGAGAGCCTCACGGTAATGGAGGATCTCGCGATCGCGATCGGGGTTGTGGACAGTGAAGTGCAGTACTCGGCCTACCTTGTCGAGGGCAACGACGTCGGCACCATCGACGTCGGTTTTCTTACCCGGCAACGCATACAGGTTGATGCCATCACCCAGTTGGGCAAGGACGAGTTCTACACCAATCCTGTTACCGGAGAGGAGGAGATCCTCCACGACCGTCCGCCGTTGCTGCTGGAAGGCAGCTACCAGCTGGAATTCGGCGCTTTCCCAATCTCGGTGATGACCGTGCACAATCGTTCGCTTGGGTCGATAGACAGCCCCAGCGAAGGCCCACGGGTGCGCCAGAAACGATACCAGCAAGCCGTTTCCATCGCGCAGAAGGTGCAGGCCACCCAGGAGGCTGATCCGGACGTACGGCTGATCGTGACGGGTGATTTCAACGCGTTCGAGTTCACGGACGGCTATGTCGACGGCGTCGGCATCATCCAGGGGCTTTATAACCCCGCCGAGAACCTCGTGTGCGAGACCAACGATTGTCCGGACCTGGTGCAGCCCGATCTGACCAACGAGGTGCAGGGGGTTGCCGCCCTGGATCGCTACTCCTTCATTTTCCGCGGTAGCGCCCAGGTGCTGGACCATGCACTTACATCGACCGGGCTGGCTGAGGAGGTCACCGGGGCCGAGTTCGGGCGCGGCAACGCCGATGCGGCCATCGACCTGATCAACGATGGCAGCGCCGCTAACCTGCCGCTGCGTTCGTCGGATCACGACGGCCTGGTCGTCTACGTGTTGAACGACGAGGATGCGGACGGAGTGCCGAACGACAACGATGCCTGCCCGGGCACCTCGATCCCCGAGAGCATTCCCAGCACGGCGCTCGGAATCAATCGCTTCGCCCTGACGGACGGTGACGGCGTGTTCGATACGGCTTTACCGGAAGGCGAGGGTCCGGGTGCGCAGTTCACGGTGGGCGACACGGGTGGCTGCTCCTGCGAACAGATCGTCGCGGAGCAGGGGCTAGGCAAGGGCCATCTGAAATTCGGCTGCAGCATCGGAGAGATGGAGGAGTGGATCGAAATGATCGCCGTGCCCTGAAGCCGCGTTTCAACCGGTACGAAAAACCCCGCCATCGCGCGGGGTTTTTCGTTTCGACATGCCTAACCGGGCTTTCGCTCTCACGGGTATACAAATCGTGAATCTTTTCCTACTGTTAAGTTACGGACTCGGCTTTCGGCGTCAAGTGCGGCCAAGGAATATCTGATTGCGTGAGTGATGACAGTCCTCTGTCGCCACTGACGTCAATTTGGCCGAGTCAAATTCTTCTACGACGACAGCAACGAGGGAAACGATGAAAAAAACACTGATGGTATTTGTGACGGCTGGGCTGGTTTGCTCCTTGGCGATGGGTCCGGCGCTTGCTGATTCACACGAGGATGGCCTTGAACCCGCCACGCCTCTCGAGATGTATGCCTGCAGTTACCACGACGGTATGGGTCCGGCAGACCTCGAAAAGGCCGTCGGCGCCTGGAACGCGTGGGCCGACAAGCATGAATTAACGGATTATTCCGCCTGGACGCTGGTGCCGTACTATTCCGGCCCCGAGCAGGATTTCGACGTGCTTTGGCTGGGCGGTTCGGACAAGGCAGCGGCCCTCGGTAGGGCGCAGGATCTGTGGCTGGCTACCGGTGGCGATGCCATGGAAGGCTTCAATGATCTCTGGGCTTGCGACACGCACGCCAATTACGCCACGCTGCAGTTCAAGCAGCCGCCTGAGCGGGAAAACCCCGGCAACGTCGTGGTCTCGTTCACCGACTGCAACGTCGCCGATGGCATGGTTTTCGATGACATGGTTCCCGGCCTGATGGAATGGGCGGACTACCGTGAAAGCCACGGCTCGACCTCCGGCATGTGGGTGCTGTTCCCGGCCTACGGCGGCGGTGGTGAAGCGTTCGATTTCAAGTTCGTCGCAGCCTGGCAGAACCTCGAAGAGCAGGGCGCGGATTACGACTATTACAACGAGACGGGTTGGAAAAAAGGTAACGAACTGTTCCAGGGTAAGCTCAGTTGCGATTCATCGCGCGTGTACATCGCCACCAATCGCCGGATGGCAGAGTCCGACGACGACTGACAACGAGCGATTCAAACCGCTAATGACCGGGCGCCCGTCCTGGGGGCCCGGTTCCTTTACCCACTTTTACCCCGCCGACGGCGCCAGACGCGACGCCGTCGGCCCGGTCTCGGATCCAGAGCCGGGCTATATTGGCCCTTCACGAATGGTTACTTCTGTCGGCCAGACGCCGCCTCTAATGCTGTCGAATTAGTTCCAGGGTAGCTCTCGTCATTTGCTGTTTGAGCAAAATGTTTGCTAGGCTGGTCCGGTTGAAGGACGTATGTCACGTACGTATTGGGCTTCACACCGGCACACGGAATTGCCGTTCGGAGTGAGAACTCCACAGGGGAGGGAAAAATGATTAAGGGTTTCTGTTCGCTTGGGGCACGGCGATTTCTCGCCTTGTTGGCCCTGGTTCTTCTATCTGTCTCCAGCCACGCGGCTCCGCCGCAGATGCTCCTGTCGTACGAATTGACGCACGACATGCTGAATACGCCGGATACGCTGTCGGTCACCGTTTATGACGACGGCATCGCTCTGCTCCACTACCCCGCTCATATGTTGAACGCCGGGGATTACGTGGTTGAGCTGTCTCCTGCCGAGGTACAACGCATTCGGCTTCTCACGGAACATCCACTGGTCAAGGGTTTCAGCCCGGGCCATGTCAAGGCGCAAAAAAAGGCTATCGTGGACCGGTCCGGGGAACTGTTCTCGATTTCCGACGACAGTTATTCCAACTTCGAGATTCACACCCCCGGGGCGAGAAAAAGCGTCCGATGGGCCAACCTGTCCATCGACGCCGACCGCTACCCGGAGATCGGCGTATTTCTGAAACTCGCCGAAATCGAAGCGGAACTGCTGCAGCTGGATCAGCACCCCACGGCCACGATGGTCGTTGAGTGAACTGGTCAAGCCAGCCTCGTCAACAGACATTCAGGGGATTACAGTGAACAACAGGATCAGAGCGCACGGGACCGCCATGTCCCGTAGTAAGCGTGTGGGGCGGATAGCACTCGCACTCATTTTTCTTAATTCGATAACTCTCAGCCCGACACTTTGGGCGGGTGCCTACATTTTTGCGGGTGACGGTAATGGCGTCGATGTCATCACCCATCCGAAAGACTATTTTGGCGACGGCGGCGTTCTGAACGTCGGGGTCTGCATCGATCCGGCATCGTTCAACATTTCAGAATTGGTGATCCCGGTGCAAAACAACATCGCGGTCTGGAACGACCTGCAGCCCGTCGAAAGCAACGTCGAATACGGCGCCGTAAGCGGCCTCGACGTGGAATCGGTGTTGCTGCACGAACTGGGCCACTGCATCGGTTTGGCTCATGTCAATGCCGCTTCCGAATCGGGCTTGCCCGGCGATGACTCAAACTACACCAAGGCCACCGTGGGCGCCAACGGAGCATTCGACATCGATCCCGGACCGGACGGTGTCCGGGGAAGCCACGACGACATCCGCGGTGATGACGTCAATCTGCACTGGTTCAACCCGGCCAACGATCCTTTCCAATTGCCGATCCACACGCCGGTCGATACCACTCAGTACCAGCGCGAACCCGCGTTTCTGCCCGGAAATGACACATTCGCTCAGAACGCTTCCCGCCAGTTGCGGTCGTACCTCGGCCTGTCACCCGCTGAAGCGGTAATGCAACAAATGACCTACTACGACGAAATTCAACGCGAGTTGGTCAGCGACGATGCGGCCACCGTTCTGCTGGCCGCCAGCGGACTCGACGAAACATCCGGCACGTCAGACGATTACCAGGTAGTGCTCACTTACGAGGGCGTCACCACGGGTTCGAACTGCGACATCACGGTGGCGATAGAGGACACGACCAGCTTCGCCTACTGCAGCACGGGCGGCTCGTTCGTGGGCAACGGACACGTCCGGATCACGTCGGCTTCGGTCCACCTGGGCAAGGATTACAACTGGGTGTTCAACACGGTACCGCGGGGCGGGGACAACCAGCCGCCGGTGGCCAATACCGATACGGGCGCGGTGGACGAGGACGGTGCGACCGATATCGCCGTGCTGATAAACGACAGCGATCCCGACAACGATCCACTCGACGTCACCGGCGTGACCAATCCGCCAAACGGCAGCACCACGATCAACCCGGACAGCACCGTTGGCTACACGCCGGACAGCAACTACAACGGGACCGACAGCTTCAGCTACACCGTCTCCGACGGCAATGGCGGCAGCGACACGGGCAGTGTCAGCGTGACCGTGAATCCGGTCAACGATTACCCGGTGGCCGCCGACGATTCCGGTATCGTCACCTCGCAAGACACCCCGGTGGACATTTACGTGCTGGATAACGACAGCGACGTAGACAACGATCCGCTGAATGTGGCGGCGGTCAACCAGGGAATGATCGGGACGGTAGCCAACAACAACGGCTACGTGACCTACCAACCGAGTCCCGGGGCAACCGGTTCCGACAGCTTTGCTTATACCGTGTCGGACGGCAACGGCGGCAGTGACAGCGCAACCGTATCGGTCACCGTGACCGCCCCGAACCAGGCGCCCACGGCGTACTTCACGGCCACGTGTACCGGCCAGACCTGCGACTTTGACGCTTCCGGCTCCTCCGACCCGGACGGCACGATCACGGGCTATGACTGGGACTTCGGCGATGGCGCGAACGCCAACGGGGCGGCTCCGTCACACTACTACGCGGCGCCTGGCCAATACACGGTCACGCTGACCGTTACAGACGACCAGGCCGCGACGGGCAACTACGCCGAACTGGTGACTGCAACAGCAGACCCGGCCGATCCGGATTACGCGGTCGCCGACTACAACGCCGTGCAGGGCACGCTTAGCGGCAGTTACCTTGACACCCGTAGCCCGGGTGGCGGCGTCCAGTCGATTGTAGAAACCCACACGGGCGGCAAACCGAGCAGGCGTGCCGACAGCCTGGAGCACATCTGGCAGTTCAACCTGACCGGGGGCAACCACAAGTTCAACGTGGCAGCCCAGCCCACGTTCCCCGGCGGAGACGCCGACGATGCCTTTACGTTCCAGTGGTCGACCAGCCCCAATGGAGGATGGCAAACCATGCTGACCGTACCCGGCGGCAGCACCATGTTCGATGTCGGTGAGGGTGTTTCCGGCACCGTGTACGTGCGGGTCGTCGACAACAACAGCGACCCGGGCAACACGGTGTACAGCACCATCGCCGTCGATCACATGTACTTCGATGGCGGTGCGCCGCCCACCGATCCGCCGGCATCGGCCGCCAACCCCAGCCCGGCCAATGGCGCCACGGGTGTGCCCGTCAGCGCGACGCTTAGCTGGAATGCCGGTTCAGGAGCGGAATTGCATGACGTTTACTTCGGAACGGTTTCGGGCAGCCTGTCGCTGGTCAGTGAAGACCAGGTGGGCACGAGCTACGAACCCGGCGCGTTGAGCACCGCCACGACCTACTATTGGCGGATCGACGAACAGAACGGCGTGGGAACGACGGCCGGCACCGAGTGGAGCTTTACGACAAGCTCCTCTACCGGACCTACCGAGCTCGAGGTCGCTTCTATCGTGCTTGGCACCGCGAATGCGGGTAAAGGCAGGAAACACGGACAGGCCGTCGTGTCGGTCATCGATAACCTCGGCAATGCCGTCACCGGAGCTGCGGTCACCGGCACGTTCAGTGGCAGTTTCAACCAAACCGTTTCGAACGAGACGGGTGGTGACGGTGCGGCCACGCTGACCACCAGCGAAAGCCCACAGAAGAGGGACATCTCCTATACATTCTGTGTCGACACCATTACTGGCGTTGCGGGCCTGACTTACGACCCCAGCACCCCGGACTGCCAGAACTATTGATGAAAAGCCTTCCCCGCGCCCACTCGGGCGCGGGGGATGAATCCCACGGGCGAAAAGTGGGGTAGGGCTGCAACGAGCTCGAGCTAGTCCGTTGCCGCCAGCGTCAGTCCTTCGGCATATTCGGCAAGCGAATTGATCTTCGCTCTTGCGTACGTTGTCCTAGGTTGGCCATTCCAGCTGCGGTGAACGTATTGGGATTCCGTCTCCCACAGCGGCATTCCGACAAGATCCTGATGCACTGCGCGAGATTTGCCGGCAATCAAGCGCTTAAGCTGTGGATGGTCGGTTTTTGCAGGATTAATTGAACGGCGCAACCCCTTCCACCATGGCTCCCGCCAAACAAACCGGCGAGCATCGTGACCATCATTGTTATCGCGCGTTGCGTATCGAGAATGCGAGTGGCTTTGACTGCATGGATGAAAGCCTGGCCCAGCAGCTTCAGGCTGTCATGGTGCAGCATCAACAGATTGTTTAACGCCTGGGAATTAGCAAGCGCCGCCATCACGGGGCTGTTAATCAAACAGCTGTTTGTGAAACTTGTGATTCGCCGTTGCGTCCCGGTATGCGGTCACTGAATCGAAGGAAAAATGCCCGTAAGAGGACGGGTTACCGGCCGTGAGTTGGGGGGCGCCGGTCCTCCGGTCAAACGGCCGCCCGTCCCGGTCGATGCCGCCGATCGTTGTACAATAAACGTTTAGAACAACGAGCGGGTAAAGGCCATGTCTAATATCCTGGTGATCGGCGCCAGCCGCGGTATCGGGCTCGAGACGGTGAAGTGCGCGCTGGCGGACGGTCACCGCGTGCGGGCCTTCGCGCGCTCGGCTGACCAAATCCAGCTGGACGATCCGAACCTCGAGCGCTTCACGGGGGATGCGATGAAGGAAGCCGATGTGCGCGGGGCGCTCGCGGACATGGACGCGGTCATCCAGACGCTCGGCGTGAAAGCTGGGCCGGAGATGGTCATCCGGGGCACGAAGCTTTTCTCGAAGGCGACCCGCGTGCTGGTCCAGGCGATGCAAGCCGAAGGCGTCTCGCGGCTCGTCGCGCTCACGGGCTTCGGCACGGGCGACAGCCGCAATCAGGGTGGATGCCTCTACGACCTCGGCTTCAATGCCGTCCTCGGGCGGGTCTACGACGACAAGAACGTGCAGGAACACTTGATCCGCTCCAGCGATCTCGCCTGGACGATCGCCCGGCCCGTCATCCTGACCGATCGTCCGGCCACGCTCCGCTATCGGGTCGTGCTGGACCCCGACGACTGGAGCCCCGGCACCATCGCCCGAGCCGACGTCGCCGATTTCCTCGTCAAGCAGGTCGCGAGCGACGAGTATCTGCACAAGGCACCGGTGCTCATCGGCTGAGGCGCGGGTGCCACTTGCCCGATATGCTCAATGCCCTCCTCGCTAAAAGACGATTTTTCTAACTATTAGGGTCTGCGTAAACCCTCGACGGCCAATCCAGATAGAAACCGATGTCTCCCGAATCACGCTAAGTGAGTGCCGGTCGAGATTCAGTTTCCTATTCGGATAAACACATCCGGAGCATTCCACATCAGAAGATTGGCGGCAGGGTCGTCGATCCTCTCGATAGTTTCAGGTTTGAGAACATCGAGCAGGACACTCCCGTCAATGACTTTGCCGGGCAATGTTCCCTCTTCTACCAGAATCTTGAATTGCTCGACATTCGGAGACCACATGATCAGGTAGTTGTCTTCCTTTTTGACTCTGGCCCAAGCATAAGCTTCCGACTGGTTTTCATCCTTTGCAACAAAGAACATCATGTCGCCCGTCGCCCGGACAGAGCCCTTGGCCACCTCCATGTCAATGCCATCCCCCTGCCGTTCGATCCACGATGCCTGCAGTAGACCATTCTCCTTGTCCAGAACGGTCGTGGTCACGACGACTTCATGGTGCAGCCACCTGCCTTGCCACTGCTCGGGACTTGTTTGCACCACTGTCTCGCCCATGGGCTGAGTGGTCATCACCGATTCACAGCCTGTCAGAACAATGATGACGGAAATTAGAACGAACACTGATTTGAGATTCATGACTGTCTCCTGGAGTGAACCCTACAATTATGCTCCTTTCGTATCCTGGTTGTTAACACAGTGCAGCGACGCGGCGTTGTTGACTACCCACCCGAACCCCTTTTTGTTTTTCCTCCAACATATGTCTATCTTTCGTCGTTGAACAAACATACTTGCCTAATCGAGTTACTCGTGGTTTATTTTCCTTTTCGCTCGAGGCTTAGGCCTGCGAAGCGTGTCGGAGGAGAAAAATGGATCCCAAGAAGTCAGCCGGGCGGTCCACAGCAGCCAACCTGCTCGGGTTTCTAAGAACCGAGGGGTTACGCTCCATCTTCCTGCGCGGGTTGCAGGCGCTGGGTGTTTACCGTCAGCTGGACGTGGTGGTGGGACCGACCCCGAGCGGCGACTACGAAGCCACGGTTCCGGTGAGCGGGGAGATTCTGGACGAGTCCGGCATCGACGAGTATCTGCAGCTGCGGCCCGACCAGGATCACGCTCTCATCGAGGCGCGCTTTGCGGCCGGCGACCTGTGCTTCGTGGGCCGCGTCAATGGCGCCCTGGCGTCGGCGAGCTGGACCGCACGGGAGCGGGCCTGGATCGACTACCTCGAGTGTGAAATCCTGCTCGGGGGCGGGCTGGCCTATGCCTATGACAGCTACGTCGAGCCAGAATTTCGGGGCAAGGGCGTGCTCGGTCCGGGGATCCGGCTTCGGGCCGAGACCCTGAAGGCGAGCGGCCACGACCGTGTGATCGGGCTGTTGTGGCCACAGAACCCCGCGGCGTGGCACCGCAGCTCGCGGCGCGGCGACGAGCGGATCGGCCGCGTCCGTCGCTACCGGATCGGGCCCTGGACACGCGTGGTGCTGAAGCTGTGCGAGAGCGGCGGGCAAGGGGAGCCCCTCGTTCGCCTCGGAACAAGCGAGAGACTATAAACGTTATCGCCTGCAATTTTGGGCCTTAAAACAGTTATTGGCGAAACTGCAGTTAGTGGCTGTTTCTAGATCTAAACGCGCCGCTCTTGGTCGCAGGCGGAGATTATTACCATCAAAAGGACTTTTTAGTAACTTCGGAAATCTGGCAAAAAGCAGTCGTTGGGTCACTCGTGCTATCCCCAGATATTTTTCAAAAATTATTCAGAAACCGGCGTTTATCAGGTTGCCACTTTTAGGCAGGCAGGCGAATGCTGTGCGAGGGGTGCGGGGAACAATGAATCAAATACCAAACTTCAACCAACTATCAGGCCGACTACAGAATAAACTCCCATAAAGAAAAGGCCTCGCGCTTTCACGCAAGGCCTTAATTTGTTTGGCTCCCCAGCACGGACTCGAACCGCGGACCTAGTGATTAACAGTCACCCGCTCTAACCAGCTGAGCTACTGGGGATTTGTGTAAGGCGCGGTATTTTCCGTTCTTTGGGCGGGGGAGTCAAGATGGATTGCCTGCTTTTACCGGAAAAACTTCGCCTCTGCCCAGTATAGGCGCTGACGCGCCGATTTTTTTCAGTTTTTATGATGAGCACAGCGCTGGGTCGATCTGCGGAAACGTATCGCGGCGGATGCGCCCGATATTTGAAATGATCAGGCGGCGTGCGTGCCCGGGGCCGCCGCGACCGCAAAAGCCGATACTGCCGTTGCTGCCCGGGGTGCTGCCGTCGGGAAAAAAACGAAGCTCGCTGCGGCTGGCGGGTGCATGAACGGCCACGCCGGTCACACCCTGTCCCCGGCGCAGCAGGGGTTCCTCGGCCTGGTAATGGCGGTCGTTGTTCTGGTCTTCGAAAACAATCCAGCCATCGCTCCAGTTGTTGCCTCCCGAACACCCGCCTTGCGGGTTCCCCGGGCACGCTACGACCATGCCCCGCAAATAGACGGCCTGGCTTCGTGCGGCCAGCAAGTCCTGCTGCAGACTGCCGACGGCCGCTTTCATGCGTTGGCGGTTGCTGAATGCCTGGTATGACGGAACGGCGAGACTGAGCAGGACGGCGGCGATGGCCAGGGTGACCATCAGTTCCATAACGGTGAAGCCGGTGCCGTGGCCGTGGATGCGCATGGTTTGATTGTGCGCGGGGTATTCACCGGCGTCTGTCGGCGCGGAGAGGTCGTTTGTGTAGGATTTTGCGGTACGTCAGGGCCAGGCTGGCGGGGCTTCTCTCAAGCCGCGTTTACGATCTCCGGATAGATCAGGCCATGGCCGATTTCAAACGGGCAATCGCGTCCTCGAGGTAATCCATGCCGGCGGCGTAGGACAGGCGCAGATGCCCGGGGGCGCCGAACGCGGTGCCAGGTACCGTGGCGACCCCCGCGGTCTCCAGGAGCCACTCCGCCAACTCCACGTCGTCGCTGACTTCCTCGTGCTCATCGATGTATTCCAGGAACGAGGGGAAGGCATAGAACGCACCGTCGCAGTTTTCACAGCTGACGCCGGGGAGGGCGTTCAGCGCCTCGTGCATGAAGCGGTAGCGGTCATGAAAGGCCTGGCGCATTTCCTCGACACAATCCTGCGGCCCGGTCAGCGCAGCCACCGCTGCCGCCTGGGAAACCGAGCCCGGGCAGGAAGTACTCTGGCTTTGTACCTTGCGCATCGCCTTGACCAGTTCTTCGTGCCCGGCTAGAAACCCGATTCTCCAACCCGTCATGGCATAGCCCTTGGAGACACCGTTGATGATCACGATGCGTTCGCGCAGTTCCGGGCAGATGTTTAAAAAAGTGCGGTATGGTCCATCACCCCAGTAGATGAACTCGTAGATATCGTCACAGGCGATCAGCACCTTCGGGTGCTCGATGAGCACGTCACACAACTCGCGGTAATCGCTTTCGCTGTATACCTTTCCGGTCGGGTTGGAGGGCGAGTTGAGGATCAGCATCCGCGTGTTTTCGGTCAGCGAGGCTTCCAGTTGCCGCGCGGTGATCTTGAAATCGTTCTCAGCGGAGGCGGAGAGGATCACGGGTTGCCCGTCGGCCAGCTTGACCATGTCGGGGTAGGAAACCCAGTAAGGCGCCGGAACGATAACCTCGTCGTCGCGATTCAGCGTGGCCACCATCAGGTTGAAAAGGCTCTGCTTGGCGCCATTCGAGGCGATGATCTCTGACGGCACGAACTCCAGACCGTTGTCGCGCCGGAATTTTTCGATGATGGCGTTCTTCAATTCGGGGGTGCCATCGACCGCGGTATAGCGGGTCTGCCCGCCTTCGATCGCGGCGATTGCAGCCTCTCGTACATGCGCAGGCGTATCGAAATCGGGCTCGCCTGCGCTCAGGGAAACGATGTCCTTTCCCCGGGTTTTCAGCTCCATGGCTTTCATCGTCACCATGATCGTGGCTGAAGGCTTGATCAGGTCGAGCCTGGAAGAAGTTCTGCTCATGGTGGCCTCTCTCTCTAAACCGCGCCGCGGTTCGCCTGCATCGTATAATAGCAAATTCCCTGTTCGACCCGTCGCGGTGGATACCCAGCTAAAGTATGTCGAAAAACACCAACAAGCGTTTCGCTCTGCATAGCGATTTCCAGCCCGCCGGTGACCAGCCCCAGGCCATCGAAAAGCTGATCGGAGGCCTGGAAGATGGCCTGGCGCACCAGACTCTCCTCGGCGTGACGGGCTCCGGCAAGACCTACACCGTCGCCCAGGTCATCGAGCGGGTGCAGCGGCCGACGCTGATCATGGCGCCGAACAAGACGCTGGCCGCACAGCTCTATGGCGAGTTCCGTGAGTTCTTCCCGGAAAACGCGGTGGAGTATTTCGTTTCCTACTACGACTACTACCAGCCCGAAGCCTACGTGCCGTCCTCCGATACCTACATCGAGAAGGATGCGTCGGTAAACGAGCACATCGAGCAGATGCGCCTGTCGGCCACCAAGGCGCTGCTTGAACGACCCGATACGATCATCGTGGCCACCGTGTCCGCGATTTACGGCCTGGGCGACCCTACGCAATACCTCAGCATGGTGCTGCATCTCTCGCGCGGCGACGTGATTGACCAGCGCGCCATCCTGCGGCGCCTGGCCGAAATGCAATACAGCCGGAACGATTTCGAATTACGCCGCGGCACCTACCGGGTACGTGGTGACATCATCGATATTTTTCCGGGTGACGAGGAAGCCAAAGCCATTCGCGTGGAGCTGTTCGACGAGGAGGTCGAGTCGATCAGCCTGCTGGATCCACTGACCGGTGAACTGCTGCAGAAGCTGCCGCGAATTACGGTTTACCCCAAGTCGCACTACGTCACCCCCCGGCAGGTGGTGCTCGACGCAGTGGACTCGATCGGCACGGAACTCAAGGAACGCCTGGATCAGCTGCGTGAGGCCAACAAGCTGGTCGAGGTTCAGCGGCTGGAACAGCGTACGCGTTACGACATGGAAATGATGCTGGAGCTGGGTTACTGCAACGGTATCGAGAATTACTCCCGCCACCTGACCGGGCGGCAGGCGGGGGAGGCGCCACCGACCCTGTTCGACTACCTGCCGGGCAATGCGCTGGTGGTGCTGGACGAGAGCCACGTGATGATCCCCCAGCTGGGCGCCATGTACAAGGGTGACCGCTCGCGCAAGGAAAACCTGGTGCTGTACGGCTTTCGCATGCCATCGGCGTTGGATAACCGGCCCCTGAAGTTCGAGGAATGGGAGGCCCGCGCCCCGCAACTGATCTTTTGTTCAGCCACGCCTCGAAATTACGAGATCGAGCGTTCGGGCGACATGGTCGAACAGGTCGTGCGTCCCACCGGCTTGGTCGACCCCGATGTCGAGGTGCGGCCGGTGGCCGACCAGGTGGACGACCTCCTCTCGGAGATCAGCAAGCGGGTTGGATTGGGCGACCGCGTGCTGGTCACCACTCTCACCAAGCGCATGGCGGAAAACCTGACCGAATATCTTGCCGACCACGGCGTACGGGTGCGCTACCTGCACTCGGACATCGATACCGTGGAGCGGGTTGAGATCATTCGAGATCTCCGGCTGGGTGAATTTGACGTGCTAGTTGGCATTAACTTATTGCGTGAAGGTCTTGATATGCCTGAAGTTTCATTGGTTGCTATTCTGGATGCCGACCGCGAGGGTTATCTGCGCTCGGATTCGTCCCTGATCCAGACCATCGGCCGGGCCGCGCGCAACGTGCGAGGAAAGGCCATTCTCTACGCGGATCGCATCACGGGCTCGATGGAACGCGCCATGGCGGAGACCGAGCGTCGCCGCACCAAGCAGATCGAATTCAACAAGGAGCACGGCATCACGCCGAAAACCATCGAGAAGAAAATTTCCGACATCATGGAAAGCGCACACGGCGAGGCCCGTAAGACAGGCCGCCGCAAGGTGGCCGAAATGCCCGCCGAGTACGCGGACGTGACCCCTGAAACCCTGGGCCGGGCGGTGGCCGAGTTGGAGAAAAAGATGTTCCGCCACGCGGAGTTGCTGGAATTCGAAGAAGCGGCCCGAACACGCGATGAAATCGGCACATTGAAAGAGCGGGTGCTTAAAGCCGGTTAAAGAAAACTTAGGCCCGGATTAACCACTCCTTATGGATCGATAAACAAATATAAATGCATGTAAAACATCAGCTTAAAAGCACATAACACTTCCTTTAATACCCGCCTAACCACGACCTTCTTACAATGGAGTCAGCTGAGAGGAGAACCCGGAATACCGGGGTCGAAGCAGGTTTTGAGGTTCAACAAAGCGTTGCTCTCAGCAGCGCTTTTTTGTTTGCAGCCGGCCTGGGCCTCAGCGGAACCAATCAAGGAGATTGTCATGAAAACCATCTACAAGGCAGCAGTGGTACTGGGAAGCGCCGCGCTGCTGGCCGCCTGCTCTCCGGGGATGTACACCGGTGGCGGTTGGGCGGAATCGGCAGGCGCCGTTGATCAGAAAGCCAGTTTCAGCTTCAGCGTAGAGAGCTGTAGCGCGGGCTACATGGGTCATTTCAGCCTGAACGACGAGGGCTGGGATATTCCGGTAGAAATCAGCGGACACGTGCTGGATTTTGGCGAACTCGGTGATTTCGGTGACAACTGCAACTTTTACGCCCTGCTCGAATACAGCTCCGCCAACCCCGACTACCCGGGCGAAGGCCACGCCGTGGTCTGTTTCGGAAACGATTCCGAGGCGGCCCAGGCTTCGATGCACGGCAATATCTGGGTCACCGTCCAGAGCGGCCCGTTCGAGGCCTACGAAAACTACGGACCGATTTACAGTTCCATCCAGTCACACCAGTGTGACACCTGACATTCAGGAATCTCCACTGGCCGCGGCGTAGTCCGCGGCCAGTCCCAACTTTCTCATCATCGAGCGTTTCTTGGACTGGTGATCCTGCATACGGTGCAGGATGTCGTTCAGCGTGCGCACGGCGTCCTGCACGTAAGGCCCCTTGTTTAGCATCACGCACTCGGCTGACTGGCCGATGGCGGCATCGGTGATCTCGGCGCGGCTGGCGTGGCCCCGCTTGGTCAAGCCCTCCAAGACCTGGGTCGCCCAGATCACCGGAACGTGCGCCGCCTCGCAGATCCACAGGATCTCCTCCTGCAATTCGGCCATGCGCTCGAAGCCGCACTCGGCGGCCAGGTCACCGCGGGCGATCATCACCCCGCAGGCCGGAAACTCCAGGGCCTGAAGGATAATGTCAGGCAGGTTGTGGAACCCGCGCCGGGTTTCGATCTTGATCACGACTCCGACTTCCTCGTGACCCATGTCGACCAACCGCTGCCGAAGCTCCGCGACGTCATCGGGCGTGTTCGTGAAAGACAGGCCGATCATGTCGGCGTGCGCCGCCACGAAAGGTAATTCGGCGACGTCTTCGGCGCTCAGGGCGGGCAGGTCAAGCGGGGTATCGGGCAGGTTAACGCCCTTGTCCGAACCCAGTTTCTCGAGGGGCTTGCGGGTGTGGTCGATGCGAACCCGCAGACGATCCGTTTGGCGCTTGTCGATGATTCCGCTGATGCGGCCGTCATCGAAGCCGATGCGGTCGCCGGGACGGGCGTCGCGGTAGACTTCGGGTATCGGCAGCGATACCCGGCCCGGTCTCAGCTGGGCGCCGTCGTCCCCGATGAGCGCGGCTCGGCCCGGTTTCTCGGTGTTGACCAGCTGAAGGTAATCGCTGTGGCGGAGGTGGATTATGCTCTCGCGTTCCGGCAGGTTGTCGGTGATGCATTCGACTGCCTTACCTTTCAGCACCAGGCGGGTGTTTGCGGTCACGTAGGTCGTTTTCCTGGCAGCAGCCCAACAGCCGCTGTCACCGACCTCGACAATTCGCCAGCGCCGCTTGGAGCCACGCGCGTCCTTGAGCCGAACCGTGTCACCCGCCTCGCATTGCGACAGCCATGCCCGTGGCACGGACAGGCAGGCGTCGGCGGAGTCGCATTCCTTGCCCTGGCCGGGTTCGGCGGTCAGCCAGATGCGCGCAGGGCGCACGATCTCACCGTATTCGTTGCGCCGCGGACGGATTTTCATGACCGGGGCGGCGGGCTCCATCGGTCCGCTGCGCATCTTCGGGCCGCGCAGGTCCATCAGGACACGGCACGATCGTTTCATCACCCGCTCGGCGTGCGCTTTTTGCTTGATCATCCGCGCCCAGCTGTCGGGGTCGCCGTGGGCGCAGTTGATACGCAGGCAGTCCATGCCGCCCTCGACCAGCCGGTGCAGCATCATGTAATCGTCGGCCGCGTTTTCGGGCATGGTCACCATGATCCGGGCCCGGCGTTGGCTCGGAGGATCGCCGAGCAGGGCAGCCGTGTTGTGCTCGAGGCGCGCAGAGAGATCGCCGGGGCCACCAAGCGAAGCGGCCCGCCTGGTATCCGGTGAGACCTGTCCGCTCAACAGGTAAAGGTTGTGGAGGACGGCCTCGAGGGTGGCCAGCACGTTGGATTCCGCACGTCCCAGCGAGGAGAGACCCAATCGGGCCAGTTGCTCCTGCTCCGATCGCAGATCATGGCGCCTGAGGGCGAGGTAGTGCAGCAAGTTCCGGGCGCTGGCCCGGCGGGCTTCGGGGAGCCTGTCGATGCGTTCTGCGTGGGAGTCGGCAATACGTACCGCGTCGTCGCACAGGAATTTCAGCCTGGCGATCAGCGCATCGAAAGCATCCCGCGGCTGTCCGCGGCTCTCTGCGATACCCATTGTTGCCTCCTACCTTGACTCTACTCCGCGGTCGAGAAATTTTCCATCCGTCCTCGACAGGAATCACGACGGGGCCGACCGGGCGTCAGCAGGCAAGCTGGCAGACTGCGTCCAACGCGGTCTGCCAGGGTAGCAACACGCACTGTTTGCGGCTGGGGTAGGGCCGCACGCCATACAGGGGCGCCAGCGGGTTCGACGGATCGGGTTCGTCGACCGAATTCAATGCCTGGCCCAGCTCGGAGCAGAGGGTTTCCAGGTGATCGACGGGGTTTCCCGGCAGCATCCCGCACATCAGTGAGGCGGAGGCCATGCACAGCGCGCAGGCTTCGCCGTCAAAGGCGATGTCTGCGACCCGACCCTGCTCGACCCGCAAATAGATCTCGACCCGGTCGCCGCACTGGGGATTCAGCTTCTCGCAGTGGTGCGTGGCGTCGATTTCCCTGCGGTAGCCGGCGGGGTCGTTGGCGTGGCGACGCACGGTGTCGCGGTAAAGGGATTTCAGGTCGTTCACAAGGCAATATCCACCCAAACGAGGCGGTGATCGGAAGCTTTCGAGGGATCGCTGTCGATGAGACCAGGTGCGGGCCAGAAAACGCCGCAATCGATCACCTCGAGGTTGGCCGAGGGCAAAACGTAATCCAGCCTCAGGTTTCCCGTGTAGCGATCATTGAAGTCCGCCGTGTCGTGGGCCGGGTCTCCCGAGTGCTTCTCGTTTACACCGCCCTGTTCGCGCGCGGCATCGAGAGCCCCGACGCTGGAGGGAACGCAGGCCGTTTGAATCCAGGCGGCGTCCAGCAATTGCTGGATTGCGCCGGGGCGTGAATCGCCGTCGTCGGGGTCGGCGTTGAGGTCGCCCGCGATCACGAAAGGTGCGTTCGGGGACAGGCCTCCGTGTCGGCCCTCGTCGTCCTCGATCCACGGCGCCGGATCGGGCGAGGTGTATTCCCGCCAGAAGCGAATCTCATCGAAATTACGGCGGCCGTTGCGGTCCTCGGGGCCGTCGAAGACCGGCGGGGTGGGGTGCGAGGCCAGCAGGTGCAGATCCTTGCCGCCGACGCGTACAACGAGGTCCCAGTGGCTCTTGGAGCTCAACCGCAGCCGGTTCCAGGTCGCGTCCGGGTAAAACGCGCTGCCGTCCGGGTTGGGGGGTCGCGCCGCTCCGGGCATGGCGGACCATCGGAAGTGACGGAACGTGCGGCTTTTCCTTCGATCGATCGGATGGCGCGTCAGCACCAGCATGCCGTACTGGCCGGGGAAATGGCCAAAGCCCCAGGCGTCGCCGGGTCCGCCGGTTTTGCCGTCGCCGTCCAGGTCCAGCCCGCTGTCGATACCGGTATTGACCTCTGCGCGATAAGAATGCTCGTAGGCAATCGGATCGCGCCCCTCCTGGCTTGTTGCGAGGAAGTGTTCGTTGAACCGGGCCGCGGCGTCGATCGACGGGTCGTAATCGAACTCGTTGAGCAGCACGATGTCGGGACGGACGCGCTGCAAAACGGCGGCCACGAGCCGCAGGCGCTCGTGCTGCGCCGACTGCAGCGCTGCCGACATCTCGCCGGCCGCCTCGAAACCCATCGCAATGTTGAAGGTGGCGATACGCAGGCGTTGCGTATCGTTTGCTGCACTGCCTGCTGTCATCGTGGTGAGCAATAAAAAGCCGAGAAGCGTTATTCGCATCACCGTATGATATAGCGAAATGCTTAACGGGAGCGGTTTACGCTGCTTTCATGGCGCTCCAGGAGGATCCGAGCCATGCCGTACATCGAGGTCATTCATCCCGACGAGGCTGAAGGGCGGCTCAGGCGGATTTACGATCGCGTGACCGGCCCGGGCGGGCAGGTCGACAACGTGCTCCAAATCCACAGTCTGCGGCCGCACACGCTCGAGGGGCACATGGCGCTTTACAAGTCCGTGCTGCATCATCCCCGCAATGATCTGCCGAAGTGGTTCCTGGAGGCCATCGGCGTGCTGGTCAGCCTGCTCAACGACTGCAGCTACTGCGCGCGCCATCATGCGGCGGGCATGAAGCGACAAATGTCCGGCGACACGGAAAAGTATGAAGGCTGCCTCGAACAACTGCACCGCGATCATCCGGGCGAACCGTTCAGCGATGCCGAACAGGCGGCGTTGGAGTACGCGCGAAAGTTGACCATCGCGCCGGGTTTCGTTGTTGTGGCTGATCTTACGCCGATGCGAGAAGCAGGCTATGGCGACGGCGAGATCTTCGAGGTCAACCAGGTGGCCGCGTATTTCGCCTATGCAAATCGCACGGTTACCGGCCTGGGCGTGCACACCGAAGGCGAGGCGTTGGGGCTGTTTCCGCCGGACGGGGAAGAGTGGCGGCACGGATGAGGCGGCCCGGCCCCGCATGTGTCAATCGTGCCGGGCGTCAATCATCCCACTCGACGGGCTCGCCGTCGTCGTCCACCAGGTACTCGACCAGCAACTCGGCCAGGCTCTCCAGTTCGCGATCCCACTTCCAGTAGTCCTTGCTGCCGTCCATGGTAAGCCGGCAGTTGGCGCAGGACGAGACCATCATCTGGGCGCCGGTGTCCTCCACCTGCTTCATCTTGATCTGGAAAACCTTGTGCCGCAGGTCGGCTGCTCGCTCCATTGCCTGCACGCCACCGCCTCCGCCGCAGCACCAGTTCTCGTCGCCCGTAGGCGTCATCTCGCGGAAGTCCTCGGCGTCGTCCAGCAGAAAGCGGGCAAGGTGGGTTGCACCACCGCGCCGCGAGATCTGGCAGGGATCGTGGTACGTGATCGAACCTTCGATGGGGCGGAATTTGAGTTTGCCGTCGGCTTTGAGCCTGGACAACAGCTCGGTGATGTGGAGCACCTCGAAGGGCAGGGCGCGCCCGAGGATGTTGGCCCCGGACCAGCGCAGCGCCCCGTACGCGTGGCCGCATTCGGGTATCACGACGGTCTTGGCGCCGAGTTCCTCGGCTGCATTGACGATGCGCTCGAGCGCCAGCTTGGCGATGTCCGGCTTGCCGGCCAGGAAGCCGAAGTTGGTGGCTTCGTAACCGGTGCTGCTGAACGTCCAGTTGACCCCGGCGTGGTTGAGCAGGCGCGCCATCGCGATGATCGATTTCGGATATTTCATCATCTCGATCGAGGAGACCGTGAGCAGGATGTCGGAACCTTCCTTGTCCATCGGCAGGTCGACTTCGTAGTCGTCTTCCAGCCATTCCACGCGGCCGTCGAACACCGAGGGTGTCATACCGAGCGGGCTGCCCTTTTCGCGCACGTTTTCTGCGGCCTGCATGAAGTCCTCGGGGCCACGCCCGGCGGCTGCGAACGCCGAGCGCGAGGCGCTGACGATCGACGCGATGTCGATGCCCATCGGGCACACCTGGGTGCAGCGTCCGCACATCGTGCAGGAATCGAACAGGAGTTCCTCCCATTCCTGGAGTTCCGCCTCGGTGATCTTGGCTCCGCCGAACCAGCGCCAGGGCCAGGAGTTCTTCTTGTGGGCGCGGGCCATCGGGAACAGCTTGTAGGCCGGCGTGTACTTGGGATCCCCCGTCACCTCGTAAAAGTGGCAGGCGGTCGCGCAGAGCCCGCAGCGCACGCAGGACTCCAGGTAGGAGGCCAGGTTGCCGCTGTTGAGCGCCAGGAAGCGATCGGCTGCGGCCTGGGCATCATTTCGTGCTGTCGTTTGATCTGTCATGGCATTCGTTCCATTTCGATTGATCCGATTCCGTTTTCAGCCGGAGCGGTCTTCGTTTACGTCACCTTCACCTGTACCAGTTCTTCACCATCGGGATCGTTCACGTGCACCGCGCAGGCGATGCAGGGATCGAAGCTGTGAATGGTTCGAAGGATCTCCAGCGGCTGGTCCTCGATCTCCAGGGCATGATTGTCCATCAACGCCGCTTCGTAGGCGCCCGGCTGACCCGACGGATCGCGCGGGCCGGCGTTCCAGGTGCTGGGCACCACGGCCTGGTAGTTGTCGATCTTGCCGTCCTTTATCACGATGTAGTGGGCCAGGCCGCCGCGCGGCGCTTCCATCAGGCCCACGCCCTTGGCTTCCTTGGGCCAGGTCGAGGGATCCCACAGTTCTTCGTTGTGCACGGCCAGGTCGCCGCCCTTGATGTTGTCGACCAGGTTGTCGAGCCAGACGTTCATCTGGTCAGCAATGATCTTCGTTTCCAGCGTGCGGGCCGCGGTGCGCCCCAGCGTGGAGAACATGGCATCCAGCGGCAGTTCCAGCTTTGACAGCGCCATGTTGGCGATATCCTGGGTGGGTTCGTGGCCGGAGGCGTACAGCATCAGCACCCGCGCCAGCGGACCCACTTCCATCGCGTGGCCTTTCCAGCGCGGCGCTTTGAGCCAGGAATAGCTGCCCTCGACGTCAAGGTGGGTGTACGGGGGCTCGGGGCCGGTGTAGTTGAGGTTGGTCTCGCCCGCGTGCGGGTGCAAACCGACGTTCTTACCGCCTTCGTAGTCGTACCAGGAGTGGCCGATGAATTCCTGCACCTGGCCCGGGTCGTAGGGGTCGAATTCGTGGATCGTGGAAAGGTCGCGGTCGAGGATCACACCGGAGGGAATCATCCAGCTCGACGGATCGTCGAGGCCGGCTTCGGGGAAGTCGCCGTAGGTCATGAAATTACCCAAACCCTCTCCGCGCCGGAACCAGTCCTTATAGAAAGACGCCACCGCCAGGGTGTCGGGCACGTAGACCTGGTCGACGAAGGCGCGCATCCGCTTGATGATGTCGCGCACCTGGCCCAGCGTGACGATGTTTGTCGCCGTGGCCGCGGCGCCGCCCGTCATCGACGAGGGATCGTTGCTGATCGGCGAGGGCATGCCGCCCACCAGGAAATTCGGATGGGGATTCTTGCCGCCGAAGATCGTGTGGATCTGCACCACGTCGCGCTGCCACTGCAGGGCGTCCAGGTAATGCGCCACCGCCATCAGGTTGGCTTCAGGCGGAAGCTTATAAGCCGGGTGACCGTAATAGCCGTTCGCGAAGATGCCCAGCTGGCCTGCCTCGACGAAGTCCTTCAGTTTTTTCTGTGTGTCGCTGAAATAACCCGGGCTGGACCTGGCGTAGCCCGACAGCGACTGCGCCAGCTCGGAGGTGGCTTTCGGGTCGGCCGACAGTGCGGACACCACGTCGACCCAGTCGAGCGCGTGCAGGTGGTAGAAATGCATCACGTGGTCGTGCACGTACTGCGCGGCGATCATCAGGTTGCGGATCAGCTGTGCATTGGGCGGAATCTTGTAGCCCAGCGCGTCTTCCACGGCGCGTACCGAGGCGATGCCGTGCACCAGGGTGCACACGCCGCAGATGCGCTGGGCAAAGGCCCACGCGTCCCGTGGGTCGCGGCCCTGCAAAATCAGTTCGATGCCGCGCACCATGGTGCCGGAACTCCAGGCGCTGGTGATCTGCCCGTCGCTGGAACGCTCCGCCTCGATCCGGAGGTGCCCCTCGATGCGGGTGATCGGGTCAACTACGACTCTGGCCATGGGTCATTCTCCTTTGAGTACGGTGGTGCGCCGGCGGTGTGCGATGTGCGCGCCGGTCTGGCCCCGGGTAATGAACACCAGGAAGAAGTGCATCAGCTTGCCGAACGGGATGTAAATCAGCAGCAGGCACACGCTGAGTATGTGCAGGGCCAGCAGGGTTTCGTAGCGGGCGCCGATGTGCATGGTGGCGACGATGCCGGACAGCACCGGCAGGAACGTCACCAGCCAGCTGAAGTAATCGTCGAAGGTCGAGATCAGGCGCTGCGGTGGGTTGGATGCCCGCATGATCAGCGCGGCAATCAGCGAAATCAGGGTCACGATGCTGATCGCGTACACCAGGTTGTTCGGCAGGTGCCCCCAGGAAAGCCCGGTCAGGTCGTTGATGAACAGGATGTGCGGCAACAGGAAAAACACGACGATGAACAGCCCGATGTGGAACACGTAACCGTTGATCCACTGGAACAGCGAGCGTTGTCGATACGTCGCCAGCGGCCACATGCGCCGCAGGATGTCGCTCAATGCCGCCATGATCTCCGGTTTTTGCCCGGGGTGCGCCGCGGACGTGTCCTTGGTGCGCCACATGAACAGCAGGGAAAAAATCCGGAACAACACACCAGCGATGAATACCGTGATCGAAAACATCAGCGCCGGGCCGCGAGCAAATTCTAGAAGTTCCATTATTCGGCCTCCTCTTTGATCGCCTGGGGTGCCGCGTTGGCCTCCAGCAGTTTCTTGCGTTTGCTGCGAACGGACACGGCGGAAGCGGCGCCGATAGCCGCACCCGCGACGGCCGCTCCCGCGGCGTATTTGAGCGTATCGTCCTTGCCGGTCGCCAGCGGTTTGTAAAACCCGCCGAAGTCCCAGAAGCCGGGCTCGGAGCAACCGAGGCAGCCATGGCCCGACTGGATCGGGAAACTGACGCCCTGGTTCCATTTCAGGGTGGCGCAGGCGTTGTAGGTGACAGGGCCCTTGCAGCCGACCTCGTACAGGCACCAGCCTTGGCGGGCGCCCTGGTCGTCAAAGGACTTGGCGAACATGCCTTTCTCATAAAACGGCCGGCGATAGCAGCGGTCGTGGATGGCCTCGCCGAAGAACGCCTGGGGCCGCCCGAGGTGGTCCAGTTCCGGAATGCCCGCGAAGGAGAGCAGGTAGGCGATGGTCCCCGTCATTGCCTCGGGGATCGGCGGGCAGCCGGAAATGTTGATGACCGGCTTGTCGGTCAGTTCCGATACCGGCACGGCGCCCGTGGGATTCGGACGCGCTGCCGGAATGCCGCCGAACGCGGCGCAGGTTCCAACCGCGATCACGGCCTTGGCATGCTCGGCGGTCTCCTCGAACATCTCCACGTTCGACATGCCGGCGATCGTCGAGTAACCGTTGTTCCCGGCGGGTATCGAACCGTCCACGACCACCAGGTATTCGCCCTTGTTTTCCTCCATCGCCTGCATGCGCGCGTGTTCGGCGGCGTCGCCGGCGGCATTCTGCAGCGTGTGATGGTAGTCCAGCGAGATGAAATCGAAGATCAGGTCTTCGATAGACGGTGACGAGGCGCGCGTGATCGATTCCGTGCAGCCCGTGCATTCCTGGAAGGAAAGCCATATCACCGACTGGCGCCGGGCCGTGGCCAGGCCCTCTGCAATAGCGGTCGCGGCGGTGGGCGGCAGGGCCAGTATCGATGCCGTGTACGACGCGAACTTCAGGAAGCTGCGTCGTGAGACGCCGCGTTCCGCTAGCGCTTCGCCCAGTGTCCGCGACACCGGTTTGCCATGCAGTTGCGAATTTCGGTTGTTGTCAGCCATCAGAGGCCTCCGGGTGGATTGAGGGGTTTTGCGAAAGCTCCTGCTGAAGGCGCAGGGCGGCCGCCGTGATATCAGCCGGCTGTGATGTGAGGATGTCGGGTACGCGGCACACGGAAATTTCTTCCGAGGAGACTTTTTCCTGGGCGCCGCGATGCCGAATCCACCACACGCCCGCATACCGGGTTTCCCAGATGCTGGACCGGCCCGCCAATTCCAGTTCGACGGCCACTTCGCCGCGGCCGAGCGCGTCCTCGAGTTGCCGGCGATCAGCCTGGGTCAGGGGGAGGCTGCGCAGGTCGACGGATCCTGCCGTTTCGTTGTTTGCCAGGGCCTGCAGCATCCCTGATATTTCGGACAGCACGGAACGCGCCATACCGGTCACGTTCTCGGTCTGGCAGGGTGCGGCGGCGTTTGTCATCAAGCAGCCACCCCGGTTTGGGTCCAGTCGTGCACGAGGTCTTCAATCAATGTGCATGCCCGCAGCGTCGCCTCGCGCACGGGCCCGGTACATCCGCTTCCCCAGTCAGTGCAGCCCGGCTGGATCGCGACCAGGGTGCGGCGGGCCGGCAGTCGGCCGCCAATCGCGGCGGCGGCGAACAGGTCGAGCAGGGCGACTTCGTGAACGGTTCGGCGCTTGCCCGAGAGCAGCGCGTCGATTTCTTCGTTGTGGAAAAGCTGCAAGGTGCCCGGCGGGGCGCCAAGTTCGGACGCGTCGACGACGATCACGGCGTCGGCGTCCTCGATTTCAGGCAACAGGGCCAGGCCGATGGTGCCTCCATCGACGATGCGCAGGGAAGGGTGTCGGTCCGAGTTCTCGGTCAATGCCCGGGTGACTTCGATGCCGACGCCGTCGTCCTGCATCAGGGTGTTGCCCACACCCATGACGAGCACGTTTTCGACCGGTACGGCGGTATCCATCGGGACAGACCTTAAATTAGATTATTTATATATTAATAAGACCTTAATAAAGGACGTTTTGCAATAGGGGCAGACCCTTAGTCACGGGAGGATTGACCCACATCAAGCGGCCCGCCTGGCGGACTAATAAAATTCCACTCAATGCATTAATTATTATCGTCAAATGCGACGTGAGTCGCGAAAGGAGCATCCCGAACATGTGTCTCGGCGTCCCCATGCGCATCGTTGAGATCGACGGTTTCACGGCCCGTTGCGAAGCTCGAGGCATAGAGCGCAAGGCCAACCTCTTTCTTCTGCAGCACGAAAACGTGCAGGTGGGCGACATGGTCATGATCCATGTCGGCAACGCCATCCAGAAGATGAGCGAGGAAGACGCGCAGACCGCCTGGGAACTGTTTGACGAGATACTGGCGCTGGAAGACGAGGCCAACGCAAGTGCATGAACTGTCCGTCTGCCAGGGCTTGATACGGCAGGTGGAGCGGATCGCGGCGGAAAACGCGGCCACCTCGGTGGACCGTATCGTGTTGAAGGTCGGTCCGCTTTCCGGCATCGAACCCGAATTGCTTCGGCACGCGTTCACCATCGCCCGGGAGGGCACGGTGGCCGCGCTCGCGGAACTTGAGCTGTCGCAGGGCTCGATCAAGGTGCGCTGCCGTCTCTGCGGTGGCGCCGGCGAAGCCGCGGTCAATCGCCTGCTTTGCCCCGACTGCGGCGAATGGCAGGTTGACGTGACGGAAGGCGAGGAGCTGCTGCTGCTGAGCCTCGACCTCGAAACTTCCCTGTAGGAGCGACGTAAGTCGCGATCGAAAAGTGCTCGCGGCTCCCGTCGCTCCTACATGGCTACTGAGCGGAGTAATAAACAATGTGTGACACTTGCGGCTGCAATGTAACCCCCGGCAACGCGCACCTCGTGGACAAGAAAACCGTGGACGTGCTCACCAACCTGCTGCAGGAAAACGACCACGTGGCGGCCCACAACCGCGAGCACTTCGAGCGCCATGGCGTCCTGGCGGTCAACTTGATGTCTTCGCCGGGTTCCGGCAAGACCAGCCTGCTCGAGGCGACGATCGAGGCGCTGGGAAACGAGTTGTCGATGGCGGTCATAGAGGGTGACCTGGAGACCGAGAACGACGCCGAACGCATTCGCGCCAGGGGCGTGCCGGCCGTTCAGATCACTACCGGGCAGGCCTGCCACCTGGACGCGCACATGGTTCACGACGCCCTGCACGACATGGCACTGGACGACATCGATGTCCTGTTCATTGAAAACGTCGGCAACCTGGTGTGCCCCGCCAGCTTCGATTTGGGTCACCATGCCAACGTAACCCTGTTGTCGGTCACGGAGGGTGACGACAAGCCGGCCAAGTACCCGGTGATGTTTCGGGCGGCAGACCTGGTGTTGCTCAGCAAAAGCGATTTTCTGGAAATGATCGACGATTTCGATACGAACCGCGCCGAGCGCCACGTGCGCGAATTGGCCAACGCGGCCCCGGTGCTGACGCTTTCCGTAAAACGTCCCGACAGCCTTGGCCCCTGGTTCGACTGGTTGCGCGAATCGGTGATCGCGCTCGGGGAGGGGCGGGTGATGAACCCCCGGGTCCAGCCCGAGGGCGCCACCTTGCACAGCGGTCCCTGATTCCATGACCGACGCCCGCGGTTGGCTGGCGCGCATTCGTGCGCTGCCCTTGCCCGGAACCATCCGGGTGATGAATGTCTGTGGCGGGCATGAACGGTCGATCACGATGGCGGGCCTTCGCGGCGCGTTGCCGGACCAGGTCGAGTTGATCCCCGGGCCCGGCTGTCCGGTGTGCGTGTGCCCCGAAGAGGACCTGTACGCTGCGATACAGCTGGCAAGGCGCCAGGACGTGATCGTCGCGGCGTTTGGTGACATGCTGCGCGTGCCCTGCAATGCCCCGAAGTCCGAACCGCGTTCCCTCGAGCAGGCACGCGCGGCCGGCGGCGATGTGCGGCCGTTGTCGTCACCCGAAGAGGTGTTGCCGATCGCCCGTGACAACCCGGGGCACGAGGTCGTGTTTTTTGCAGCCGGGTTCGAAACCACGGTCGCACCCGTCGCTGCCCTGGTCGCCCAGGGCCTGGAAGCCGATCTTCCATCCAATCTCAGCATCCTGCTTTCCGGGCGCCTGACCTGGCCCGCCGTCGCAATGTTGCTCGATAGCGGCACCCCCGGCTTCGACGCTTTGATCGCGCCGGGCCATGTCTCCACCGTGATGGGGCCCGAGGAATGGACGTTCGTATCAGAACGACACGGGATTCCCGCAGCGGTAGCGGGCTTTACGCCGGAGAGCCTGCTGGCCGCGATGTACTCGGTGCTGCGGCAGGTTATCGAGAAGCGCCCGTTTCTCGACAATTGCTATCCCCAGCTGGTCCGCCCCGGCGGCAACCCCACTGCACGGCAGACATTGGAGCGGGTAATGGATGTCGTGGACGCCAACTGGCGCGGTATCGGCATCATTCCATCGTCCGGTTTCGCGCTGAGCGCCGAATGCGGGTCGCTCGATGCGCGCCTGCGCTTCGGCATCGAGCCGGACGAGGATCGCAAGCGGGCAGGGGAGATGCCGCCCGGTTGCGATTGCGCCCGCGTGGTGCTGGGCAAAATCTATCCCAACGAATGCGACCTCTACGGCAAGGCCTGTACCCCGCGCAAGCCGATCGGGCCGTGCATGGTGTCCGACGAGGGCGCCTGCCGGATCTGGTGGGCGTCGGGGGTGAGGGACTGACGTGAATCTTCCATCCCTCGAAAGCGGTCACTGACCGATGGACCTGCACGCCCGAAAGCTCGTTATCACCGGCCGCGTCCAGGGCGTGGGTTACCGGCCATTTGTCTACAACCGCGCGATCGAGTTGGGCCTGGCCGGTACGGTGCTGAACGGTGCAGGCAAGGTGTTCGTGCACGTCGAAGGCCCCGGCGACGCGCTCGATCGCCTCGAGCACGACCTCCAGCACGACGCGCCGCCGCTGGCCCGTCCCGTGTTGAATTCGAGCGAGGGGGTCCCGGTCGAGGGGCTGGACGGGTTCTCGATACTGTCCAGTGAGTCGGCAACCGAGGCCGAGATCCACGTGCCACCGGACCTGTTCACCTGCGGCGATTGCCTCGCAGAATTGACCTCCCCTGAACAGCGCCGGTTCGGCTATCCCTTCATCAACTGCACGCAATGCGGTCCGCGCTACACCTTGATCACCGCGATGCCCTATGACCGCCCGAATACCTCGATGGCCGGTTTTCCGCTGTGCAACGACTGCCGCGACGAATATGAAAATCCGGCTGACCGGCGGTTTCACGCCCAGCCGTTGGCCTGCGCGGTCTGCGGGCCGAGCCTGGAATTCGAGCAGGAGCGAGCTCTGGTGTCGGCCGAGCCTTTGGACCAGGCGGTCCGCTCGCTGCAAGACGGACTCATCCTGGCCATCAAGGGAGTCGGCGGTTATCACCTGGTCTGCGATGCGTGCAATGAGCGGGCGGTTCAGCGTCTGCGCGCACGCAAGCGCCGGCCCGACAAGCCGCTGGCCGTGATGTTTCCCATGACCGGTCACGACGGCCTCGCGACCCTCCGTGACTATCTGAAGCTGGACGACACGACCGAAAAAGCCCTCCTCGATCCGGCACGACCGATTGTTCTGGTTGCGATGCGTGGGGCGGAGGTCACGGAACCGCTCAGCTCCGCCCTTGCGCCCGAGCTGCGCGAACTGGGCGCTTTCCTGCCCTACAGCCCGCTGCACCACGAACTCCTGGCCCGCTTCGGTCGCCCGATCGTGGCGACATCCGGAAATGTGAGTGGCGAGCCGGTCATCACGGACAACGACGAAGCCCGTGAGCGACTGGCCGGCGTGGCCGACGGCTTTCTGCATCACGACCGCCCCATCGTACGTCCCGCGGACGACCCGGTCGTGCGGCCGACAGCCGGCAAGGCGCGCATCATCCGGCTGGGCCGCGGCATGGCGCCCCTCGAGCGACCATTGCCCATCGAGCTGAAGCAGCCCTTGCTGGCCACGGGCGGTCATATGAAAAACACGGTTGCCCTTGCATGGGGCAAGCGTGTCGTACTGTCGCCCCACGTGGGCGACCTCGATAGCCCAAGAAGTAATGATATATTTAGACTTGTAATCAATAATTTAAAAGATTTATATCAAGTAAAATATAACCAAATTGCATGCGACCTGCACCCTGGCTACGCGAGCACGCGATGGGCCCTGGAGTCCGGTTTGCCGGTCGTTCAGGTTCAGCACCATGCCGCACACGCCTCCTCGCTTGCCGGAGAGCACCCCGAGGTCCGGGACTGGCTCGTCTTTACCTGGGACGGCGTGGGGTTTGGCAGCGACGGGGACCTCTGGGGCGGCGAGGCATTGCATGGCGGTCCCGGCCGCTGGCGTCGAGTGGCCAGTTTCCGGCCGTTTCGCCTCATCGGGGGCGACAGGGCAGGCCGGGAGCCCTGGCGGTCGGCAGCCGCTCTGCTGTGGGCCGAGAACGCCGAGGTGAACCTGGGCATGGCCGATGGCGCCGTGGAACTGGCGTTCCAGGCCTGGCAAAAGGAGCTCAACACGTTTCAAACCTCCGCGGTGGGCCGGCTGTTCGATGCGGCGGCCGCCCTGGTGCTGGGACGCACGATGGCCAGTTTCGAGGGCCAGGGACCGATGGAGCTCGAGCAGGTCAGCCGGGCGACTGAATCGTCGGTTGCGCTACCCCTCGAGCCCGACCGGCGTGGCGTGCTGCGCGCAGACTGGTCTCCGCTGCTTGCGATCCTGCAGGACAAGAGGGCCGCGGCCGAACACCGGGCCAGCGTTTTTCACGAGACCATGGCGAGAACCATCGTCGACCAGGCAAAGGCCGTCAGGGCGCGCTGCGGGTTCGAGGCCGTCGGCCTCAGCGGCGGGGTGTTCCAGAACCGTCTGCTGGTCGAACGGGCGACGGACCGATTGGAAGCCGCGGGTTTCGAGGTTCGCCTGCATGAGAACATACCGGCCAATGACGGCGGTCTGTGTTTTGGACAGGTCATCGAGGCGGCGGCACGGCAGAACCGTTAGACGGCCGCGGCAGATGGCGCCCGCAGCGGATAGAGAGATCACGTATGGAAGAAAAATACATAGGCCTGGCCCACGGTAACGGCGGGCGCTACATGCGCGAACTGATCGCCGAGATTTTCGCTCGCCATCTTTCCGATCCGGAACGAGCCGACGGGCTGGACGTCACGCTGGATGCGGCCCCGATCGCGGTGGACGAGGGCGATGTGTTCATGACCACCGACGGGTTCATCGTGCAGCCACTCGAATTTCCGGGTGGAGATATCGGTTCGCTGGCGGTCAACGGCACCGTTAACGACCTGGCCGTGTCCGGCGCAACGCCGCGCTATCTCTCGCTCAATGCCTTTATCGAGGAAGGCCTCGAAATCGAAACGCTGGACCGGATCGTCGCCAGCCTGGGCCGGGCGGCGCGCGAAGCGGGGGTCCAGGTCGTCGCGGGCGACACGAAGGTACTTCCGCGCGGCGAGGGAGGCGGACTGTACCTGGCCACGACCGGCGTGGGTTCACGCCCACCGGGGCTCGACCTCGGCATGCACCGGATCGAGCCGGGCGATGCCCTGCTGGTCAGCGGTCCGATTGGAGATCACGGCATTTCAGTGCTGCTGGCCAGGCAGGACTTCGAGATCAGAGGTGACGTCCGTTCCGACTGCGGCAACGTGATCAGGCTCGCACGCCGCGCGATGGCGCACGACGGATTGCGCTTCATGCGTGATCCCACGCGGGCGGGCCTGGCCGGCGTTTGCTACGAGATCACCCGGCAGACGGGTCGGACCCTGCGGTTGAGGGAAACCGATGTGCCGGTGCGCGACCCGGTCAGCATGGTGTGCGAGATGCTCGGCTACGACCCGTACTACCTGGCCTGCGAGGGCCGCTGCGTCGCGGTTGTCGCCGCGGACGAGGCCTCGGATCTTCTGGCCGATTGGCAATCCCTGCCGGAGGGCGAGGGCGCGGCGATTATCGGTTCGATCGAGGCGGGCGCACCGAGAACCGTGCTCGAAACCGAACTGGCGGGCGAGCGTATGCTCGACGACCTCGAAGAAGATCCGCTGCCCCGGATCTGCTAGTGGTTATGGGGACAAAGTAGCTCGGCCAGCCTGGCCCCGGCTTTCGCCGGTCTTCCATGCAACCTGTCATGGCGGTATCGTG